>JAWWCR010000224.1:0-6921 GCA_033720355.1 Gemmatimonadota bacterium
CCCGACCGCTCCCCGGTCGGCGAGCGGATCACCCTGTCGTTCGCCGGTCCGCCCGTGTCCGCCGAGGTCGTGGGCGTCGTCGGCGACGTCCGGCACGGCGCCCTCGACACCGACCCGGGGCCGCGCATCTACATCCCCCACCAGCAGAGCCCCAACGGGGCGCTCCTCTTCGCGGCGCGCACCTCCGTCGAGCCCGAGACGCTCATCGAGTCGATGAAGGAAGGGCTGTGGGATGTGAACGCCGCCCTCTCGATGGGGGCGTCGTACGCGTTCCGAGAGCTGCGGGCCGGGGCGGAGCGTGAGCGGCAGTTCTACGCGATCCTGCTGGTCGCGTTCGCCGTGGTGGCGCTGTCTATCGCGGCGGTGGGCGTCTACGGGCTCGGCGCCTACACGGTCGCGCGGCAACGTCCGGAGATCGGGATCATGCTCGCGCTCGGCGCCACACCCGGACGGATCGCGCGGCTGTTCGTCGCGCGGAACGGCCGGCTGCTCGCCCTCGGGCTCGGTCTCGGGCTGGTGACGGCGCTCGCCCTGACCCGCTTCCTGCGCGGTCTCCTGTACGGTCTCTCGCCGACGGATCCGACGACTCTCGCGGCGTCGCTGCTGGGGCTGGGGCTGATCGGTCTCGCGGCGACGTACGTCCCGGCGCGGCGTGCCAGCCGCACCGACCCGACCGAGGTGTTGAGGACCGATTGACGCAAGAACGGAGAGTCCCATGAAGAAGTTGAACAGGACGGCGACCGCGTGTCTGGCGGCGCTGACCATCTCGATACTCGTGGCGGCGCCCGCGACCGCCCAGATCGACGATGCGGACGTCGCGGGTCTCTGGGAGGGACAGTACGCGACCGGCCAGGACGGCGGCGATGCGCGGCTCTCCTTCGAGCGGGTCGACGACGCGTGGCAGCTCACCGTGACTACCACGAGCTCGGCCTACCCGAACAGCGACCCGCAGCGGGCGACCGACGTGGTCATCGACGGGTCGCGGATCGAGTTCACGATCCACTGGGGTCCGCGACCCATCCGGTTCACCGGCGAAGTGACGGCCGAGGGGATGTCGGGCGAGCTCGCCGCCGACCACTTCGGCGGCACGTGGGAGGTCGCCAGAACCGACAGCGAGTTGAGGACGTAGGGTGAGGAGGCGTCGACAGGGCGGCGTCCGTTCACGACGGAGCTCCAGTATGCTCAGACCGGTGCGATCCGCTGGCTTCCCGGCGAGGATCTGTCTCACCGCCGCGGCGGTCCTGGCCGCGATTCCGATGCGCGCCTCAGCGCAGGACCTCGTGCTGACGAACGCCCGTATCGTCGATCCGGCGACCCGGATCGTGATGGCGGGTGCGGTGTGGATCGAGGATGGCCGGATCGTCGGGACGGGTGAGGCGGCGCCCGCCGACGCGCCGGGCGAGCGGATCGATCTCGGCGGGAAGTGGGTGATCCCGGGGCTCGTCGACATGCACACCCACTCGTTCGGGAACGCCGCCCCGGACGGCGCCTTCGATGGGATGGGCACGGCGCAGACGGCGCAGCGGGTGACGCGCGCCGGCGTCACGGCGTTTCTCGATCTGTTCGGCGAGGAGAACTCACTCTTCATGCTGCGGAACCGGCAGCGCGAGGGCGAGCTCGGTGGGGCGGCGATCTTCGCCGCGGGTCCGTGTCTCACTGCTACGGACGGCCATTGCAGCGAGTACGGGATCCCGACGCGGCTCATCGATACGCCCGATGACGCCCGACGCCACATGGCCGAGCTCGCTCCGAAGCGGCCCGATGTCGTCAAGGTCGTCTACGACCACTTCGACTACGGTCCCACGACGATGCCGTCGATCGACCGGGCCACGCTCGAAGCCCTCGTCGCGGCCGCCCACGGGCAGGGGCTGCCGACCGTCGTGCACGTCGGGACGTGGGCGGACGTCCGCGACGCGGTTCTCGCCGGCGCGGACGCGGTGACGCACGTCCCGCGGGACGGGTCGGTGCCCGACGACGTCGTGGAGCTGATGGCGACGCGGGGCACCTATCACATCCCGACACTCGTCGTGCATACCGATCTCTCGGAGTTCTTCAGTCACCCCGAGCTCGTCGAGGCGCCGCTCCTCTCCGCCGTGTCGAGCGAAGCCGTGCGCTCCGTGTACGCCTCGGGCCCGGAGACGCTCGACGAGCCGGCCCGCCGATGGGTCGCCGCGCAGGAGGCAGGGAAAGCCGAGGCGCTCGCGTCCGTCGGCCGTCTGCACGAAGCCGGCGTCCCCATGCTCACCGGGACCGATGCCGGCAACTGGGGGATCTTCCAGGGCTGGTCGGTGCACCGCGAGCTGATCCGGCTGGTCGAGGCGGGTCTGTCGCCGTGGGACGCGCTCGCCGCGGCGACGACCACCGCGGGCGACTTCCTGGGTCGCGACTACGGCGTGTCGGTCGGCGACGAGGCGAGCCTGGTCGTCCTCGACGCCTCGCCCATCGACGAGATCCGGAACACGCAGGCGATCGCGATGGTCGTTCTGCGCGGCCAGGTGGCGTTCGACGGGCGGTAGTGTCGCGTCAAGCCCCCGGGCGCCGGCCCCACACCTGGAAGACTCGGGGGAAGCCCATTACCGAGCGCGGGTCGCGACGCAGGCGACCGAGCTCGGCGACGATGGCGTCCACCTCCTCGTCCGTGGCCGCCCCCGTCTCGACGACCGCCCCACGGATATGCTCCATCGTGAGCTCGGGCATGCGTTTCCCCGGGCCCTCGTGGAAGAGGGGCTCGACGACTTCGAGCCCCACATCCTCGAGCCCCAGGTCGAGGAACATGCCCGGCAGCTTCGGACCGATCAGGGGGTCGGCGCCCAGCCGGAGGGCCGTCTCTCGATAGAGCGCGTCGTATCGGGCGAACGCCTCGCCCGGCGGCCAGCAGAAGTGGCTGTGGAAGTCCACGTCCTCGACCGCGACGATGCCGCCGGGCCGGACCGACCCGAGCATCCGCGCGAGCGCGTCCATCGGGGCCGCCAGATGGGAGAGCAGGAACCGGGCGTAGACGAGATCGCACGCTTCGCCCGAAGCGCGATCGAGGATGCTCCCCGCGACGAACTCCACGCGAGCCCCCTCGCGCCGCGCGCGGGACCGCGCCACGTCGAGGATGCCCTCGTCGAAGTCCTCACCGACGACCCGACCCTCGGGGCCCACGATATCGGCGAGACGAATCGCCACATCGCCGCTTCCGCACCCCACGTCGAGGCACGACCACCCGTGCGCGACTCCGATGCGGCCGAGCAGGCGCTCCGTCCCCCGCCAGGCGGCGGCGGCGAGTGTCTCGAGCCGCTCGGCGGCCTTCTCTCCCCCCTGAAGAACGTACGTCGATGATCTGTCGGCCATCACACCGGCCTATCCCCCGGAGTCGGGAAGCGCGAACGCCACGTAACGGTCACCCGACGGCGTACCCATCTTGCCGCCGCCGCACGCGATCACCAGATACTGGCGCCCGCCCGCCTCGTAGGTCGCCGGCGTCGCGTATCCACCGGCCGGGAGATCGGCCTCCCACAGGTGCTCGCCCGTGCGCGCGTGGAAGGCGCGGATCTTCTCGTCGTTCGTCGCGGCGATGAAGACGACCCCGCCGGCGGTGACGACCGGGCCTCCGTAGTTCTCCGTCCCCGTCACGGGGTGCGCCGGGTCATCGATATCCTCGTCGTTCCCCAGGGGGACCCGCCACAGAGTCTCACCCGTGTCGAGGTCGATCGCGTTGAGCGTGCCCCACGGCGGCTCGACCACGGGCTTTCGGCGCGCATCCAGAAAACGGCCGAGGATCGACAGTCCGTAGGGAACGCCGGCTTCGCCGATCGCATTGGTCGGAGAGGTCTCGGGGTCGACCAGATAGGCCACCAGGTCGGCCAGCTCCTCATCGGAGAACTGCGGATGCGCCGGCATGGCATTCCGACCAGCCCGGATGACCCGGCCGATCGAATCGGCCGCCATCCGCTCGCCGACTCCGCCGAGCGGGGTACCGACCGCGACGCCCTCGGGCATGTCGACGCCGCCGTGGCAGCGAACGCAGTTCATGCGGAAGAGGGCTTCACCCCGTCCCGACTCCGGATCGATGCGCTCCAGCTGGACGATCCACGCCATCTCGCTTCCGTTCACGTACATGATCCCGCGCGTCGGGTCGACCGCCGCGGCGCCCCACTCACCCCCACCGTCCAGCCCGGGAAAGACGATGACACCGGCCGTGTCCGGCGGGGCCCACTGGCCCGCGGAGGTCAGCTGCCGAAAGATCTCGCGCACCGTGAACTCACCATCGGAGCCGCTACCGATCAGGTTCGAGATCGCGGCCGGAGCGTCGGGCGTATAGAGCATGTCCTCGGTGAGGACTTGCCGCCCGAAGGGTGCCGGTCGCGTCGGCAGGGCCTGCGTCGGGGCGGCGACCTCTCCGAGCACCTGCGAGGCCGGCACGGGGACGGCCTCGATCGGGAAGAGCGGCTCGCCGGTCTCGCGATGAAACACGAAGACGTGTCCGCTCTTGGTGATCTGGGCCACGGCCGGGATCCGCTGCCCATCCCGCTCGAGCGTGACGAGGTTCGGAGGAGCCGGCAGGTCGCGATCCCACAGGTCGTGGCGGACGAACTGGTAGTGCCAGATTCGACGACCCGTGCGTGCATCCAGCGCGAGCAGCGTGTTGGCGAAGAGGTTGTCCCCGGCACGGTCGCCCCCGTAGTAGTCGAACGCCGCCGAGCCGGTGGGCACGTACACGATGGCGCGCGCGACATCGAGGGCCATCCCGGCCCAGCTGTTCGCGCCCCCGGCGTGGGCATACGCGTCGGGTGGCCAGGTCTCGTAGCCGAGCTCGCCGGGCTGCGGGATTGTGTGGAAGGTCCAGACGGGCTCACCGGTCCGGGCGTCGTAGGCGCGCACGTGACCGGGCGCGGCGCCCGGGGTCTCGTGGACGCGCATCCCCACGATGAGGAGGTCCTCGAAGACGGCGCCGGGCGTGTTCATGCCGACGAGGATCCGTTCGGGATCGCGCCCGAGACCCTCGCGCAGATCGACCTTCCCCTCGTCTCCGAATGAAGCGACCGGCGTCCCCGTCCCCGAATCGACGGCATACAGGTAGGGGCCTGCACCGAAGTAGAGACGCTCGTCTTCGCCATCCTCCGAGACCCACCGCATCAGACCGCGGGAGCGGCCGAACCAGGAGGGCATGTCGTCCTCCGGAAGTTCGATTCGCCAGATTTCCTCACCCGTGCGCGCATCCAGCCGAAAGAGCTCCAGCTGCGGGTTCGTCCCGAAGAGGGCGTCATCGACGATCAGCGGGTTGTGCTGGATCTCGGTCGCGACCCCGTCCTCCAGCCCTCCGCTCGCATAGCTCCAGGCGACCTGGAGCGAGGCCACGTTGGTGGTGTCGATCCGGCTCAGCGTCGAGTAATGCGAGCGCCCCGGGTCGCCCAGATAGTGGGACCACGTCGTGAACGTCTCCGTCGGGACCCCGTCCTCCCGGATCGCCTCCGCGACGTCGGCATCGCCGGTACAGGCCGCCAGACCGACCGCGATCCAGGCGGCCGGCGCGAGCCGGTGGCGAGGACGGCCGCCTCCCGCGGTCAGGTGTCCATCTCCACGAGCACCTCGACCGCGCGCGCGTTGTCGTCAATCGTGTTGTAGAAATGCGGCGAGAACCGGACGAGGCTGCCGCGCGAGTCGACGATCACGTCGTTCTCGGCGAGCCACTTCACGGCTTCCTGCGCCTCGACGTGCTCGATGAGCACGAGGGCCGACCGCACGTCGGGGCCGTCCGCCTGGTGGAGATCGAACCCCGCGTCGGCCAGCCGTTCGCGCAGGTCGCGCGCGAGCACCCGGTTCCGCTCGTGGATCCGCTCGATCCCGGCTTCGAGCACGATCGAGAGGCCTCCGACTGCCGTATAGGCACACCCGACGGCCGGTGTCCCGAGCTCGAAGCGGCGCGCATCCGAGCGCGGTTTCGCCCTCAGATCGAAGCCGAACTGGTTTTCCACACCGAACCACGAGAGGGTGGTCGGGACGATATCCACATCGGGATCCACGTATAGATAGGCGGCTCCGGGCCCGCCACATAGCCACTTCAGGCTGCCCGACGTCAGGAAATCCACACCGAGTCGACGGACGTCGATAGGCACCTGTCCATTCGATTGATATGCGTCCAGTAAAATGTACGCACCCGCGTCGTGCGCTATCTCGGCGAGGTAGCCCGCATCCTGGATCGTGCCCGAGGTGAAGAAGACGTGCGAGGTCGCGAGCAGCAGCGTGTCCTCGTCGACGGCGCGCCGGATCGCCTCGAGAGGCACCGTGACCCCGTCGCGGCTGGGGACGACGACCACCTCGTAACCGAGCGCCTCGCGAGAGTAGTAGTGGTGGCCGAGCGTCGGGAAGTCGAGCGCGGTGATCACGATCTTCCTCCGCCGCTCGCCCGCCGCGTGGAGTCCCCCCGAGACGCCGGCGAGGGCCCCCGACACGCTCGGCATGAGCGCGATCGAGTCGGCCGGGGCGCCGATCGTCATCCCGTACATGGCGCGCAGGCGCTCGAGCTTGTTCCACCAGATCTCGTACCACGCGCTCGCGCCCATCTCGTTCCACAGACGCTCGAACTCGTGACGCTCGGCGATCGACCGCTTCGACAACGCGCCGAGCGAGTTGGAGTTGAGGTAGGTCTTCCGCCCGAGGATGGGGAACTCGTCGCGGTAGTTCCGGGCGAGGTCCTCGGTCCCGGCCGGGCTGGCCGAGGTCGCTGCTGGTCCGGTATCGTCCACCCGCTCCTCCAGAAGAACCGGTTGTACCCGCCGATCCCGCGTCGGCGCCGGAGAGAACATACGTGAGCGACGAGAACCCGGGACCCCTGCTGGACGCCGAGGCCGGCGATGCCCTCGAGACACACGATCGCGAGCACTCCGGACCGGGCGGCGAGCCATCCTGCCCGCTGTGCTCGACCGGGATGGTGCG
>JAWWCR010000225.1:0-6849 GCA_033720355.1 Gemmatimonadota bacterium
AAGGCGACCGGTCGACATGCTACGCACGAAGAGGTCTTCGAAGCGATCGACGAGCTGGGGGGCGGCTGAGTCCGGGCCGCATCAGACCAGCTGCGAGGGGCGATGGTGAAACATGAGGAAGACGGCGATCACCGTCGCACCGATCGCCGGCATCGGGGCGCCCGTCACGATCGTCGACACCATCCCGACCAGCCCGACCGCCTCGGCGAGGGCCCAGATCACGATCCCGCCGGCCCGCACCTGAGCGGCGTCGGCGCCCCGGCCCAGCCGCCCGCGCACCACGCCGATGACGAACACGACCGCCACGGCCACGACGAGCCACCCCCAGCGGAAGAGGGGACCCGCCTGCGAGGAGTCCCCGCCCCGTCCGTAGAGGAAGTACACCACGGCGAAGAACGCGAGCGTGCCACCGAGCATCGACGCGTGGATCAGCTTGAGGATCGCGTCGTCGCCGGGCCGCTCGGGTCGCATGGTTCGCCTCCTGGGGGTCGGGAGCCGGGAGGCTGCTGAAGAAGCCTCTAGGCGTCGTCGGAGTCGCGTCCGTACCTGTCCTCGAGCCGCACCAGGTCGTCCAGCTCGGGGGTGCTCACCTCGAGGATGACGCTGTCCTCGAGCGCCTCCATACGGTGGACGTTTCCGGGCGGGATCGCCACCACCTCGCCGGGCCGCCACTCGAAGACGTCGTCGCCGAGCGTGAACCTCATCCGACCCGACTGCAGGTACATGGTCTCGTGCTTGACCTCGTGCTTCTGAAGCGACAACACGTGCCCCGCATCGACCTCGAGGATCTTGCCGGCGTAGCGGTCGTTGTGGGCGTACCAGACCTCGCGCCCCCAGGGCTTGTCGACGATTTTCGGCGCGCCGCGCGCCGCCGGGTCTGTCATCTCGCCTCTCGAAGGCTCCTGTCCAGTCTGCCGGTCATCGGCATCGCGATCACCGGCCGCTCCTCGCGCCCGACTGCAACCACGGGGCCACCGTCATTTGCGGGACGGGCGTCGGGAGTCCCGGCACTCTACTCCGCGAGCCTAGCGGCCGCACCCGCCTCCCCCGCCCCAACTCATCGTCGGGGGCGGGTCGTGCCGGATCGCCTCGAGATACGCGAACGCGTCGTCCCTCGTGCCGTTCGAGGCGGATGCGGGCGTGGGGCGCGCGGCGGGCGTCTCGAGCCGCAGCGCGCGCACGTCGGTCGCGAGGATGTTGTACGTCGCGCCGTCCTTCTGGAGCGTCCCGTCGATCGACAGAAACGGCTCGAGCCGGATCGCGCCCTTGCACTTCTCGTACAGCTCGGGCCGGACGATCGCGTTGATCGGGCCCGCCTCATCCTCCATCAGGATGAAGATGTACCCCTTCGCCGTGTGCGGCCGCTGTCGGGCGACGACGATCCCCGCGACGCGGACGTCGGTCCGGTTCGGCAGGGCCTCGAAGGTCTCCGACGAGATCGTCCCGCGCGGCAGACGGTCTCGCACGAGCGCGAACGGGTGGTGCTTCGCGGCGAACGACAGGATCCGGTATTCCGCGGTGAGCCGCTCCATGTCGCTCGTTCCCGCGAACGCGAGATCCGCGTAGGGCTCGTCGAAGGGCAACTCTGTCTGGTGGTGATCGGCCCGGTCGGTCGAGCGACGGCCGCGGATCGGCGGGGTCGCGCGGGCGATCCCCGCCCCGCTCGCGGCCAGCTCGCGGCGCCGGCGCTCCGCTTCCGTCTCGGTCTCGGGACCGAGCCACAGCCCGGTCTGCCACAGCAGCTCGCGGCGGTCGAGCCCGAAGACGTCCATCCCACCCACCCAGATCAGGTTCTCGATCGCGCCCCGCTTGAGCGTGGCGGGCGTGCGCCGCAGAAAATCGGGGAGTGACGCGAACCCTCCGCCCCTTCGACGCTCCTCGACCACGTGCTCGGCGACGTCCGTACCCCACTCTCTCACGAACCCGAGCCCCACGCGAAGGTCGTCGTCCTCGGGGGTACACCGCACGTCGCTCATGTTTAGATGGGGGAGCCGCACCCCGATGCCGTGCCGGCGCGCGTCACGCCCGATCGCGTCGAGCGCGTAGAACCCCATCGGCTGGTTGTTGAAGAGCGACACGTAGTACTCGGTCGGGTAGCGGTCGCGCAGCCAGGCCGACTGGAACGCGAGCAGTCCGAACGCGGCGGCGTGCGACTTCGGGAACCCGAACTCCGAGAAGGCGACGACCTGCTCGAAGATCTTCTGCGCGGTCGGCCGATCGACCCCGCGCCCCTCCGCACCCTCGCGAAACGCCTCCCAGTACTCGAGCAGCGCCTCCTTCGAGCGCTTGCGGCTCATCGCGCGACGAAGCCCCTCGGCCTGTCCATCGGAGAACCCCGCGAGACACTTGCAGACCTGGAGCACCTGGTCCTGGAAGATGATGACGCCGAGCGTCTCGCCGAGCGCCTCCTCGAGCAGCGGGTGATCGTAGGGGACGACGTAGTCGGGGTTCTCGCGCAGTTGCTCGCGGCGACGCACGTAGGGGTTCACCGCCCCGCCGACGATCGGCCCGGGCCGGACGATCGCGACCTGGATCGCGAGATCCGCGAGGTTCCGCGGGCGCACGCGACGCACCATCTGGATCTGGGCGCGGCTCTCGACCTGGAAGAGCCCCACCGTGTCACCCGAGCAAATGCGGTCGTAGATCTCCTCGTCCTCGTAGTCGATCCGCGAGAGATCGGGCACCTCGCCGTGCCGGTCGGCGATGAGCTCGACCGCCTCCTCGACGAGCGACAGCATCCCGAGGGCGAGGAAGTCGATCTTGATGAACCCCGCGTCGTCGCAGCTGTCCTTGTCCCACTGGCAGAGGACCCTGCCCTCCCAGGCCGCCGGCTCGAGCGGAACCAGCTCCACGAGCGGCCGGCTCGAGATGATCATCCCGCCGACGTGCTGCGAGATATGCCGGGGCAGCCCCCGGATCTCCCCGGTCAGCTCGGCGAACGCGCGCCACGGCGCCGCGTCGAGCTTCGAGCGGAACTCGTCGATCCGGGCCAGCTCGCCCGCGATCCCGTCCTCTCCGGGATCTGCCAGCTTCGCGAGCTTCTCGACGTCTCCCATCGGGAGGCTGAGCGCTTTCCCCACCTCGCGCACGATCGACCGCGTTCGGTAGGTCGGGAAGGTGCAGACGAGCCCGACGTGGTCGTACCCGTACCGCTCGTACACGGCGAGGATCAGCTCTTCGCGGATGTCGCGCGGGAAGTCGATGTCGATGTCGGGGACGCTGCCCATCGCGTCGTTGAGGAACCGTCCCAGGTAGAGGTTCGTCTTCACCGGGTCGACGTGCGACAGCCCGATCAGGTAGCAGACGATGGAGGAGACCGACGACCCGCGGCCGCGTCCCGGCGGGAGAAGCGAGCGCGGCTCCGACCCTCCGCGCACCTTCTTCGCGACGTCGCGCGCGAGGTCGAGGATGTCGCGGTACACGAGGAAGAACCCCGGAAGGTCGTGCCGATCGATGAGCGCGATCTCTTCCTGCAGCCGCCGCTCGGCCTCGGGCCGGTCGGGATTCCCGCGCGGATACCGCACCTCGAACGCGGCGCGGCACACTTCGGCGAGCACCCTGATCGCGGGTGCGCGGCCGCTTCCCACGAAATCGGGGAACTCGTAGCCGAGATCGCGCGTGAGATCGAACTCGCTGCACCGCTCGGCGATGACGAGCGTGTTGAGGACCGCGTCGGGCCGGGTCTCGAAACGCCACGCCATCTCGTTCGCCGACGCGAGGTGGAAACAGGCGTTCGGACGTCTGAGCTCGTGCGAGTCTTCGACCGTCGTCCGGTTGCGGATCGCCACGAGCACGTCCTGGAGACGGTGACGGTCGCGGTCGTGGTAGTGGACGTTCCCCGTCGCGACGACCGGAACCCTGAACCGGTCGGCGAGCGCGCCGAGCGTCTTCATCCGCGTCCGGTCGCCGTGTACCGAGTTGTGCTGGAGCTCGACGTACAGGTTTCGGGGGCCGAAGACGTCGACGAGACGACCGAACAACGCCTCCGCCTCGCGCGTCCCCCGATCGAGCGCGGCGAGAATCGGACTCCGGCGACACCCCGTGAGGACGATGAGCCCCTCGGGCCGCTCGAGAAGCGCCTCGAGCGAGACGCGCGGGTCGCCGCGCTCGTTCTCCATGTGCGCGCGCGTGATGAGCCGGCACAGGTTCGCGTACCCCGCCGGGGTCTCGGCGAGCAGCGTCATGTGATAACGAGGGCCTGTCTCGTCGGGCCGAGTGCTCGCGTCGACCCGGCCCCGTGTCCCGTTCGTAACGGTGGCTCGCGGGGTCGTCGCCTCGTTTTCGCGCTCGTCGGCGAAGGGCGATGAGAACGTCACCTCCGCGCCCGTGATCGGCTGGACTCCGAGCGAGGTCGCGGCCCGGGCGAACTCGAGCGACCCGTAGAGACCGTCGTGATCGGTGAGCGCGAGCGCGCGGTAGCCCAGCTCGGCGGCGCGCACGGCCAGCTCGCCCGGCCGAGACGCGCCGTCGAGAAAAGAGTAGGCGGAATGCGCGTGGAGCTCGACGTACTCCCCGCACGCACCGTACGGACTCATACGACGACCCCGCGGCCGACCACCGATCGACACACCCCCCGACTCAGTCGGGCTGGAGGTACCAGCGACCCTCGACGAGATCCCGGTAGACCGTCAGGTGGCCACCGCCCTCGACGAGGATCGAGAAGTACTCGCGGGAGATCGGCTCCCTCCACCACTCGTCGTCGATCCGCCAGGTCTCGAGGATCGACTCGACCCGTCTCACGCGGCCCTTCACGCGCAGCCGGGCGGGAGAGCCGCCGTCGGACGGCACGACGTGCACGGGTTTCGGTCGGTTCAGCGGCCGCAACCGGCCGACCCGTCCCGCCCGCCCGGTCCGCCCGCCGGGTCCACCGTAGCCCGCCACGTCAGGACGCCAGCTCGAGGAGCGCGTGACGCCGCTCGGGGATGCGAGAATCGGGCTGGAGCTCGAGCACCCGGTAGAGCATCCCCTCGCCCATTCGGAGCTCGAGGTGCCGCGATGCGCGTCTGAGCTCGGGCAGCACATCCCCCTCCGCCGTCTCGATCGACCCGCGTGCGCGAGGGGCGTTCTCCTTCGGAGCGAAGAGATCCACCTGCGAGGTCGCGGAGCCGAAGCGGAAGAACTCGAGCTCGAGGTCCTCCACGGCCCTCGTCGGGGGCGCGAGGGCGATACGCGAACGGATGAACGCGCCGAGCGCGTCGGCGCGGCTCGTCGGATCCCTGAGAACCCCGCGAACCGACCACGATCCCGCGTCTTCGAGCCGGGCCGAGACACGTACGCCCCGCACGCTGCGGCCGCTCTTCCTCGACCGCTCGAGCGCCTTGCCGAGCAGCCGGTCGATCGCAGCGTGCACCATCTCGAGCTGCCCGATCGGGATGGGGAACTCGACCGAGACCCGGATCGGACGCTCGACCTCGGTCGGAACGACGGGGTCGACCCGCTCTCCCCTCGCCCACGCGAGCGCCCGCCGGCCGTCGGCGCCGAACTGGGCGACGAGGGCGGGCTCGGGGATCTCGATGAGCCGGTCGAGCCGCTCGACACCGAGCCGCTCGAGCCGCCGGATCATGCGCGGCGACACCGGCAGCACGCCGACCGGCTGGCTCGAGAGAAACGCCACGAGATCGCGACGCGTCACCAGCACGCTCTCACCCGGCCGCGCCGAGTTCGCCGCGACCCGGGCGGCGAACTTCCCGGGAGCGTACCCGAGCCGGACATCCGCGATGCACCGCGGGGGGAACGCCGCACGTATACGGCGTCGAAGATCGGCCATCTGACGGTCCGCCGGACCGTAGAGCCGCTCGAGCCCATCGACCCCGATGAAGACCCGACCCCGCTCGGCCGACACCTCGACAACCGGACTCCAGCGACGAAGGACGTCGAGCACCCTGTGCCGGGCCGCGTCGTAGAAGTCGGGGTCCTGCTCGAGCAGCGCGACCGACGGGCACAGCGCGATCGCCTGCGAGACGAGGATTCCGGGGCGCACACCCTGCGAGATCGCGAGCGTACAGCATTGCTCGACGAACCGCCGGGTCCCCGCGCCAGTATCGCACAACGCGAGCGGAACACCCTCCAGAGCGGCATCCCGCGCCCGCTCGAGCTGGAGCTCGAACCCGGGCAACCAGACACACGACGCCATCCTGCTGCCGCGAGGCGATCTTCGGGGACCATCCATGACACACCTTCGGAAAGCGACGACAAAACCGAATAAAACCCGAAAGTCGGGCCGGAGAACATAGCCTCCGTGTCGTCCCTCGCAACAGGGGGTGCGACGCGCCCGTCAGGGCGACGTCAGGGGCCGCTGAACTCCACGATGCCGCTCGTCACACCGGCCAGCTCCCGGTATCCGAGCCAGCCGATCGCGGCGAGAACGATGAGCGCGACGAGCCAGTAGAGTCGACTGCGACGACGACGGCTCTCCGTCGTCCGTCGAGGCCCGGGCATGACGATCTTCGACTCGCCGACGCGCTTCCTGCCACGATTCATAGCGGCCCCCTGTCGCGGGTCAGAACAGCGCCAGGAGATCGAGCACGGGAACACCCATCAACGCCGACCGCCCCGTCCTCACGACAGCGAGCACATCGATCACTTCGAGCGGGTCGAAACCTTCGACCGCCGGGATCAGCTCGGGCGGGACCGTCAAGTACACGAACCCATCGGCGGGGTCGGGCGCTCTCGCGAGGATGAACGGCTCGCCCTCGTAGAAGTCCGTCCTCTCGGGCTCCGCGTACTCGAGCGCGATGAACTGGATCGTCCAGCGTACCTTTACGCCGATGTAATCGTCGGGGCTCGCGCGCAGACTCGCCGCCGACACATCCGCGACGGCCGAATCGAGGTCGGTCGTGACGAGACGGT
>JAWWCR010000226.1:0-6814 GCA_033720355.1 Gemmatimonadota bacterium
AGAAACGGTGAGTAGGTCTCGGGGTAGGCGCGTTCAGACAGCTCGTACGGCCGGGTAGGCAGCCCCGCGGCCGAGCGGCACGTCGCCTGGGGTCGCCCATCGGGGTGCGAGACCATGATCTCGTAGCGGTCCGAATGCCCCGCCGTCGCCAGTCGACCGTCCGCCGCGACCGCGAACACCAGGCGACGAACCGCGGGCGCGACCATCGTGCGTGCCGGGCGCCACTCGCCGCCGAGGCTCGGTGACGTCACGGTGAGGATGCTGTCCACCGCTCCGGCGGGGGTGAAGCGGACCAGGTGCTGATCGACCTCGAACCCACCGAGCGGTTCGTTCGATTGCAGGTAGGTCGTGCCGGACGGCCGGAACCCGACGGCGGCGACCTGCCCGCCACGTATGATCGGGGCGACCGAGACGGGATCGAACGCCGCTTCGTCGATCAGCCCCGCGGGCACGCGCATCGAAGGGTCGAGGGTCACTACCTTGGCGGCGCTCATGTCAAGCACGACGAGGCGGCCATCTCTCGTCCACGCCGCGGCGATCGGGAAGCCGACCTCGCCCGGTCCGTCGCCGCTCTGCGTGAGAGGGCCGATCCACGATCCGTCGCCCTCGACACCGATGACCTGAAGCCGGATGTCGGTGATCGCCAGCCGACCGTCGGGCCCCGGAGACGCGAAGTAGGGCAGGGACAGCTCTTCGCCCTCGTTCGACCCGCCGGCCCGCCACAGCTCTTCGAAGCGCGGCGCGGGGCCGCCGACCCACGCCTCGGCGGACGTCGGCGTCCCGCACTCGTCGGGCGCCGGGGCGTCGGGGGCGCACGCGGCAAGCGCGAGGGCACAGGGAAGGATGCGTCGAGCGAGCATGCCCGCATGATGGGCCGCCCGCCGCCCGGTAGCGAGCAGGCGGTCGCCGCCGCAGAAATCCGAGCGTGGGGCACGAGCGGAACGAGCGGGGCATTCTGGGACTCCTGCGGGCCGACCGGTGGGCGGTGATCCCCCGTAAGTGCCTGCAGATACGGACATTTACGCGAGCACGGAAGTTGCTCTGGCGGCCGGCGTCGCTCGCGACGCGCGACTGTCCGCGCCCGTGGCCCGAGGGTCCACGCGGACCGCGTCGCAGCCACCCGTGGCGGATTCCGCCAGAGGACTGAACATGAACAGGAAGGTCTTGCCGTTCGTCACCCTCGCCGCTGCCGTCGTGCTCGGTGCGTGCGAATCCAGCCCCGAATCTCCCGCCGCCCCCGAGCCGGCGTCCCCCGATGTTGCCGCGGCGCGCTCGGTCGCCGCGCCCGATCGGTCCGACCCGACCTCGTTCGTCCACCAGGTCGGAGAACGCGCGATCGTCTGTAAACAGGGCCCGAGCCACGCCGGCTTCTGGGTCACCGAGGGCGGTACGACACGGTTCGTGGAGATCGAGGCAGGCGAGTGCGCCGTGGTATTCACGGCGGAGGGCGCCACCCGCACCGTGGAGATCAAGGAGAGGATCCCGCGCGGACAGAGGCTCGAGTCGGTCCGTATCACGCGGCTCACCTGCGGCCGAGGCCTCGGGTCGAGGTGCGATGGGTCCTCGCCCGCGATCGAAGGGCCCGACGCGGCGACGAACCCGGTAACGGGGTTCGTCGGGGGCTCGGGCCCGTCCGGCGATCCATCGGAGTGGGGGCTCGCCGGGTTCGTCGCCGAGTTCACGAACTCGTTCGTGCCTGCGAATATCGCTCCGAAGGGAGAGCAGGTGACCGTCTGTCTTCGCGGGCCGGCGCGCGGCGCGATCCTGCTCGACGACGGAACAGAGTCGCGGGAGATCCAGGTGAGACGGGGCTGCCAGCCCGTCTACACCGCCGAGGGAGCCACGCGCACGGTCAGCATCCGGCTCGTTCCTCCGGCGGGGTGGCGGGTCGCCCAGGTCTTCCAGTCGCAGCTGACATGCGGTCTGGGTGCGGGCCTCTCGTGTGACCCCACGTCCTATCCGGTACGGACCGGTCCGACCGAGGTCTCGAACCCCGCCGTCGGGTTCGTAGGCGGCAGCGGCCCGTCGAGGAATCCGTCGCAGATGGGTCTGTCGGGCTTCGTGGTCGAGTTCTTCAACGTGGCGAACTGACCCCGGGGCGCCGGAGTAGCGTCGCGGGGCGGCGCGTGGTGCGGGCGGGCGGTCGTCGGGCCGTCCGCCGCACCACGGCGCCTACAGCTCCTTCACCTCCTCGGCGATCCGGCCGAGCGCGTCGGCGGCGTCGCCGAAGAACATGCGGTTGTTCTGCTTGTAGAAGAGCGGGTTGTCGATCCCGGCGTACCCCGGCGAGAGCGAGCGCTTGATCACGATGCAGCTCTTCGCCCGATCGCACTCGATGATCGGCATCCCGGCGATGGGGCTCGAGGCGTCGTCCCGGGCCAGCGGGTTCACGACGTCGTTCGCCCCCACGACCACGGCGACATCGATGTTCTCCATGTCCGGGTTCACGTCATCCGGCTCGCACAGCTGATCGTAAGGGACGTTCGCCTCGGCCAGGAGGACGTTCATGTGACCCGGCATCCGGCCCGCCACGGGGTGCACGCAATACCGCACCTTCACCCCGCGGGAGGTCAGCAGGTCGGCGAGCTCGCGGATCTTGTGCTGGGCCTGCGCGACGGCCAGACCGTACCCGGGTACGAAGATCACCTGACTCGCGTATCCGAGCAGCATCGCCGAGTCCTCGGCCTCGATCGCCGTCGCGACCTTGTCGCCATCGTCGGTCGTCGACCCTCCCGCCGTCGCCGAGCCGAACGCGCTGAACAGCACGTTCGACAGCGAGCGGTTCATCGCGCGACACATGATGCTCGTGAGGATGAGCCCCGATGCGCCGACCAGTGCCCCGCTGATGATCAGCGCGTTGTTGCCGAGCACGAACCCGGCCGCCGACGCGGCGAGCCCCGAATAGGAGTTCAGGAGCGCCACGACGACCGGCATGTCGCCTCCGCCGATCGCGATCACGAAGAGCACGCCGAGCACGAGGGACGCCCCGACGAGCGCCCAGTACACGGTCGGGTCCACCGTGAACCCGATCAGATAGACCGCGCCGCCGACCGCGCCGAGGGCCAGAAGGATCGCGAGCAACCGGAGTCCCGCGTTCTGTACCGGATTCCCCGTGACCGACCCCTGGAGCTTGCCGAAGGCGATCAGGCTGCCGGAGAAGGTGACCGCCCCGATGATCGTCCCCGCCATGATCGAGACGCCGGCGTCCACCGACATCGTCTCCCCGGTCCCCGAGATGCGGAGGAACTCGGCGATCGCTACGAGACCCGAGGCGCCGCCGCCGAAGCCGTTGAACACGGCGACCATCTCGGGCATGGCCGTCATCTTGACCGTCCGGGCCATGACCGCGCCGATCAGACCTCCCGTGGCCAGCCCGATGATGATCCAGGTGAACGAGAGGATCTGCTGGTCGAGCAGGGTGGCGGCGACGGCCAGCAGCATCCCGATCGCGGCGAGACGGTTCCCGCCCGGCGCGGTGTCGGGATGGCTGAGCCGCTTGATCCCGAAGATGAAGAGCGCGGCCGAGACCAGGTAGGTGATCGCGATGATCGTCGTGACGGTCATCGGTCAGGACTCCTTGCTCTTGAACATCTGGAGCATCCTGTCGGTGACCATGAACCCGCCCACCACGTTGATCGTCGCCATGACGAGCGCCGCGAGACCGATCCACCGCATCAGCGGAGACTCGCCCGCGCCGACCACGAGAAGCGCGCCGACGATCGAGATCCCCGAGATCGCGTTCGACCCCGACATGAGCGGCGTGTGGAGCTTCGGCGGCACCTTCGTGATGATCTCGAACCCGACGAACATCGCCAGGACGAAGACGTACAGGCCGACGAGCAGCGTACCGGTCATCTCTCGAGCCCCTCTCGCTGGTTGTTGGACATCACTCGCCGAACCGCACCTCGCCCGCGTGCGTCACGCAACACGCGCCGACCACGTCGTCGTCGAGATCCACCTCCAGGCCCTCCTCCCCGATCATCGGGTTGATGAGCGCCGACAGATTGCGCGCCAGCAGCTGGCTCGCGTGCTTCGGCAGGGAGGACGGGACGTCGAGCGGGGCGTGGATGCTCACCCCGCCCGCCTCCACGACCTCGCCCGGCCGGCTGAGCGCGCAGTTGCCCCCCGACTCTCCGGCCAGGTCGACGATCACCGCGCCGGGCTTCATACGGGCGACCATGTCCTCCGTGATGAGCACGGGGGCCGCCTTCCCGGGAACCAGCGCCGTCGTGATCACGACATCCGCCTTCGACACGTGGTCCGCGAGGAGCTCGCGCCTGCGCGCCTGCTCGGCCTCGTCGAGCTCCTTCGCGTAGCCGCCTTCGGTCTCCGCATCCTCGGCTGCGCCCTCCTCGACGTCGACGAAACGGGCGCCCAGGCTCTCGACCTGCTCCTTCACCGCAGAGCGGATGTCGTAGCCCCACGTGGCCGCTCCGAGCCGTTTCGCCGTCGCGATCGCCTGGAGACCGGCGACCCCCGCGCCGAGCACCAGAACCCGCGCGGGCGAGAGCGTCCCCGCGGCCGTCATGAGCAGCGGAAAGATCGACCCGAGCGCGTTCGCGCCGATGATCGCCGCCTTGTACCCGGCGAGGTTGCTCTGCGACGACAGCGCATCCATCGACTGGGCGCGGGTGATCCGGGGGACGAGCTCGAGCGAGAGGGCCGTCACGCGGCGGGCCGCGAGTCTGTCGAACAGCGCGGCGCTCTCGTGGGGTCGGAGAAAACAGGCGAGGAGTGCGCCCTCGCGGATGCCGTCCGCCTCGTGGCCGCGGCCCGCCAGCTCGCGGGGGGGCGCCACCTTGAGGACGATGTCCGCGTCGGCCAGCGCGGTCGCCGCATCGGGAGCGATCTCGGCGCCGGCCTCCAGATAGGCGTCGTCCGTGAACCCGGCCGCGGTGCCGGCATCACGCTCCACGGACACCAGCACCGTCTCGGAGACGAGCCGCTTCACCGCGTCCGGTGTGAGCGCGACGCGCCGCTCACCCGGCGTGGTCTCCTTCGGGACCGCGATTCTAAGACTCACTCGGCTCCTCTTCCCGGTCGGTAGAGCTGGCACGCCATCGGGTCGTCATCGGCCGCCCCCGGGCCGTCCCGGGAGGGCCAGCCGGCGAATCTTCGGGTCGGGTACCGGGTGCGCAACGCCCCTCGCGCGGCGGTTTGTTGCGCCGGCCCCGCGACCCGCACCTATTGACACCCAGCGTCCCCGGGCGGTCGTACCGCAGCGGCGAGAGCCGTCGGACCGCGCGCCCGCGTTCCCATCGACACCGTTTCGCCGGAGGTCCCGATGTCACCCTCACGAACCGCCCGCGGACTCCTCATCGCCGCGCTGCTCGCACCGTCGGCCCTGGCCGCACAGGAGGCGATCCCGATGGTCGATCTCGAGCGCGCCATGCTGCCCCTGCCCGTGTCGGATCGCGCGGGCGCCACGGTGATGGTCGTCGAGAACGACGTGGCGCGCGTCGTGAAGGAGGGCGACGGCCAGTTCATCTGTCTCGCCGACACGCCCGGCGACGAGCGCTTCCAGGCTGCCTGCTACCACCGGACGCTCGAGCCCTACATGGCGCGTGGCCGCGAGCTCAGGAAGGAAGGCTTGACGAGCCGCGAGTCGATCGCGAAGCGTCAGGAGGAGATCGAAGCCGGTGAGCTGGAGATGCCGGCGCACGGGATGCTCCACCAGGTGTTCGCCGAGGGCGATTGGGACGGGGACATGGCGACCGCGAGCCGGTTGACCGTCATCTACGTGCCGTTCGCCACGGCCGAGGAGCTGGGTCTGCCGGACGGCCGTGCGGAAGGTCCGTGGGTGATGTTCTCGGGCTCGCCCACCGCCCACATCATGATCGGCTCCTGACCGCGTCGGGTCGACGATCTACGTGGCGACGCTGACCCGTCACCAGATGGGGGCGCTGTTGCTCGGCGCCCTCCGAAAGGAAGGCCTGGGGGTCCGCGACCTGTTCGAGGGTCGACAGGAGCCGCTCTCCTGGTTCTTCCGGGTGCTGGCGTACGATCAGTCGGAGCTCGACATCCTCGAGTCGGGCGCGCTCGACACGCTGCACGCTCCTTCCGCGCTCGTCGAGCTCGTCGTCGATGAGATGGCTCTCGGGCTGACGAACATCGAGGTCCAGGGTCTCTCGAGCTACCTGGTGTCCGCCGCGGACGAGGGCAAGGGGGAGGAGGGGGAGGGGGAGTTGCCTCCGCTCGATCTCGACCCCGAAGTCATGCTCGGCTTCCTTCACGTCGACGTCGCGCCTCCGGCGCTGTGGCTCGACGAGCGCGAGTCCGACCCGGGGCGCAACGAGGCGCTCGCCACGCGTCTCACCCAGATCGCGCAGGATGTGGGCGTCTCGTCCGACACGGTCGAGGTGCACATCGAGGGAGCGCTCGATCCGGAGGGCGGGTGGGAGGATCCGCGCGACAACGTGCGACCCGCCGGCGTGGCGGTCCACTTCAGCTTCGACATTCCCCTCGTGGGGATCGACGAGCGCGAGCTCGCCTCCGTGTTCGCGCGCGGCGCAGCCGTCGCGGCCGAGGGGCTCGAGGGACTGAGGTCGGTGTTCCGGGGCGATGGTGAATAGTCGGCGTCGCATGCCGGACGTACCTGGCGCCCGGTCTTTCCCCGGCCGCCGGGCGCTCGTGGCGGCCGTCGCGCTCGCGGCAGCGGCCGCGTGCGAGTCGCCCCCTTCCGCCCCGGAAGTCGTCATCCAGTGGGAGGAAGGCGACGGCCACCGCTGGCGACCCCTCCAGTTCGCGGGGGTCGACGGCGGGTCGCACGTTGTCGCGCGGATCCTCCCACCCGCCCTCCGGATCGAGCGCTCCC
>JAWWCR010000227.1:0-6777 GCA_033720355.1 Gemmatimonadota bacterium
AGCCCCGACGCCTCCGCGGGCGCCCGGGCCGAGTCCGTCGCGGCGCCCATCCGGTCGGGATCGCCGGGCCAGAACGCCCATGCCCCCGCGGCGGCGACGATCGCCGCGAGCCCGAAGAGCGCGACCGTCGCCCGCCGCGCGCCCGCCGCAGGCGCCTCGCTGCGGCGGACCCCGTCCGGCGTGACCTCGAAGGCCCAGGCGAGCACGATCGCGACGGGAAAGCCCAGCAAACCCAGAAGGACGACGGCGCGGTAGACCCAGTCGGGCAGCAGCAGGGCCGGCACGAGAAGCTCGGCGAGCTGGATGACGACGAACCCGACCGCCGCGTACACGACCGCGACGCGGAACACCTTTCGGTGTCTCAACTCCGCCAGGACGGAACGCGGTTCGTCAGCCCTGTCCGACATGTGCCTCCGCTGCGCGCGACGGGGGCGCCAGTGCTCGAAGACGGCGGCGCTCCCGCGCGATTCGGGACGGAGCCGTACGCTACCGTCCCGCCTTCGACGCTCGTCGATCGAGCAGTCGGAAGCAAGCGAAGAGACACCGCACCCCGGGGAGGAGGCCACCCCGGCACAATCCACCGCGTGTCAATCCGGCTCGGGCCCGAGACTGGTCGACTGGCCGGCCCCGGTGCTACCCTGGCCGTGGTGTCCCGTGGGGAGAGCGAGAAGAGATGATCCGCGTCGCGCTGGCCGGTCTTCGCGACGTGCGGCGCACGTGGCCCCAGCTCGTCGCCGCCGACCTCGCCACGCGCGTGGCCGCCACGCTTCTCGTCGTGCCCGGCATCGGGTGGGTGGCTCATCGGGCGCTCCTGCGCGCCGGCGGCGGCGCCCTCACGGACGAGGAGATCCTCCGCTTCGTCCTGTCTCCCCTGGGGCTAGTGACCGTTCTGTTCGTGGGGGCCGCCTCGGCGCTCGCAGGTCTCATCGGCTACGCAGCGATCATGGCGGTCCTCGCCGGCATCGAGGAGCAGCGCGCCGTGTCGTGGCTGGAGGGGATGCGTCTCGCGGCGAGACGGTCAGTGGCGATCTTCCGGATGACCCTCCGTGGGCTCCTCCGTCTCCTCGTCGACGCCGCCCCGTTTCTGCTGCTCGCGGGCGGCGCCTACGCCGCACTCCTCACGCGGTACGACATCAACTACTACCTGATCGCGCGTCCCCCGAGCTTCTGGATCGCGGGTCTCCTGATCCTCCTCGCCGGCGCGGGGATCGCCTGGTTCGCCGGCCGGCGGCTCGTCGGCTGGACGCTCGCGCTCCCACGCCTCCTGTTCGGGGGCGCGTCGCCCGCCCGGGCCCTGGCCGAGAGCGCGCGCGTCACCGCGGGCCGGCGCTGGAAGATCGTCCTGCTGCTGCTGCTCTGGGCAGGCGTGGCGTTCGCCATATCCTCGACGCTGACGGGCGGGGCCGCGCTGGTCGGTCGGTGGCTCGTTCCCGAGGGGTCGCACAGCCTCTCGGCCATGGTCTCCGGCCTCGCCGTGGCGGCCGTGATCGGCATCGCGGCGAATCTCATCGTGTCCGTGATCGGCAGCATCACCCTGGCCGCGTTCCTGTTCGAGCTCGACCGGAGGTGGTCGGATTCCTGGACCCTGCCGCGCCAGGTCACGGCCGAGCCGGGCACGCTCGGGCGCCGTGCTTCGCTGCGCGTGCCCGGGTGGGCATGGGTGGTGGCGGCGGTTCTCATCCCCGCTGGCGCGGTCTTTCTCGGCGCGGGGCTGCTCGACGACATCCGGGTCTCCGAGGGAGTGGAGGTTACCGCCCACCGCGGCGCATCGGGCCGCGCGCCCGAGAACACCCTCGCCGCGGTTCGCGCGGCCATCGAGGACGGAGCCGACTGGGTCGAGGTCGACGTGCAGGAGACGTCCGACGGGGTCGTCATCGTACATCACGACGTCGACTTCATGCGTCAGTCGCGGGACGCCCGGCGGGTATGGAACACCCCGTGGGCGACGGTGGCCGAGATCGACAACGGCTCCTGGTTCGGGCCAGGGTTCGCGACCGAGCGTGTCGCGACTCTCGAGGACGTGCTGCTACTCGCCCGCGGCAGCATCGGGGTGAACGTGGAGCTCAAGGTTTACGGCCATGGACAACGGCTCGAGGAGCGCACCATCGCGCTGATCGAGTCGCTGCGCATGCAGGATCAGGTCGTTCTGATGTCGCTCGACCGTCGGACGGTCGAGCGGCTCAACGCGCTCCGGCCCACCTGGACGGTGGGGTTCCTCGCGGCCGTGTCGCTCGGCGATCTGCGCGGCATCGACGCCGATTTCCTGGCCGTCAACTCCGCAACCGCCACACCGGGGTTCATCCGGAGGGCAGACGCGAGCGGCAAGCAGGTCCAGGTGTGGACGATCGATCACCCCGCTCAGATGTCGGCGGTGATCAGCGCGGGGGCGGATGTGCTGATCACGAACGAGCCGGCGCTAGCGCGCCGGGTCCTCGCCGAGCTCGAGACGCTCTCGGCTGCCGAGCGGCTGCTCCTCGTCGCGGGGGCGCGTTTCGGGATCGTCCCCGACGCGAACGAGTCTTCCGACGAAGAAGATGCCTGAGATCGTGGTGCCAACTCACCGCCGCGCGGCGTCGAACCTCTCGACCAGCACGATGTCGCTCGTCGACACGCGGTGGTTGAAGACCAGTCGGACGCCATCGCGGGAGATCGCCGTCTGTGACCACCGCACCTCGCCTTCGAAGTCGGGCGGAGCGTGCAGCAGCGGCTCGACCCGACCGTCGAGACGGGCGACGCGGACCGGCATGCCGCGCCGATCCTCCCCGATCCGCATGGCGTACACCCAGTCTCCGTCGTTCGACCACGAGCTCGGGTAGATCGTGCCCGCGGCCAGGAGGTGCGGACCGGGCGCCTCGAGCGAAGCCACGTAGAGCCCCGTGCCCGCTCCGTTGCGGTAGAACGCGAACTCGCTCCCGTCAGGGGAGCAGAGCGGCAGAAAGACGTACTTCTCGGGGCTCGGCGGGAGCAGTGGGGCGGTCGAGCCGTCCTCGAGATCGAGGATTCGGAGGCTCATGTGCCCGGGCTCCTCGTAGATGAGCGAGGACGCGGTGCACCACGCGACCGTCTTGTACGCAGCGAGGGTCACCTCAGCCTCGTGATATCGACGACGTCCCGCCCCATCGCCTCGCACGGTCCAGATCCGCCCAACCGGACCCTCCGAGACCGCGAACGCCAGCGCCCGGCCGTCGGGGGACCATGCCGGGCTCTGGGTAGCCCGCTCGAACGGCGCGACCTCGCGTACACGAGCATCCGCGAGCGACAAGACGATCGGATCACCCGGATGTCCACGGATGAGCGAGACGTGCTCCCCATCCGGGGAAAAGGCAGGTTCCCAGAGACGCGCCGTCCCGCCCAGCAACTGCCGCCACGTGGTTTCGCCGACACCCGCGGGATCCCGCTCCGCGACCCACAGCTCCCACCGATCGGAGAGCCGCGTGTAGGCCATTCGCGACCCGTCCGCGGTGATCGTGAACAGATCGCCGCCCTGCAGTCCGGTCCGCACCAGCTCGGGCGACGACGTTCGCTCACCAATCGGGCCGACCCCTACCTTCCACAGCTCGGCGGTGACCCCGGCGTCGCGCAGGTCACCCGCCGCGCGGAGATAATAGATCGATGCGCTCCCCGGGCCCCACCGGGGTGAAGAGAGCTCCGCCGTGTCGGTCACGAGCTCCCTCATCTCCCCCGTCCTCGACACGCTCCACAGCGTGTGGACCTCGCCGCGATACGTGAGCGCCGCCAACCGCCGCTCGAGACCCGACCACTCGAGCGAGCTCAACCAGTCGAGCGAATGAGAGTCGGGGAGACTCAGGGGCACCCGGGTGGCTTCGCCCGAGACGAGGTCGGTGACCGTGAAGCCCCTGGAGTCGATGGAGGCGGTCGCGATCGCCGTCCCGTCCGGAGACCAGGTCGCCATCTGGCCCCGGATCGGGCTCGGGTTGAGGGGATTCCCCCCGAACCGCGACACGATCTGCACCTGGTAGGGGGCTGCGACCAGGAGGCGCGAACCGTCCGGCGACCACCCGGCGGGGCGCGGACAGCGGATGCCGCGCCAGGGAACGTCGGAAACCCGCAGCGCACGACCATGGATCACGTCCTGCACATGGAGGTGCGCGGTCTCCCCTTCGATGCTGTAGAACGCCAGCATAGAGCCGTCCGGCGAGATGCTGGGCGAGCAGGCGTTCCCGGTGTGCGTGATCTGCTCGAACGTCGCCTCTTCTCGTTCCCCGCCGCGACCGGATGACAACCAGCCGGGCACGTACACTGCGAGCGACAGCGCGACCACGGAGAATCCACCGAGCGCGGCGGTGAGTGCGGCAGCGAGGCGCCGGTCCGACTTCGCGAGAGGCTGGTGCGCCCGCCGCGCGGGGAGCGTCACGCGCGGCGTCGCCGCGGGCATCGCCGCAAGGACGGGCTCGTCGATCTCCGGCGCGGCGGCAGACGACACCCGGGCCTGGATGCGAGCGAGGGTCGCGTCGGTTTCCGGCGAGGGCTCGCTGTCGTAGAGAAGCGCCAGATCGCGCGCACACGTCTCGTACGCCCGGATGGCGCCTCCCCGGTCTCCGATCCCATCGAGTACCTTCATGAGGCGGCGGACCACCGTCTCATCGGTGGGGACGAGCCCGGCGGCCCGCTCGAGCCAGCGTCGGATTTCCTGTGGATCGTCCGTCCGATCGGCCCGCTCGAGCGCCGCGCCGTGGACCAGCCCTCTGAGATTAGACCTCTCGACGTCGAGCCAGCGCTCGAAGTCGGGAGTGCCCGTCAGATGGAGCCCTTCGAGCAGGTCCCCCCGATACAACCCCAGAGCCGCCTCCGTCTCCCCCGCCTCCAACAGCGAGCGAAGCTCCGCCGCATCGCACCAGAGGGCGTCGTCGGCCAGCCCGACCTCTTCGCGGCCGCGGGTCTCGATGACACTCGGCCCGAGCGATCGCCGCAGCATGTGGAGCGACTGATTCAGCGAGTTGCGCGCGTGACCCTGATCGGCCTCCGGCCAGAAGAGAACCAGCAGACGGTCTCGGCGATGAAACCCCCCGGGGCGAGCGGCCGCCAGATACGCGAGGAGTGCCGCCCGCTTCGGCTGGGCGAGGACCGAGCCGATGGCGGACCCATCGGCCCTCGTCAGCTCGAGGGGTCCGAGAACACGAAGCCGATACATGGGTTGGAGACCCCCTTTCGAGGCTCCCACGCCCCCCCGGCGCTCGACTGACCGGCAGGTAATCCTCGGATAACCGGGAGCCTGTAAGGTGCGTTCCAACTACGAAAACGTAGTGGTACCGCTGCGCCGGCGCATCGGCGCGTGACCCGTGCGCCCCCCGATACGGTCGGCTGCAGACCTTCCGCGACACCCGACACCTGATCCCGGGGGAATTCCGGTCACGAAGAACAGATCGACTCAGGAGACAAGAAGATGACATCTCCAGGCCGGCTCCTTCCGGTGCTGACGGCTCTGATCGCATGCGAGAGCCCCGTCGCACCCGGAGCCCCCGAGTCCGTACCGGTCGGGCGGGGTCCCGTCGCGTCGGCGACCCGACGCTCGGCCCCAACCTCGCACCCAATCCGTCGTTCGAGTCCGGGGCGGCGGGAGCGCCCCAGGGCTGGGCTCCAAACCCCAACACCGTCCCGGCGACGTTCGAATGGGCCGAGTCGTTCGGGCGAACGGAATCCGCGTCGGTCCGGATCGTGACGACCAACGGAGGGCTGTCGGCGTTCGCCACCCCGGGCTGGCGAACCCCCGGGGCCATTCCCTTACAGACAGGAAGCACCTACCGGGCGTCCGTATGGACCTACACGTCCGACGGAGGGGTCGGGCATGTCCCTGCGATCCAGTTCTTTCGGGCCGACGGGACGTTCCTGGGGGCGATCGGAGCCACGCACCCGTCGGGTCTGACTGACCCCGACGGGACATGGGTTTACAAGGAGTTCGACTTCGACATCTCGGCCTTCCCCGGGCTGGCGGACGCCACGCACGTTCGGCTGATCGTCGTCCAGGACATCTTCGAAACGGTGGGGACGCAGACCTCCGTGTACTTCGATGACGTCTACTTCGGCGAGATCCTCCCGGGAGCCCTCGTGGTCGACGTGGACGCGAAGCCCGGAAGCGACGCCAACCACATCAACTGCTCGAACGGCCGTGAGGTCATCCCCGTCGCCATCCTGACGACGCCCGACTTCGATGCGACGACGGTCGATCACAGGACCGTGACCTTCGCCGGCGCCTCCGAGACCCATGTGAACCGGAGGACGGGCGAGTCGCGACGTCACGTGGAGGACGTGGACCGTGATGGGGACCCGGATCTCCTCCTTCACTTCCGGTACGGCGACACATCGCTGACTTGCGATTCGACGGAGGGCCGGCTGTCGGGCTACACGTACGAGGGCTTGCCGGTCGAAGGGTCGGATGCGTTGCTCGTCAGTGCAAGAGGGCGTGCACCCGGAGACTGAAGCCGTGGAGCGGCTCGCCACCTCCGATCCGATCCCCCTCCCGAATGAGGCGGCCACCGACCTCCGGGGGCCCTCGCGGGGGCTGCGGGGACGCCCGGGGCGGCATAGCTTGCCCGCCCAATGCCACGCCGTGACGACATCTCCTCGATCCTCCTGATCGGCTCCGGGCCGATCGTCATCGGCCAGGCTTGCGAGTTCGACTACTCCGGAACGCAGGCCTGCCGCGCCCTCCGTGAGGAGGGGTATCGGGTCATCCTGGTGAACTCGAACCCCGCGACGATCATGACCGACCCGGACATGGCCGACGCCACCTACATCGAGCCGCTGACGGCCGAGTGG
>JAWWCR010000228.1:0-6712 GCA_033720355.1 Gemmatimonadota bacterium
GCTCGGCCGACGACGAGACCTCCCGGACCCGTTCGAGCAGCCGCAGCATGGCCCCTCGCGAATCGCCCAGCTCCTCGAGCTGGTAGTACGTGTAGAACTGGTGGGCGGGCGGCGACTCCGGGTTGACCTCGAATGCGGCCGCGAAGGCCTCGCCGGCGAGACGCAGATGCTCGTCCACATCCCCCATGTCGTACTTGGCGATCACCCGGCACGCCCTCGCGTAGAGCGCGTGGGCCGGGGCGAAGCCGGGGTCCTCCTGGATCGATTCCGACAGGAGATCGCGCAACCTGAAGAGGTCGGATGCGCTCCGGACTGCATCCGACCCGTGGAGGGCGCGCAGGTAGAGCTCGTACGCGCGGGGGCTCACCGAATGGTCGCGTCCGATCCGTGCGCGCTCTTCGCCCGACAGCGGCAGGGCGATGCCCTCGAGGACCCGCGCCGCCAGCTCGTCCTGGACCTGGAAGAGGTCGCCGACGTCGACGTCTTCGCGCAGCGACCACACGACAGTACCGGCGGGCACCTGGAGGAGCTCCGCCGACAGCCGCAGCCGCGACCCGCCCGACATGAGCGTCCCGGCGAGCGCGTAGTCGACCTCCGCCTCGGCCGCCAGCTTCTTGAGATCGAGCCCTCCGTCGGCGCCGTGCGCCTGCGAGGCCAGTCGGCCCGATCGAACCACGAGGTGCGCCAGACCCGACAGCGACCCGCCGATGGCCTCGGGGAGGCTCGTCGCGAGAAACTCGAGATCGGGGTCCGGGCGGAGCATGCGGAACGGGAGCGCGATGAAACGGCGCATGGTCTCGGCCCTACGGACCGGGGGCGTCCGATCGCCCGGGTCCGTGCGCAGCACCCGCATCCTCTCGCGCGCCGCCTCGAGCTCCGAGACGAGCTCGGCCGCCGTCGACGGACGCTCGGCCGGATCCTTGGCGATCGCGCGGCGGATCGCCGCGTCCACCGCCTCGATCCCGCGCGCGCCGGTGAGCGGGGGCGGCTGCTCGAACGCGCACGCGTGGAACACGGCGATCGCATCGTCGCCCGGGAAGGCGTAGTCCCCCGCGAGCATCTCGTACAGGATCGCGCCGAGCGAGAACAGGTCGCTCTGCGGTCCCACGCGATCGGTCCGCCACTGCTCGGGGGCCATGTAGTGCGGAGTCCCCACGATCGCCCCGGTCTGCGTGAGCCGGGTGTCGGACGGGACGTCGGCGGGACGGGTCAGCCCGAAGTCGAGGATCTTCGTACCGTGCGGCGTGAGGAAGATGTTGGACGGCTTCAGATCGCGGTGGATGAGGCCTCGGGAATGGAGCGCTCCGAGCGGGCCGAGGACATCGATGGCGATCCCGATGGCCTCCTCGACGCCGGGGCGATCCCGCCGCAACCGGGCGTCCAGCCCCTCGCCCTCGAGCAGCTCCATCGCGACCCAGAGCTTTCCGTCCTCCACCTCGACGTCGTAGACCTGGCAGATGCCGGGGTGGCTGATGCTCGCGGCCGAGCGCGCCTCCCGCCACAGGCGGTCACGCGCATCGGGGTCCTGGCCGGCGCCGAGAGTCTTGAGCGCGACCAGACGGCCCAGACGCGTGTCCTCGGCCGTGTAGACGACCCCCATCCCGCCCGTGCCGAGCACGTCGACGATCCGATAGGGACCGACGGACTCGGGGTGGGACATCTCTCCAGAGGCCCTGCGGAACAGTGAACCCTCCAGGGGCTGAGCGGACTCGGTCGACAAAGATGCCGGGGCGCCCGCGGCCGAGCCAGCCTCCTACGGTCTGACCAGGAGATGGCTCCCGGCGGGGAGCGATCGGTATAGGGCTCCAGCATCCTCGCGCGGAAGGATGACCCGGATTCGCACACGTGCCTCCCATCCCGGCCACAACAGACGCAGCCGATCGAGCGTGGCGAGCCCCCGCACGCGGCGCGTCGGCGCCGCGGTCGAATCGCGGGGCTCGCCGGCCACCACCTCGAGCGAGACACCGCCGTCGTACGTGACCACGAACCGCTCGGGCGTCGGGTTCAGCTCGAGCGGGGTCGGCGGTATCCAGCCGACGGTGCCCGACGGATCGGGCGGCTCGACCGCGTCGGAGACGATCTCGACGCGCTCGACCCGCCGCTCCGGCCTCAGCTTCGCACCGGTCCACGAGCGCTCCCGGGGGTCGACGCGTTCGCCGCGGATGAAGAGCCTCCTCGGGGCGCCCGTCTGTAGGTCGCCGATCTCGTACGAGCGCAGCGGGGCGCCGTCGAGGAAGAGCGAGAGACTGAACGCGTCCGGATCGAGCACGAGGTAGAACTCCCCGCTCTCGGCGAGCGCCGACTCGATCTCGAGGCTTTCGACGAGGAGACGCAGCGTGTCGATCTCCGGCGACGGGTCCGTGGCGGGGTCCGTGAACGGACGGGTCTCGCCGCGCGAGCCCGACAGCGCGAGCACGAGCGCGGTGGCGGCGACCGTCACGGTCGTGAGCGCGGCCGCCCGACGCCGTCGGAAGGAACGGGGCCCGTCCATCAGAAGATGAACACCGGGGTGCCGATCCTCGACTCGCGGTGCAGCACACGCAGGTCGTCGCGCCCCACCCGGATGCACCCGTGCGTGACCGACCGACCGAGCAACCGTTCGTAGAGGGTCCCGTGGATCAGGTAGCCGTCGCCGAGGTCGAGGGCGAACTCGCCCAGCACACCCGCTTCGCGACGCTCCGTCCAGTCGCTGGGGATCGGCCGTCCCTCCTCGAGAAACGCCCAGTCCGGCTTGACCCACACGGGGTCGCTGCGCTTGCCGAGAACGGAGCGGCGGCCGGCAGGTGTGTCGAAGACCCACGTCCTCCGCGCGCCGTCGGCTTCGCGCAGCACGGCGCCCGATCCCGTCGATACGAGCGCATCGACCCGAACCTCGTCACCGCGGCGCAGATACAGCCGGTTCTCGGCCCGGTCGACCACGATGTAGCCGCCACGCGGCACCCGCGCCCGAAGGCGAGCCTCCAGCCGCCGCGCCTCCGCCTGAAGCCCGGCCCGCTCGCCCGCCGTGGCCCGTGAGGACTCGTCGTCCCGGGCGGACGGCGCCGCCGGCGCCGCCCCGACGGCCGCCCGCGCGGTTTCCGCTCCCTCCGTGTCGGGCTCGAAATCGTAGCCGGTGCCGCCGGCGAAGCCGGCGAGCGCGAGCATGCCCGCCGCGGTCACGGCGACCCGCGGCCCGTTGATCGACGATCTCACCGCTCGCCCCCCGCGGCTCCGTTCGCCGCATCGATACGGGTCGCGAGCTCCGACGCCCACCCGCCCGAACCGTCGCCCCCCACGATCGTCACCGGCGTGCCGAGACGGACCCGCGAGAAGAGATCGTCCATGTCGTCGTTCGACAACGCGACACACCCCAGGGTCCAGTCGACACCGCGACCCCCGTCCCCGTGGATCTCGATCAGGTTTCCGGGGGTCGACCTCGGGGGGAGCAGACCGCGGCGACGTGCCTCCTCGAAGCGCCGCCGGTCCTCGTCGTTCGGATAGTCGAGAAGCAGGGCCTTGTAGAACGCGGTCTGTCCGGGTCCCCGTTTCTCGACGATCCGGTAGCGGCCTTCGGGGGTCGCCCGGTCGCCCGAGCGCGTCTTGTACGCCGTCGTATTCTGCCCCATGTCGCCGTGGTAGGTGCGCACCTCGCGTCCCCTGTCTACGAGGACGACGCGGTTCCGCTCCTTGTTCACCAGGATGGCCGGCGCCCCCTCCCGCCGGGTCCATTCGATCGTGTCGGCGATCCAGCGGCGCCACAGCGCGATGTTCGACTCATCGCGGTAGCGCGCGAGCAGCGGGCTCACGCCGCCCTTCGCCTCCCACGCCAGCGCGGCGGCGCGCTCCGCCGCCTCCCCCGCCGCCTCGAACCGGCCCTCCACGAGCAGACCGCGCGCTTCCTCGAGAGCCAGACGGGAGCGCGCGATCAGGACGCGGTTCGCGGTCGCGAGACCGACCCTTTCGAGGGCCCTCAGACCGTCCACGACGTCCGCCGCCTCGAGGACGGCTCGTTCCGACCCCGCACGGGCCGCGTCGCGTGTGCGGGTCGCGGTCGCGGTCGCCTCGGCGGCGAGACGCGACACTGCCTCGAAGCCGTCTCGCACGTCCCGGTAGCGTCGGAGCACGAAGATGCGCCCGTCGTTCCGACGATCCGTTGCGAGGGCCGCTTCGTAGCGGGCCTCGACGTCGGAGACGAGAGCCGGCGTCCAGCGGGCCGCCGTGAGTCGAAGCGCCGTCACATCCTCACGCGCCCGGACCTCCGCCTCGTACGCCGCGGCGCGAGCCGCCGCATATCGCGGCAGAACCGCGAGCGTCATCCCGAACCCGATTCCCACCCCACAGACGCCCAGCGCCAGGCGCCGGGGAGCGCCCGGTCCGAAGACCGGGCGCCAACCGCCGGCGATCACGCTCACCCGATCCGCCGCTGCATCTCTATCGCGTTGCGAATCGCGGCGTTCACGCCCCGAGTCGCCTCGAGAGCGCTCTGCGCCTTGGCGCGAGCCTCGACGTACCGGCCCTCGGCCAGCGCCGTCTCGGCTTCTGTCAGCACCGTCCGCACACCCGCCAGGTCCCCCTGGAGCGCAACGAGATCCACGGACGTGCCCTTTCCACGCGGCGCCTCCGTCCACAGGCCCTCGCCCTCGGCCAGCGCGGCCCGGACGTCGGCCACCAGTTGCTCCGTCTCGACGCGGACCTCCTCACGAGCCGTCGCGACCTGCTCGGTCGTCGACATCGCGAGCGCCTCGAGACTGTCCGCCAGCTCTGTCGCCCGCCCGTACGACCGCAGGATCGGCATCTTCTCGTCCTGAGCCGCGAGCTCGGCCGTTACCTGGCTCGACAGCTCGTCGAGCGCGGCCATGGCCTCGGGCGTGTAATCAGCGGCACCGGCGACGCGCGCCGCTTCGACGGCCGCATGCGCGGCCTCGATCTCGGCAGTCGGCACGTCACCGCACGCGGCAAGAGACGCCGCTACCACGAGAATCCCGAGCACCGCGACGCGACGCCGGGACCGAACAAACATGCTGTCCATCTTCATCGCTTCTCCGTGAAACAGGCGCGCACTGTCGCGCCCCACTGCGTCCGCCCCCCTCACCGTGAGGGATCGGCGGACGTAGCTCCATGAAAGTCGGGATCTTGCCGGAAAGGGGGGACGGCCTGCACGACCCGTGGGGTCGGCGGCCCGGCTACGCGCCGGACGTGCCGTCGATCGGCCATGCGTGAGATGCACTTCCGGGCGCCTCCAGCGCCCCGTTCGATCGGGCAGGAACACCACCTTCTTTCGCCGCACCGGTGGAACCGGCCGGCGGGTGGGATTCCATGGCTGCCCAACCGAGAAAGATAGAGGATTGTTTTTTTGTGGGCAATAGTATCGTCCCGCTCGTCTCCCGGAGCCCGCGTCTCCCTCCCCGCTGCGTGTCGTGAGGCGGGCGACCCGTTATCTTGGCCGCGATCTCGTCGAAGGCGGAGGGAATGGACACAGCATCGACACCGGGCGTCACCGTCATAGGTCTCGCCGCTCTCGTGCTCGGCGGGTGCGCGAGCGCTGGATCGACAGCCGCGACGGCCGGCGGCGAGCCGGCCCCGAGCGCGCCGGCGGCGGAGGCCGCGAGCGAGGCGCCGAGGATGTCCGACGCGGAGCGTGAGCGCCTCGAAGAGCTCTATGAGGCGCGCGCCGACAGCGCCCGAATGAACGTCTCCGACGCCGATGTCCGCTTCATGACCGGGATGATCTCGCACCACGCACAGGCGCTGGTCATGTCGCGCATGGCACCGAGCCACGGAGCGAGCCCCGAGATGCGGATCCTGACGTCGCGCATCATCAACGCGCAGACCGACGAGATCGCCCTGATGCAGTCGTGGCTCCGCGATCGGGGGCGGCACGTCCCGGACATCGAGATCGACGGTCTCACGCTGCTCGTAGACGGCGAGCGCCCGATGCTCATGCACGGCATGCTCACAGACGCGCAGCTCGCCGAGCTCGACGCGGCACGGGGCGCGGAGTGGGACCGGCTCTTCCTCGAGTACATGATCCTGCACCACGAAGGCGCCGTGCACATGGTCATGGAGCTGTTCGGGACCGATGGCGCGGCCAACGACGACCTGGCGTTCAAGCTCGCATCGGACATCCAGGTCGATCAGATCACGGAGATCCGCAGGATGAAGCTCATGCTCGAGGCGATGGGCGGGGGCAGTAGTCGGCACAACTAGAGATGGATAACCGTAACAGGAACAATGACATGGATTTACGCACTGTCTGCGAGAGCGATCCAGTCGCTCGTCGGTTCGTCACCGTGGGTCTCGCGGCCCTCGCCCTGACCGCCACCGCGTGCTCGTCGCGCACCGCCTCGGTCGAGTCGATGCCGGCCGGCGAGGCGACACAGACCGCGATGGGCGGGCGATTCCCCGAGGCGGGACCGCCCTCCCCCGATCCCCGCGTCGGGCTCGGCGCCGGAGTGTTCGACGCGGAGGAGGCCATCTGGAACCTGCGCGCCGTGTCCCACACGCGAACACCGGAAGCGTTCCTCGGTGTCACGAACTCGGATCTGGCATTCAAAGACAACTACGCCATTCAGGGCAACTACAACGGCATCCAGATCTGGGACATTGCGAATCCCTCGGCTCCTGTGCTCGTCAAGGGCTACGTCTGTCCTGCCTCGCAGAGTGATGTCTCGGTCTATGACAACCTTCTGTTTGTCTCTGGCGAAGGACTCGGCGGCAGACTCGATTGTGGCAC
>JAWWCR010000229.1:0-6636 GCA_033720355.1 Gemmatimonadota bacterium
AGGAGGACTGCGGTAGCCCTCCTGCGATGCCACGACCGGGATGGGGAGGAGGATCCTCGAGGGGCTAAGTGTGAAATCCTCAGTCGAACTGAGGATTTTCACGGATCAGCCCCATCCCCTCCTCGTCAGCCGGCCTCGCCCGGTCGAAGGTGCGGGAGGAGGCCGGCCACATACTCGCGGAGGTCGTCCAGTCGACCGAGGTTCGCGTGCACGAGCTCGGGCAGAACCTCCGCATACTCGTGAGCGAGGACGTTCCGAAAACCGGCCACCGCGACAGGTCGTCGACGAGCGATTCGTCGAGCACTCCTTCCTGCGCCAGTGCCTCGAAGACCGCGCGGTTCGTCCGGGGAAGCGGGTGGGGAAGGTCGGCCAGCAGGTGTAGCCCGAGATCGATCGCCGCCTGGATGGCGAGCTCGAAGTTCCGCTCGACGATATCCCGGAGGTCGGAGTCGGTGCGGTACTCCTCGAGCGAGACGCTCGACGCCTCGTCGAGGCGGGTAAGCCGCCGCTCGATCGTCTCGAGCAGCCGGTCAACCGTCGCGGCTTCGACCACCGAACGTCCCTTCACGGATTCGTCGAGCCCGGTACCGCTCGAAGATCGCGCGGGCGTGGGCTCGATCGTAGAGGAGGCGCCCGGACTCGACATAAAAGGAGACTCGGGCCCGCTCGTTTCTCGAGAAGACGAGCCGTCCGTGACCGAGGACGTTCTGGATCAGCTCGGGCGGCGCGTAGTCGAGCACGACGACCTGAGCCGGGCGGCCGAACCGGGCCTCCAGCCGTCCCTCGATGGTCAGCGCGCGCTCCGCCGCGTCGGTTCGACTCGTGCCCGTCTCATCGATGTCGAAGAACACGGCGACATCGAGGTCGCTCGAGTCGCGGAACCGGCCCTTCGCCAGCGACCCGAAGAGATAGGCGAACTGGACGGCAGGGTCCTGCTCGATCGTCTCCCTCAGGGGAGGGACGATTGTCTCGGCGGTGAACATCAAGGCTCCCGGTCCCGAGGCGGGTGAGGGCAGATGGGCACCCACGAAAGTAGGTGAGCCACCAGATGCCCTGCTACCTCGTTTCCTGTCCGCCGGGTTGTTCATCGACCGGACGGGCCGTCCCGGGTCGCAGCCCATCCGCGACCGTCGGCTCGTACGTCTCGGTCGTTGATCGCATCCGCGCCATGAAGGCGGGGTCTGCGGCCGCGGCCGCGTAGGCGGCTTCGAGTTCCCGGGCCCTCAGGTCCCGCGGATCGCCGGGATCGGACTGAGAGTTCACCGTGCCTCCTTCTTCACCCCGGTGTGATCCCGTGAACCAACAATGACGCCAGTCCGGCCGGGGTGGAAGCTGTTCCTCGGGAAGCTACGTCTTCACCGAGTCGATGTCTCGACGCCTCGGGTCTCTGTCGGCGGTCGGTCTCATGATCTCGCGCCCTCCGGTCACCGGGCCGTAGAATCAGGGGTTCCCGCTCACCCGATGGAGAAAGCATCCGATGAAGGCTTCGCGCACCGCTCCGCTCTTGCTCGCGCTCACCGCGCTCACGCTCATCCCGTCCGCCGCCCGCGCGCAGATGTCGCTCGAAGACGCGGTCGCGAACCTCGAGTACCGCGAGGTCGGCCCGGCCCTGATGGGCGGCCGCATCACGAGCCTCGCCGTCGTCGAGGCGAAGCCGCAGGTGTTCTATCTCGGGACGGCCACGGGCGGGCTGTGGAAGACCGAGAACCACGGGACGTCGTGGACGCCGCTGTTCGACGACCAGCCGACGAGCTCGATCGGCGCGGTGGCGATCGACCAGGCCAACCCGAACCTCGTTTGGGTCGGGACGGGCGAGCCGCAGAACCGGCAGTCGTCGCCGTGGGGGAACGGGGTCTACAAGTCGACCGACGGCGGGAAGACGTGGTCGCACATGGGGCTCGACGCGACCAGGCACATCGGGCGCGTGCTGATAAACCCGCGTAACCCCGATGTGGTGTGGGTCGCCGCGGTGGGCGATCTGTGGGGGCCGAACCCCGAGCGGGGTGTCTACAAGACGACCGACGGCGGCGCGACGTGGGATCTCGTCCTGTACATCGACGAGGACACGGGCGCGATCGAGCTCGCGATGGACCCGGCCGACCCGAACACGGTGTTCGCCGCGATGTACCAGCGCCGACGCACGGGGTGGGGCTTCAACGGCGGCGGTCCGGGCAGCGGTCTCTACCGCACGCTCGACGGCGGCGCCAACTGGACCGAGCTGACGGAAGGCCTTCCGGAAGGCGACAAAGGCCGCATCGGCGTCACCGTCTATCGCCAGAACGGCAACATGGTGTACGCGCTCATCGAGGCCGATGCCCGCGATCCGAGCGCGGGGTTCGGCGGCTTCGGCGGCGGGGGCGGCGATCGCGAGACCGGGCTCTACCGCTCGCTCGACCGCGGCGCGACGTGGGAGAAGATCTCCGACACGAACCCGCGTCCGATGTACTACTCCCAGGTGCGCGTCGACCCGAGCAACCCCGACCGCGTCTACGTCCTCGGCACCCAGCTCGCGGTGTCGGACGACGGCGGACGGACGTTCCGCAACGACGGCGCCGAGCAGATCCACGTCGACCACCACGACCTGTGGATCAACCCGAACGACTCCGATCACCTGATCATCGGGAGCGACGGCGGCGTCTCCGCGACGTGGGACGGCACCGCGCACTGGCGGATGTTCGACAACATCGCGCTCGGGCAGTTCTACGCGATCGGGTACGACATGAGCACGCCGTACAAAGTCTGCGGCGGTCTCCAGGACAACGACGCGTGGTGCGGACCCTCCAACACACTCTCCTTCCACGGGATCCGCAACCAGGACTGGTACGAGACGGCGTACGGCGACGGGTTCTTCACGATCGTCGACCCGAGCGACTCGACGATCGTGTACTCCGAGTCGCAGGGCGGGAACATGAACCGCTACGACCTGCGGACGGGCGAGAAGACGCCGATGCGGCCGATCGAGGGGCCGCGCGCCGAGGGCGACACGACGAAGGACTACCGCTACAACTGGAACTCTCCCCTCCAGCTCTCGCCGCACGACCCGGCGACGGTCTATCTGGGCGCGAACTACCTGCTGCGCTCGCGCGACCGCGGGATGACATGGGAGGAGGTCGGCGGGCTCGATCTCACGAAGCAGATCGACCGCGACACGCTGTCGATCATGGGCGTGAGGGGAGACGAGGCGGCGATGTCGCCGCACGACGGGATCTCGACCTATGGCAACCTCACGTCGGTGGCCGAGTCGCCGGTCACCCGCGGAGTCATCTACGTCGGGACCGATGACGGAAACCTCCAGGTGAGTCGCGACGACGGCGCCACGTGGACGAACGTCGCCGACCGGATTCCGGGTCTGCCGCCGCGCACGTACGTGAGCCGCGTCGAGCCCTCGCACCACGTCGCCGGCCGCGTCTACGCGAGCTTCGACGGGCACCGGAACGGCGACTTCGCCCCGTATGCGTACGTGAGCGAGGACTACGGACAGAGCTGGTCGCCGATCGCGAACGGGCTGCCGGACCTGTGGTCGGTGAATGTGATCGTCGAGCACCACCGGACCCCGAATCTGCTGTTCATTGGCAACGAGGTCGGCGTGTACGCGTCGATCGACCGCGGGGCGAGCTGGACGATGCTCAAGAACAACCTCCCGACCGTGCCGGTGGACGACATCCTCATCCACCCGCGCGACAACGACCTCATCGTCGGGACGCACGGCCGCAGCATCTGGATCATGGCCGACGTCGCGCCGCTCGAGCGGCTCGCGACGGGGATGATGGCCGACGCCGGCGGTGTGATGGGGTCGCGGTCGATCATGTTCGCGGAGCGCGGCGACTGGCCGTTCTACGGCGCGCGGTACAGCGCCCCGAATCCCCCGCGCGGCGCACGCATCCGCTACTGGCTGCGCGACGCGCCGGGGGACACCGAGATGGCGACGGGGGGCGACGGCGGCGCGCAGGAAGAGGTGTCGCTCACGATCACCGATACCTCCGGCGAACATGTGCGCACGCTCGACACCGAAGACACGCCCGGAATCCACGAGATCATCTGGGATTGGCGGCACGACGCGCCGTACGAGCCGGCTCGTGGGGGCGGTGGTCCCGGTGGCGGTGGCGGCGGGTTCGGGGGCGGCGGCACGCCGAGCGGGCCCGTCGTGCTCCCCGGCACCTACACCGTCACGCTCGCCGTTGGCGGCCAGACGTACAGCGACGAGATCGAGGTGATCGCCGATCCGCGCCGGCCGATCCCGATGGACGACCGCGTCGCGCGGCAGGACGCGCTGATGAGCCTGCACGCGCTCGCGAAGCCGATCTACGATGCGGGTCAGGCGGCAAACGCGCTCGACGAACAGCTCGAGGCCGCGAACGATCTCGTCGAGGCGGCGGCGAACGCGCCGGAAGACCTCACCGCGGAGATCGAGGCGATCGAGGAGGAGCTCGAGGCGATCCGCGACGATCTCGGCGACGCGCGCCGAAACGCCGGCGTCTCGCGGGCGATCGAGCAGTCGTCGACGATCCCGACGGCCGACCACCTGTGGCAGGTCGACGAGGCGTGGCGGCTCATGCCCGACATCCTCGACCGGCTGAATGCCCTGATCACCGACAGGGTGCCGGCGCTCAACGCCCGGCTTCACGTCGAGGCGCTGCGCCCCGAGGTCGGCGAGCGGATCGAGCTTCCGGTGAGACCCGACATGTAGGCCGCGGGCCGAGGTTGTCACGTCGCTAGACGCGTCGTGGCCGCGTTTACGATTCGTAAGAAACGCGGATGCGTCGCGAGCAGACCGGCATGGTCTCGGGTCAAGGGCGATCGGACGGGGCCGTACAGCAACCGCGTCAATCGTCAATGGCGCGTTTGCTTCACCTGGGACGCCGGAGACACGTACGACGTGGAGATCGTCGACTACCACTAGAGTGAGAGATATGACCCCATCTGCCCTTCCCGCCGTTCATCCCGGCGAGGTACTGCTCGAGGAGTTTCTCGAGCCCATGGGGATCAGCCAGTACCGGCTGGCGAAGGACATCAGCGTCTCGCCCCGACGGATCAACGAGATCGTGCACGGGAAGCGAGCCGTCACGGCCGACACGGCACTTCGCCTCGCCCGGTACTTCGGCACCTCCGACCGATTCTGGCTCAACCTCCGCGCGAGCTACGATCTCGATGTCGAGCGAGACAGGCTCGGCGACCGACTCGAGGAGGAGGTGCTGCCGCGGGTCGGGTAGGTGCGTTCGCTACCCCTCTCGCAGCGTCCCGACCGGGTCGACCCGGCTCGCCCGCCGGGCCGGTAGCGCCGTGGCCGCGAGCGCCACGCCGAGGATGAGGGCCGTGACCGCGACGTAGGTGAGCGGGTCGCGGGTGCTGATCCCGTACACCATCGCGCCGAGCGCGCGCGAGCCGACGAACGCGAGGGCCAGCCCGAGCGCGGCGCCGAACCCGGCCACCCTGAGCCCACGGCCGAGCACGCGGCGCATGACCTGGCGGTGGCTCGCCCCGAGCGCCATCCGGATCCCGATCTCGTGGCGCTGCTGACCGACCGTGAACGACATCACGCCGTAGACACCGATGATCGCCAGGAACGAGGCGATCGCCGCGAATGCCCCGAGCAGTGCGGTCCGAAACCGGGGCATCGCGGTCGCTTCGGCGCGGAGCTGCGACAGCGTCCGGATGCTCGTCACGGGCAGAGTCCTGTCGAGCCGCGCCGTCTCGGCCTTGAGCGCCGGGACGAGGGCCTCGGGGTCTCCGGTGGTCCGAATCAGAAACGCCATCCCGGGCCAGGCCATCTGCGAGTGCGGGCGGTAGAACTCGGGCTCGGCGGGCTCCTCGAGGCTCCGGCGGCGCACGTCCCCCGCGACCCCGACCACGGTCATCCAGTCACGGACGAAATAGCGCCGGTCGAGCGACTCGACGCTTCCGGTGATCCCGCCCGTGATCCGGAACCGCTTTCCGACGGCGTCTTCACCTGGCCAGTAGCGCTCCGCCATCGTCCGGTTGACGACGGCCACCTGCGGACCGCCGCGGTCCGCGGGACCGAAGCCGCGCCCGGCCACCAGCGGGATCCCGCTCGCATCGAAAAAGCCCTCGCCGACGATAACGGTCCCCGCCCAGACACGGTCCTCGTCCTCGCCACCCGGACCGTCATCGATCTCGATGCTCTGTCGGAAGCTCGAGGACGCCAGCGGGGGCGAGTACGACGTCGTCACGCTCGTCACCCCGGGGAGTCGTTCGACCCCGGCGGTCAGCTCGTCGAAGAACTGGAGGATCGAGGCGTCGGTGTCGTACCGCTCGACCGGCACCGACACACGCGCGGTGAGCACGTTCTCGAAGCTGAACCCGGTCTCGACGCTGTTCAGCCGGTAGTAGCTGTTCGCGAGCAGACCCGCGCCGGTCATCAGCGCGAGCGCCAGCGCCACCTGGGCGACCGCGAGCCCGTTCCGAAGCGTCCCGGCGCGGCGGGTGGCCGACGACCCGCGCGTCCCCTCGCGCAGACCCGAGGCGATGGCCACGCGGGCCGACGCGGTCGCCGCGAAGAAGCCGAACAGCAGCCCGGTCGCGAGCGAGAGCAGACCCGCGAACCCGATGACGGAAGCATCGATTCCGATCTCTTCGCCACGCGGGATGGAGTCGGCGGCCAGCGACCCCAGCGCGCCC
>JAWWCR010000230.1:0-6625 GCA_033720355.1 Gemmatimonadota bacterium
CCTCGTTCATCTCGACGAGTCCGTAGTCCTCGACCCTCGTCCCCTCCTTCTCGAGCAACCTCTGCACGGCGACGACCGGCGCGAAGAAGAGGTCGCGGGGCGCCATCGCGCCAGCGGAGTAGCCGGTGATCCGCCCGAGGATCTCGAGCCCGTGCGCCGCGGCGTACGCCTCCGACGTCACGACCGTCGCGGCGGCGCCATCGTTCAGCCCCGGCGCGTTTCCCGCGGTCACGCTCGGCTCGGTTACCTCCGGGGGCGCGTCGCCGACGAAGGCCGGACGCAACCGCCCCAGCGCCTCGAGCGACGTTTCCCGCCGGGGCGGCTCGTCGGTGTCGACGAGTACGTCCCCCTTCCGCCCGGGGATCGTCACCGGCACGATCTCGGCCTCGAACTCGCCCGCATCGATCGCCCTGATCGCCTTCATGTGGCTGTCGTAGGCGAACTGGTCCTGGTCTTCGCGGCTCACGCTCGCCTTCAGGGCCGTGTATTCCGCATGCCCGCCCATGTGACACGTCCCGAACGAGCACCACAGCCCGTCGTGGATCAGACCGTCGACCATCTGACGATCGCCGAACTTCACCCCCTCGCGGTAGCCTCGCAGCAGATACGGCGCGTTCGACATCGACTCCATGCCGCCGGCGACGACCACGCGCGCGTCTCCCGCGCGAATCGCCTGCGCCGCGAGCATCACGGCCTTGAGCCCCGAGCCGCACACCTTGTTGATCGTCAACGCCGGCACGTCTTCGGGGACGCCGCCGCGTACCGCCGCCTGCCGCGCCGGCGCCTGCCCCACGCCGGCCTGGACGACGTTCCCCATGATCACGTCGTCGATGTCCGTGCGCTCGATCCCCGAGCGTTCGAGCACGCCGGCGATCGCCTTCGCGCCCAGATCGGCGGCGCCCAACGAGCAGAGTCCTCCGAGAAACCGCCCCGTCGGAAGCCGTGCGGCGCCGACGATGACGGCCGTTCTGTCCGTGTCGCTCATCCCTGTCCTCTATCGTTGACCGGGGCGAACCCCGGCTCGTTCACGATGTCCTCAAGCACGCAGCCGACGCCCTTCTCGGACGGGGCGGCGCGCCCCGAAACCACCGCGTGGTCGTGTGGGAAGACGATCCGCCAGCCTTCCCTGCCCGCACGAGTCAGCCACCTCTCCTTCGTCGCGAGCGTCACGAGCGGCTCGAGATCGTACGCCATGATCCACGAGAGGCGCAGATGCGCCGACGTGGGGACGAGGTCGCACGGAAACCACACGATCTCCTCGCCCAGATCGATCAGCACCCCCTGGTGGTCCGCCGTGTGTCCCGGCAGACCGACCAGCAGCACGTCCGGCACGATCTCCTGGTCCCCTTCCACGAGTTCGAGGACGCAGGCCTCCTCGAGCGGGTCGAAATCGGCCCGCGTGTAGCTCGACCGGATCCGCCGGTTCGCGGAGTGCCCGGCGTGCCATTCCCCCCGCCGAATCACATAGCGGGCGTTGGGGAACGCCGGAACGATCGACCCATCGTCGCGGAGCGTCGTCTGCCCACCCGCGTGGTCGAAGTGCAGATGCGTCGCCACGACCAGATCCACATCCTCGGGCTCGACGCCGACCGTCTGGAGCGACGTCTCGAGCCGGGTCGGCTCGCCCTCGTTGTCGATCCCGTAGATGGCGCGCAGCTTCTCGCTCGTCTTGTTCCCCGCCCCGGTGTCGACCAGGATCCGTCGTTCGGGCGTCTCGACGAGCAGACAACGCATCTTCATGGGGATGCGGTTCCGCTCGTCCGCCTCGATCCCACGACTCCACAGGGTCTTCGGGACCACGCCGAACATCGACCCGCCGTCGAGCCGGACATCGCCGGCGTCGATCGCGTGGACGCGGATCCCCCGGCCTTCACCGATCAGCATCGTTCGTACCCCCTTCGGGCTCTCCCGCGAGGTCCGCCCACGTCGTCCATCCCTTCCGCTCGGCGTCGTCGAGCATCCTGAGGAAACACCGCGCCGTCGCGATCGCGTCGCCGCGCGCCCGGTGCCGCTCGTGGATCTCGATGCCGTAGTACCGGGCGAGGGCATCGAGCCCCCTCCGGTCGAGTCCGGGCAGGAGACGTCTCGTGAGCTGGACCGTGCAGAGCCGCGGCCCATCCGGCACGCTCCGCCCCAGGCGCCGCATCTCGTGCTGGACGAACCCCCAATCGTACCCCGCGCTGTGGGCCACGAACACGCACCCGTCGAGACGTCCGCGGACCTCGGGCAGTATGCTCGAAAAGGTCGGGGCACCGCGAATCATCCCGTTCCGGATCCCCGTGAGCCGCGTGATCCACGGCGAGATCGAGACGCCCGGGTCGACGAGCGATGCGAACGAGTCCACGATCTCGCGGTTCTCGATCCGCACGACGGCGATCTCGATGATGTGTCCCCCGCGGCCCGCCACGCCGCCCGTCGTCTCGACATCGACCACGGCGAACTTCAGCCGATCGAACTCGACCGGCCCGGCCGATGGTCGCGCGCCCAGTCGCCACAGACCGTCCTCGTGACGGACCCGCGCGTCGGCGCCCAGCAGCTCGCCGACGAGCCTGTGACGGACCGCGAGCGGCCCTCCGGTGATGCCGAGGACCCGCCGGGCCAGCTCGGCAGTGTCGCGCGGCGTGTCGCCGAGCAGCTCGACGGCGTGCTCGAGGAGAGCGCTCTCGGCGCGAAACCGCAGACCCGGCCCCTCTACCACTCGACGTCGCGCCGAAGCACGGGGAGGGTCATGCAGCGGGGGCCTCCGCCGCCGCGCACGAGCTCGGATCCGCGGAACGTGTACACGGCTCGACCGTCCATCGGGACATCGTCCGTCGCCGAGAGCGTCTCGGCGCGTACGTGACGAAAGCCGCCGTCGCGCTCGAGGGCGGCGATGGTCTCGTCGTTCCGCACGTAGGCGATGACCTGTCCGGGCGCGACGGCGAACATGTTGCAGCCCGACCCCCACTGCTCGCGCTCCTGCTGTGTGCGCCGCGGTCCTCCGCAGAAGATGGGCTCGAGCGGGAGCCCGACGTCGTGGAGAGCGGGAAAGAGGGCGTCTCGCTCGTGCGCCGAGTCGTCGCCGCGCGACAGATGGATGACGGGTAGCCGCGTGGGACCCGAGAAATGGGGCGGATACACGCAACACAGGTCCCGATCGAGCATGGTGAAGATCATGTCCAGGTGGATCGCCGCCCGCTCGCGGGGCAGCAACACGACGAGCACGTCCCGCACCTTCGTCTTCTCGAATACCGCCTCGGCGAGCAGCCCGATCCCGGCCGCCGACGTCCGCTCGCTGAGTCCGACGAGAAGCAGGTCCTCGCGGAGCACGTGCACATCGCCGCACTCGACGCTGGTGTTGAGCCGCCGCTTCTCCACCTGGTCGTGTATCATGCCCGCCGTCGCGAGGGCCGGATGGAAGCCGAAGAGCGCGCGCATGATGAGCTCCTCCGTCCACCTGACCTCGTGCGCCATCGCGGCGATCAGCGCGTGGTCTCCGATGACGCACGCGGCGTCTCGCGTGAAGAAGAGGTTCGGCAGCGGGGGCAACAGGTAGCCGCGCTCGTTCAGCAGCTTCGAGAGCGTGAGCCCGCGGGCGGGCGGGATGTCCGCCCGTTTGCCCTCGATGAAGAGCCGGGCGATCTCGGCCGGCTGCGCCCCCTCGGCCGCCTCGCGGACCCCCTCCTCGGAACGCGCCAGCATGTACTCGCGGGCCTCGTCGATCTCGAGCACCTGGGTCAGGAGATCGGAGACCTCGGAGACCTTGCAGAATCTGTCGAGGATGGCGCGGAAGGCCCGGTGCTCTTCGCGGGACGTCTCCTCATCCAGAAGATCGTCGAACAGGTACGCGGACGCGTTGCGAGGGGTGACGACCGACAGCTCGGGACCGGGCTCGTGGCAGATGACATGCTCGAGCACGCCGATCTCGCTGGTGATCCGGACCGTCATCGGGGCGTCCTCCGCGTCAATCCGTCTCCCGGGCTGGTGGCCGGCTCAGAAGATAGCTCAGCCCCTCGAGCTCGAGCACCACGTCGACCGTGCGCACCGGGACACCGTCGATCCCGTGAAGCTCGATCGGCGCGAAGTTGAGGATCGCGCCCACACCCGCGTCGGCGAGACGCTGGGCCACGTCGTGCGCGGCGTCGGGAGGCGTCGCGACGATCGCGATCTCCACGTCCTCTTCGCGGACCACCCGCTCCACATCCGCGAGCGGCGCCACCCGCACCCCGAAGATCGCCCGGCCGATCTTGGCGGGGTCGGTGTCGAACGCCGCCACTACCTCGAACCCGCGACGGAGCATGTCGGCGTACCCGAGCAGCGCCCCGCCGATCTTCCCGACGCCGACGATGCCGACACGCCACGTTCGCGAGAGCCCGAGGATGTCCTCGATGGTCGCGGCGAGCTGGTCGACATCGTACCCCCGACCCCGCTTCCCGAAGGACCCGAACAGGCTGAGATCCTTCCGTACCTGCGCGGACGTGGCACCCGTACGCGCGGCGAGCTGGCTCGACGAGACGAGCGCGACCTGCTGCTCGCGCAGGTCGCGGAGCATCCGCAGGTAGAGGGACAGACGTCGAACGGTGGAGTCGGATATTCTGACGGACATACGCACGCTTGTGAAAGTATTCACAAGCGAAGATAGCCCCGCTGCCCTCCGGACTCAACTTTCGCCTTCCCCCACGAGCGCGGAGGCGATCGCGATGAACTGCTCGGGACTGAGCGCCTCCGGACGATCCGTCGGTAACGCGCCGATCCGCTCCGGCAGCGAGGCGGCGTCGAGTCGCGACGCGAGCTCGGGGGCCGTGCGGAGGATCTTCTGGATCTGCTTTCGCCGGCGCCCGAACATCGCACGGGTCACCGTGCGCAGCGCCCCGGTGTCGACGGCGGCCATGCGATCCGGAGCCGGGTCGATCACGAGCGCGGCGGACTCGACGTCGGGCACGGGGCGAAAGGCCCGCCGGCCTACCCCGAACGCGATGCGGGCCTCGGCGACGGCCTGCACGCCGACCGAAAGGGCGCCGTACGTGCGTGACCCCGGGCCGGCGACGATGCGGTCGGCGACCTCCCGCTGCACGGTGAGGACGAGTCGTCGGGGAGGGGGTCTGATGTCGAGAAACGCGAAGATCAGCGGCGAGGTGATGTTGTAGGGGACGTTCGAGATGATCCGCAGGTCCCTGCCCTCCTCGTGGAACGCGGACAGGTCGATTTCGAGGGCGTCACCCACGACGATCCGGATCGATTCGTCCCCGCCCCACCGCGCCTCGAGCTCGGCGCCGAGCGCGCCGTCCTTCTCGACGAGGACGAGACGGTGGACAGCACCGGCGAGGTGACGGCTCAGCTCGCCGTGGCCGGGGCCCACCTCCAGCACCACGTCGTCGGCGCCGGCGGCGAGCTCGTCCACGATCTTCCGCTGCAGGTTGGGGTCGATGAGGAAGTTCTGACCAAGCGACCTCTTCGCCCTCGCCATCAGGGTCGAGCCGCCGCCATCACGGTCGAACGGCCAGGGCGGTCCGGTCGTCGAGCCGCATCCCGGCGGGGACGTCGGCGAAGAGCGCCGCCACGAGACGCGCCGGATCGGCGACCCCGGCCCCCAGCACGCGGGACAGCCCGGCACCCGGCGATTCCAGCGGGTCGGTGAGGTCGGCCGTCAGGCCGTCGGTGAAGGCGAGCAGCGTGGCGGTCCCCGCCGGCCACTCGAGCGTCCGCTCGTGATACCCGGGCTGCGACCCCATGCCGATCGGCGCATCGAGTGCCGCGAGCCGTTCGCGCCGGCCGGCGGCGACCCGATAGACGTAGGGGTGGCCGGCGTTCGCGTAGGTGACCGTGCCGGCCGCGCGGTCGACGACGGCGTAGAAGAGGGTCATGTACATCTCGGTCGATTCGAGCGCCGCCAGAAGCTGCGCGCGCATGCCTTCGAGCACATCGGCCGCACCCGCGGCGCCACGCGCCACGAGGGTGGCCGAGCTGACCGTCAACGCCATGATCAGCGCCGCCGACGGCCCGTGCGAGCTCACGTCACCGAGCATGACGCCGAGCCGATCACCGGACAGACGGGCCAGATAGTAGAAGTCGCCTCCGAGCGAGAGCGCCGGGTCGCACCGCGCCGCGACCTCGGCGAGGTCGCCGAAGTCGGAGGCGCTCGGCAGCAACCTGAGCTGGAGATCGCGAGCGACCTCGAGCTCCGCGAGAACCCGCTCGCGTCTGAGTCGCCGCTGCACCCACCGCTCACGGGCCTCATCCGTCTCGATGACGGCATCGAGGATCTGGTCGAGCAGGAGGCGACCGGCCGCCGTCGTGGACGAGTCGGGATCGTCCGCGACGACGATGCGAAGCCGCTCGTCGCCGCCGAGCGGACGCTCGTGCGCGACTCCGGCTTCCCCCGGTAATCCGTCGTGGAGGACGTCGGTGTGGCCGGGCCGCTCGTGCTCGACCCGAAAGGCCAGCCCGGTCGCGTCGGCGAGCGATCGAAGCACGGGCGTGAGGCGCCGGACCGGGTGGAGCGTTCCCTTGACGACCAGCGTCACCTCGTTGCCGACGTCGTTGAAGAAGAGCGCGTCGCACACGCGCCGCATCATCAGAAGGCCCCGCCCCGACGCGCGACCAAGCCCCACGGCGGTCGTCGGATCCGGGACGTCGTCCGGTTCGA
>JAWWCR010000231.1:0-6483 GCA_033720355.1 Gemmatimonadota bacterium
GAACAGTTTCTCGAGAACGCGGCGGACGAGATCGCCGACGCCGAGATGGACCGGATCCACGCCGCCGGTCTCGAGAACCTGTGGTTCGCGTGGGCGGGCGGCACCGAGCCGGGCGAAGGTCACTACTTCCGGATCCACGGCCCGACGGTGCTGATCGAGTACGACAACGTCCAGGGCGGCGCAAACCACGTCCACTCTGTGTGGCGCGACCCCGAGAACGACTTCGGCGACGATCTCCTCCGCCGACACTACGAGGAGGCGGAGCACCACCAGAACGATCGGTGAGGGCCCGACGGGGCCTCGCCGCGCTCGCCCTGGCCGCCGCCGCGTGCGTCGGTGAACGGCCTGCGACGACCGTCGAGGCGACCGCAGTTCGCGACAGCGCGGGGATCCGCATCGTCCAGAACGCCGCGCCGCGGATCGCCGAACCGGTCGAGCTCTCCCCGGCGCCGATCGTCGCCATCGACGGAAACGGCCCGCCGGAAGAGATCCCGCTCGACCCGACATCCGTCTTCGAGCTGTCCGACGGAACGATCGTCGTGGGGGACGGCGATCAGTCCGGGTGGGATGCCCTCCTCCTCTACGACGAGACCGGCCGGTTTCTCGGGAAGGCCGGAGGCGAGGGAGAGGGTCCGGGCGAGTTCGGCCAGCTCTGGTTCGCGGCCCCCTACCGGGCCGACTCGATCTACGCGATGGACATGCGCGGCTCGGCGGTCAACATCTTCGACCGGCGAGGAGAGTTCGGCCGAAGGATCGCGGGGCCTAGCTACCGGGATCCGATACCCGAAGGCTCGTTCGGCTTCGTCCCCTTCTTCGCCGATCCCGCCTACGAGGACGGATCGTTCCTCGCATTCCCCTACGGATTCCTCGATGTGCCGCCCCGGGCGGGCGTGACGACGTACGTGCACGACGTCCTGCGCGTGGAGCCCGCCGGGGCCGTATGGGACACGCTCGGCCGCGCGCCGATCCGCGAGGAGTACTTCGACGGTGAGCGTCAGCGGTCGCTCCAGTTCGCCGCATACTTCTTTCAGGTCCCGGTCGGCATGCGGACCGTCGTCGGGCTCGGTCGGGACTACGAGTACCGAAGGATGTCCTCCGACTGGGAGCCCGAGTTGATCGTCCGACGTGCGCACTCGCCGGTCCCGGTCACGCGGACGCACCGACAGGAGCTGCTGGACTGGTCGCTCGCCCGGTTCGCCGCCGAGGATGAGCTGCACTCCCTGCCCGACGGCTACGAGGATCGCTTCTGGGACGAGATGACGGCGGAGACGCTGCCCGCGTACAGTCGGATCCTGGTCGATGACGCCGATCGGGTATGGGTCCAGGATTTCTGGTGGGTCGACCCGCGGGGGATCCCCCACACTCCACGTCCCTCGACATGGAGCGTGTTCGATGACGCCGGCGTGTGGCTCGCGACCGTCGAGACACCGCCTGCGTACGTCGTGTCATCGATCTCCCGCGATCGGATCTTCGGCTACCGCGTCGACGCGGTCGATGTGAAACACATCGAAGTCTACGCGATCGAGGACGCCGGGACGCTGGAGGAGGCGGGGCGGTAACGACCGCTCAGCGTGACATGGCCCGCTCGAACGGAGCGAGTGCGGCCGGCAGGCGGCGCCGAATGATCACCGCTCCGATGGCGATGATCCCGAGGCTCCCGACGACCACCATGCCCCAGAACGGGCTCTCGGGGATGCGGCTCAGGGTCTCCGCCGCGGCGGCCGCCAGCAGCCCGACGTACGACCAGGCCATCCAGTGGGCGTGGTGCTCCACCCACCGCGCGGGCTTCCTCCGACGCACGGGTATCCACCCCATGATCACCGTCACGAGCCCGACCATGGCCGCGACGTGAAAGGGACCGGGCCGACCGAACAACCCGTACAGCGTGAACGCCGTCACGTTCACGCCGACCATCAGCCACGCGTAGACGCGACCGAGGTTGCGGTGCCGAATCGTGCCTTTCCGCGAGAGCGCGACGGCGCCCCCGGCCGCAATCGCCGCAATCGCCATCACGAAGTGGGCCCACCCCATCGACGTAACGGGCACTGGCCCCTTCCCTTCAGCCTGCGGGTTGCTCGCGACGCAGCCGGTCGAGGTGCAGCTTGCGCGCCTTCGCCACCTTCGGCGCCACGACCGCCTGGCAATACGGCTGGTTCGGGTTTCGGGCGAAGTAGTCGTCGTGGTAGTCCTCGGCCGGGTAGAACGTCTCGAGCGGCGCGAGCTCGGTGACGAGCGGCGCGCCCCACACGCCTGATCGATCCACCTCCGCGATCTTCGTGTAGGCGTCGAGCCGTTGTTGCTCGCTCTCGTAGAAGATGGCGGACCGGTACTGCGGACCCACGTCGTTCCCCTGTCGGTTCTTCGTCGTCGGGTCGTGGATGGTGAAGAACACGTCGAGCAGGTCCGTGAACGAGATGACGTCCGGATCGAACGTGATTCGCGTTACCTCGGCGTGCCCGGTGGTCCCGGTGCACACCTGCTCGTACGTCGGGTCCTCCACGTGGCCGCCCGCATACCCCGACTTGACCGACTCGATGCCCTCGAGCAGGTCGTAGACGGCCTCCAGACACCAGAAGCACCCGCCTGCCAGCGTCGCCGTCTCCATCTTCGATTGTGTCGATTCGCTCACCGCGTCCCTCTCTCCGATCGGGAGATGCCCTCGTCGATCGCGCCCCGAAGCGATCGCGCCCCGCGGCGGGAAGATCGATGCCGCGAGCCCTCGTGACCAGCGCCGCGAGACCCCGAACCGCGGCTCACGCTGGCGCTCGCCTCGCGCTCGCCCGATCATCCAGCCATGGATGTGGGCGATATCACGCAGATGCTCGACGCCGCTCGCGCCGGCGACGACGAGGCGAACGAGGCGCTGTTCGCCTCGGTATACCCACGACTGCGTCAAATTGCTCGCCAGCGCCGTCGCGGGTGGCGGGGCGACGATACGATGGACACCACCGCGCTCGTCCACGAGGCCTACCTCAAGATCTCGGCGCGGCCGGAGGCCGAGTACGAGAGCCGGGGCCATTTCTTCGCCGTGGCGGCAACAGCCATGCGCCAGATCCTGATCAACTACGCTGAGAAGAAGAGCGCCCAGAAGCGGGGCGGCGGCGCGGTTCCTGTCACGCTGCGTGACTCCGACATCGTCGCCGACGACGCGGTAGACGACATCCTCGCGCTGAACGCCGCTCTCGAGAAGCTCCAGGAGTTGAGCGAGCGTCAGGCGGGGGTGGTGGAGTGTCTGTTCTTTGCAGGATACGGCGTCGCGGAGACCGCCGAGGCGCTCGACGTCTCGCCCGCCACCGTCAAGCGGGACTGGGCGGCCGCGCGGGCGTGGCTGTACCGGGAGATGCACGCCGGCGAGGGAGACGGCGACGCGTACGACTCCTGATCGCGCTGGCCACCCTGCGCGGGGGTGGTCAGATTGTCGCGTTCACGACGCGGCACCCCTGAAGCCCCTGTCCCACGTCGAGGCGAGCCCGAATGCAGCTCTACACCAAGATCATGATCGCCCTGATCCTGGGGGTGGTGGCCGGCCTGGTGGCCAACCTCCTGGACATCGGGTGGCTCATCGCGTTCCTCGTGGGGATTCGACAGCTCGGGGACGCCTGGATCGACCTCATCACGATGGTCGTCATCCCGCTCGTCGTGGCGAGCCTGGTGGTCGGTACCGCGAGCCTCGGCGACATCACGAAGGTGGGCCGCATCGGGGGAAAGACGATCGCCTTCTACCTCGTGACGACGGCGATCGCCGTCACGATCGGCCTCGTGCTGTCGAACATCTTCCTGCGCGGCGACGCCGGGATGAGCCCGGAGGCACTCGAAGGCTTGAGGGGTCAGTACCTGGCGGAGGGCCAGAGCCGCGTCGCGCTCGCGGAGGAGGCGCCGGGGCTCGTCGAGGTGCTGCGGGGAATCATCCCGCGCAACTTCGTCCAGGCACTCGCGAACTTCGACATGCTCCCGATCCTCTTCTTCTCGATCTTCTTCGGCGCGGCCCTGTCGGGGGTCGAGTCGACGAAACGAGACCCGGTCCTGGGGTTCTTCGAAGGCGTCAACCAGGCGGCGATGGTGATGATCCACTGGATCATGGCCCTCGCCCCCTACGCGGTTTTCGCCCTGATCGGGGCCGTCATCGCGGAGTTCGGGGCCGAGGTCCTCGGCGGACTGCTCGTCTACAGCCTCGTCGTCGTGCTCGGTCTGATCCTTCACCTGTGCATCACCTACACGGCCGCGCTCCGATTCCTCGCGCGACTCAACCCGCTCGAGTTCCTCCGGAAGATCCGCGCGGTTCAGCTGGTCGCGTTCTCGACGTCCAGCTCCAACGCGACGTTGCCGCTGACGATCGAGACCGCCGAGGAGGAGGTGGGGATCAGCAACGAGGTGGCGAGCTTCGTCCTGCCGCTGGGGGCGACGATAAACATGGACGGGACGGCCCTCTATCAGGCCGTGGCGACCATGTTCATCGCGACCGTGCTCGTCGGGGACCTCAGCCTGGCGGCTCAGTTCACGATCGTGCTGACGGCGACCCTGGCTTCGATCGGGGCGGCGGGCGTGCCTTCGGCCGGCATCATCATCCTCATCGTCGTCCTCCAGCAGGCGCTGCCCCCATCGGTGGACCCGGCGGCGGGCATCGCGTTGATCCTGGGGGTCGACCGAATCCTCGACATGTGCCGCACCTCCCTCAACGTGACGGGCGACCTGACGGCAGCCGCCGTGATCGCCCGCTCGGAAGGGGAGACTCTCGCTCAGCACGAGACGCCGCGCGCCGTGGCATGACGCCGGGGCAGGCGCGCCATGAAGCTACGCGTCGCGGTGCACGGTCTCGGGGGAGAACGCGGGCAGACAGACGGCGACATACTCCGCGCCGCCCGGCTCGGGCGTGCTGTAGCGGACCCATTCGCCGGGCGAGGCGATGACCGCCTGTCCGGCACCGACATCGAGGGTTCCCGATTCGTGCTCGATGCGAAGCAGACCGCGCAGCACGACCGTGATCTCCTCGAACTCGGGGCGCTGGCCGGGCTCGACCCAGCCTTCCGGAGACACCATGCGCGCGACGCTCACGGCCTCGTGTCCTGAGCGGACGCGACCGGTGAACTCCTCGATGCGCTTCGGCTTCGTACCCGCGGCCTCGACGATCGCGGGGGACTCGATGAGTCTGGGCATCCGGGACGCTAGGAGCGACGCGATGAGCCGGCAACTCGAAGAGATGATGGACCGCGCGCGGGCGCAGGCCGGGGAGGCTCGCGCCCTCGCCGAAGCGCACCCGGAGAACTTCCTGCGACGCCCGTCGGAGAGCAGGTGGTCGGCGGGGGAGCAGATCGCGCACGTCTCGCTCACCGACCGGCCCTATCTCGAGGTCATGGACCCCGTGATCCGTGAGGCGAGGGTGCGGGGGCGTTTGTCGGAGGGTCCCTTCAGAGGGCGTCCGCTCGGCAACTGGTTCGCCCGCTCGATGTCGCCCCCGGTCAAACGGCGCATGAAGACGATGAAGAGGCTGCACCCGCAGGGGTCTCTGGCGGCCGACGCCCTCGTACAGGAGTTCGAAGCGGTTCGTGCGGCCCTTATCGCCAGTCTCGAGAGCGCGCGGGGTGTCGATCTCGACCGCGCGAAGATGCGCTCGCCCTATCTCAAGCTGCTCAGGATGCCGCTGTTCTCCGCCTATCAGGTCCTGCTCAACCACGGCGATCGACACCTCTGGCTCGCCGGCGAGATCCTGTCGGAGATGGAGTAGTAGAGACGGCCGCCAAACCCGATGCGCCCGGCGAGCGCGCGGGCGCCCGCGGCTAGCCGGCGACCTGGGCGGTGAAGAGCCCGAGCGCGATGTATTTCTGACAGACCGCCTCGGCGTAATCGCGCGAGAAGAACGTCCCGACCGAGATGACCTTCCCACCCCGCCGCTGGCTCACGGTGGCGCCGGGGAGCAACGCCTCGACCGCCTCGAACTGCTCGGCGCTCTGCGGCACGATGACGACCTCGTACGTCTCGCGCATGACCGTGTCGCCTCCGACATACGTCTGGATGAGGCCGTTGACCTCCTCGACGACCACCCGCTCCTCGTTGCTGACGTCGTCGTCCGCCTTCGTGAACAGGTTGAGCAGATCGAGGAGGTTGGCAGCCTGCTCGTGCGGCGGATCGAGGGCCAGGTATGTCTCGACGGCCTCCCGGACCTCGAGCAGCGTCCCATCCTCGTGCACCTTTCCCACGGCCAGGTCGGGCGGATCGATCTTCCAGTCCGCAGCGAACCGGTTGAGCATATCGAGCTCGCTCGCGTGGACCTCTCGATCGAGCTTCGCCATCAGCTCGAGTATCTTGATGATCTCGCCGGCGCCCTTTGGTCGCCCGAGCGCCTTAAGGAGATCGCCCGACTCCTTCCCCTCGAGCCGCAGCGCGCCCAGCATCAGCTGCCAGAACTTCTTCTCGCGGTTCCCCTTCACCCACATCCCCGCGCCGATCATCACGAAGATGATCCCCGTAATGATCCCGATCCCCGTC
>JAWWCR010000232.1:0-6440 GCA_033720355.1 Gemmatimonadota bacterium
AGGAGATCGCCCGACTCCTTCCCCTCGAGCCGCAGCGCGCCCAGCATCAGCTGCCAGAACTTCTTCTCGCGGTTCCCCTTCACCCACATCCCCGCGCCGATCATCACGAAGATGATCCCCGTAATGATCCCGATCCCCGTCTTGATCGCCGGAAGCGGCGTTCGGTCGTAGAACGCCCCCTGGATGAGGAGGGGAACCGCGGTGAAGAGGCCGAGGAGCGCGGCCGAGATGGAGACGCTCTCCGCCACGTCCTTCAGGTGCTTCCTCTTCCAGAGCTTGTTGATGATGAGGTAGTTGGAGACAGCGGCGATGATCACGCCGATGGCGACCAGGAACCTCACCAGCGATTCCAGGGGGGACATGGCTGCCATGATCGCATCCGTCGCGCGAGGGCGCGAGTCCCCGTAGAGTCAGGCGTTCGCCCGCTTCCATCCCTTCTTCGAGACGCGATCGCATGCCCGCCCGACCCGCCGGCCGACCCGACGACGCCCTGCGTCCCACGACGCTCGAGATCTCGACCGCTCCGTTCGCCGAGGGATCGTGCACGATCTCGATGGGTGCGACCCGGGTGCTCTGCACCGCCAGCGTCGAGGAGGGCGTACCGCCGTTCCGCGAGGGGAAGGGCGGCTGGGTGACCGCCGAGTACGCCATGCTCCCGCGCGCGACGAACACGCGGACGAGCCGCGAGCGCCGCGGCGCGCGGGGCCGCACCCAGGAGATCCAGCGCCTCATCGGGCGATCGCTCCGCGCGGCCGTCGACCTCGAGGCGCTCGGCGAGCACACGGTCACGGTCGATTGCGACGTTCTGGTCGCCGACGGCGGGACGCGCACGGCTTCGATCACCGGCGCGTGCGTCGCCCTCGAACGCGCATGCTTGTGGCTGCTCGACCAGGGGTTCGTCGAGCGGCATCCGCTACGTCAGCGGGTCGCCGCGATCAGCGTCGGCATGGTCGATGGGGAGCCGCGGCTCGATCTCGAGTATGTGGAGGACGTCGCGGCCGATGTCGACTTCAACGTCGTGAGCCTCGATGACGGCCGGTTCGTCGAGGTACAGGGGACGGCCGAGGGAGTGGCGTTCTCACGCGCGGAACTCGATGCCCTGCTCGAGCTCGCCGATCGGGGGATCTCGGAACTGCTCGAGCGGCAAGCCGCGGCGATGGCGCCCGCCGGTTGAACGTTACACGGCCGCGATGGTCTGGACTTCCAGCGCGACTCCGTGGTGCAGCGGGCCCACCGGAATCACCGCCCGGGTCGGCTTGTGATCGCCGAGGACCTCGATGTAGGCGGCGTTGACCTCGTCCCATAACGCCATGTCGGTCACGTAGATCGTGATCTGTAGCGCGCGGTCGAGACCGCTGCCGGCGGCCCGCAGGATGGTGTCTATGTTCGCGAGCACCACGCGAGTCTGCTCACCGATGCTCGCGTCGGCCAGAGGGTTCCCGTCGCCGTCGACAGGCAGCTGACCCGACACGAACACGAGACCGTTGTGCACGATCGCCTGCGAGTAGTGGCCTCGGGGCTGCGTCGCGTCACGGGTGTTGATCTTCTCCATGCGTCCCTCGTTTCATGCTGGATCCCGGGCGACCGCCGATCGGCGGGGCGCTTCGGGGACACGGAGTCTCGGATGCGACGTACGGCCTGTAAAGCCCGCGACCCGACGCTGACGGGGCGACGTTCCCGATCGCCGGACGCGGTCAGGCGCCGCGGTTCTCGACGTGCAGGTGCAGCACCTTCCCCGACCGCGTGCGCAGCGGGGGACGACGCTCGACCGATAGCTCGGCAGCGTCTGCGAGCTGTTTCTCCATGACGCGGGCGATCGGCGAGGCACTGCCGAGACCGTCGAGCAGCGCGCGGATGAGCGCGGGCTCGTCCAGCTCGCCGAGACGCGGATCGGCGACGATCCGCAGGCGGGGCCGGCCGGCGGGTCCGTCCGACTCGACGAGCTGGTAGTCGGCGGGACCGCCCCCGAACCGCTCCGGCAGCGTCACCTCGAGGAGACGCACGACGTCGCGTTCGTGGAATGTCACGCCGGCGGCCGTGAACTTCTCGAAGCTACGGATGTCGTACAGGGTCGTCCTCCACCCGAGATCCTCGAGCGGACAGCCGCAGCGGCTCGGGGCCAACTCGGCGCGATCGCCGAGCGAGAGGTTGAGCATGGTGAACGGCGCCCTCGGGTGGAGCGCGGTGATGAGCAGTGCGCTCCCGGGGAGGCCCCGGTCGGCACCGGCGGAGCCGGCCTGGATCACGGCGTGGAGATCGGCCACGACATGCACGTGGTCGGCGTGCTCGGCCCGCGTGCATGCCCACCCCACCGGCCCCGCCTCAATGCTCCCGTAGCGGGGGATGGGAGTGAGGCCGCTCTTCGAGATAGAGCGCAACCGCGCTCCCGTGCTCGGTTCTCCGCCACAGGTGACGTAGCCACCGGTCAGGTCGACCCCGGCCTCCACCGCCCCGACCGAGAGGCAGACAGCGGCGCTCGTTAGACAGAAGACCAGGGGCGTCTCTCCGTCGTCGAGCCTCATCCGCATCCACCGCGCGACGGGCAGGGGCTCCATGCCCGTGGCCAGGCGCGGAGCGGGAAGCGGGACCCCGGCGAGCCGCCCCCCCATTCGCAACGCGACATCCGAGACGCGAAACACGCGGTCCAGGTCGCGGTCGGCGGGATCGATCGGCGTGAACCACGCGGCGGGGGGCGACCCGAAGCTCGCGAGCTTGACGAGCCGGAACCGCGAGCCGGCGCCCGGGGCCTCCCAGTCGGCCTTCGCGGCGTGCGGGATCCCCCAGGCCTCCATCATCAGGGCGTACACGACGCCGCACGCACGGGCGAACTCCATGTCGATGAGAAAGGGGCCGGCCCGGCTGCGGCTGCCGCCGCTTCGCGCGACCACGTGCGGCGAGGCCAGCGGGTTCTCGAAGCTGTCGGGCCCGGTCTCGATCGTGAGCGACCCCCGAACGACGGGCGCGCGCCCCTTGAACTCGTCGACCGTAAGGTAGACACCGGCCTCGAACAGCCGATCGAGGACGCCTTCGAGCCCGTCGGCATCGACCATCTCTTCGAGGTCGCCCTCGGACACCCCGGCGTGCGCGAGGAGCCGGCCCATTACCGAGCCCGGGCGCCCGAAGGCCGTCCTCCGCGTCAGGTCGATGAATCGGCGCTCGCGCGTGGATCGCATCAGCTCGTGCGTGGACCGCATCCCATCGGGTGTCGTCGGTCGCCGCAGGAAGCCCGGAAGGGCCGCGAGGAACCGCGCCCCCATCGCGAGACCGCGCAGGTCCGTCAGTTGCGACGACACCTCAACGGATCCGGGCCCGGACGAGGCGATCGAGCAGCGGGAATTCGCGGTCCAGGTAGGCGTTCCCCTCGGCGACGATCCGACTCTGATCGCCCCGACGCACGCCACCGCCGGACGTCTCGCCGTACCCCGAATAGATGGAATCGACGATATCCATCCCCTCGACGACCTCCCCGAACGGCGCGAACCCGGTCGAATCGAGACGGACGTTGTCGATCATGTTGATGTACACCTGCGTGGACCGCGTCCCCGGCTCGGTGAACGCGAACGCGATGCGCCCGCGCGTGTTCGAGGCGACGACGGGGTCGTCGTCGATGAACGCATCCTTCCACCGCGCCGTCACCGCGGGGTCACCGGCGAGTCCCCATTGCGTGATGAAGTCGGGGACGACGCGGTGGAAGCGCGCGTCGTCGTAATACCCGGTCTCGACGAGCTCGAGAAAGCGCGCGGCCCCGAGCGGCGCCCAGTCGGGGTGGACCTCGATCACGAACGCGCCCCTGCTCGTCTCGACCTCTACGAGGGCGGTGGAGTCGCCGGCGGCCGGGTCATCGGAGGATTCGCTTCCGGGGCACCCCACAACCGTCGCCGCCGCGAGGGCGACCCCGACGACGCGCGACGTCCCCGTCATCGTTCGGCGCCGTCACCCCCGCCCCCGGCGTCCTCCAGCGGGTCGCCGTAGAACCGCCAACCGGGTTCGAAGTCCTCGGGAGGCGACTGGCCGAGCAGCCGCGCACGCACCATCTCGATGGGCATCCGGCCGCCGCGCAGGATCGCGTCGTGGAACTCGCGGTTCGTCATGCGCCCGCTCTGCACGAGCTCCTCGTGGAGCGCACGGATCTGGAGTCCGCCGATCATGTACGCGACCTGGTAGAGCGGCGAATACGAGCCGTTGAAGCTCCGGCGCACCTCGGCCTCGGCGTTCGCGCGCTCGTGACCCACGCGGTCGACCAGGAAGTCGATGGCCTCCTGCGGCGTCATGCGCTCGAGATGGAAGGAGAGCGAGAAGATGATCCGGGCCGCGCGGTGCATCCTCCAGAACAGCATCCCGACCCGGTCCTCGGGCGTCTGCGGGAAACCGAGGTCCCACAGAAGCATCTCCATGTAGAGCGCCCACCCCTCGCCCCAGAACGGCGTAGAGAAGACGCCGCGGTGCGGGTTGTAGCGGCGCGTCATGAACCCCTGGAGGTGGTGTCCGGGGATCAGCTCGTGGTGCACCGTCGCACGCGAGAAGTGCTCGTTGTTCCCGCGCATGCTCATGAGCTTGTCGTCGTGCTCCATCTCGTCGGTCGGGAACGCGACCTGAATCACCTCACCGCCGAGGAAGAACGGGGCGACCTTCTGACGCTCGGGCGACATCATCTCTACACGCCAGATCTCGTCGGCGAGCGGCGGGAGAGTCATCAGGTCGTGCGCTTCGATAAACGCCACCGCCTCCTCGGCCAGCTCGCGCACCAGGGTCGGCTGATCGCCGGGCGGACGGTGGAGCGTCTTCACGTGCTCGAGCGCGGCCTTCCAGTCCTCGCCGTACCCGAGATCGCGCGATGCCTCGAGCATGCGGGCCTCGCACCAGGCGAACTCGCGCTCGGCGATCGCGATCAGCTCGGCGGGCGTATACGAGATCATCTCGTAGCGGAGATCCGCCGCCATCCCGTCCGCCCCGATCGGGTCGCCGACGATCGGCTCGTCCTCGCCGGGTCGGGCGCCGACGACGTCCTCCCGCAGGAACTCCCCGTACCGCTCGAGCGCGGCGCTCGCGCGCTCGTACGGGTCCTCGTTCCACCAGGTGAACATCGGGTCGTATCCGGCGTAGTGCTCGTACCAGTCCTCCAGACGGTCGGCGAGCTGCTCGAGCGCCGTCGCGGCGCGGAGCGCGACGATCTTCGAGGGCGCGACGGCGCCCGCCTCGCCGGCCTCGGCCACCCGCATCCGCTCCTGGAGGGCCGCGCGGGCCTCATCGATCCGCTCGGGCATCGCGGCCAGCTCCTCGGCGGCCCGCTCCGACTCTACCGGTTCGCGCGCGCGTCGCCGCTCTTCCAGCTCGACGATCGTGGAGGTGAAGGGGAGGAAGTCCGCCATCTCGCTCTCCAGCTCCGCCTCCCGATCGAGCAGCGTCAGGCGGTAGGACAGCTCGTTTTTCATGAGCTGGTAGTCGACCTGGCCCTCGAGCCCCAGACCCTCGTACACGAGCGACCCCATCGACTCCGACCACCCCTCGTAGAACTCCCGGAAGCGCTCGCGCCGGGCCTCCGAGTACGGAACGGTCCACCGGCGCGCGAGACCGGCCCGGTCTTCCGAGTAGCGGTCGACGAGGTCGCGGAGGACGCTGGTCTCGAGCCCGACGAGCGTCGAGGCGTCGGGGACGGTGGCGTCCGGAGTCTGCGCCGTCGCCGGGGGCGCGGACATCGGCGCGGCGGCCAGGGCCACGACCAGGGACGGGGCCGACAGGGAGCGGAGAGAGCGTTGCATTTTCGTGTGACCTCCTCGGTTCGCGTACACCGACCAACGACGCGGTTCGGACGCGTGTCCGACAATAGGCGCACGGGGCCGCGAGTCGGGCAACGGAGACCCCGGGTGTCGGGCGGCGTGTCGACCCGTACCTTCGTGTCCGCCCGCGGGGATGTCGGTCGGCGGCAGAGGAGATCGAGACGTTGGCGACACGCGAGATACAGCTTCCGCCCGCGCGATTCGGGCCGGTCTGGCGCGCGATTCAGACCGCCGGAGTGGTCGCGGTCGGCGGGTTGATCGTTCTTCTTCTCGTAGCGCCGGAGCCCACCCTGGCCTGGACGTGGAACGTCGTCGTGCCCGTCCTGCCGGCCACCTTTCTGCTGACACCGGCGATCTGGAGAAACGCCTGCCCGCTCGCCACGCTGAACGAGATTCCGAGCCACATCGGACGGCGGGGTCGTAACCCCACGCCCCTGATGGCCTCGGGGGCGATCGCCGCGGGGGCGCTGTTCGTCCTCGTCCCCGCCCGCCGCGCCGTCCTGAACGGCAGCGGCGAAGCACTCGCGGGTCTGCTCATCGCGCTCGGCATCGCGGCGCTCGTCCTCGGGTCGTACTTCGCGGCCCGCTCGGGCTTCTGCAACGGCGTCTGCCCGGTGCTCCCGGTCGAGCGGTTGTACGGCCAGCACCCGCTCATCGAGGTGC
>JAWWCR010000233.1:0-6357 GCA_033720355.1 Gemmatimonadota bacterium
ACCCCTGTCTACATCTCGCTCGGTCTACCGGTCGAGGGGATCGGGATCCTCATCGCGCTCGACCTGGTCGTCGACATGTTCATCACGCTGGCGAATGTCAGCGCCGACGTGACCGCCGCCGCGGTCCTGTCGCGCGGGGACGGGGCGTCAAATGGTCGGGACCGTTCAGTCGCTCAGGATCCGCCGGCCGACTCCGCCTCGTAGACGACCTCGCCGTCCACGATCGTGTAGAGGGCCTTCGCCTCGAGCAGACGCGCCGGGTCGTCGTGCCCCGCTTCGATCAGGTCGGTGTCGAAGACCGCGATGTCGGCCAGCTTGCCGGGCGTCAGGGTCCCCTTGATGTCCTCCTCGAACGACGCCCACGCCGGATTCTTCGTATACGCCTCCATCGCCTCCTCGATCGTGAGGCGCTGCTCGGGGAACCACCCCTCCGCCGGCTCGCCGCCGAGCGTCTGGCGGCTGACCGCGGCGTACAGGCCGTACACCGGGCTCAGGAAGTAGCGCGCCGCGTTGGTGCCCGGGCTGTCGCTGCCGAACACCAGCACCGCGCCCGCATCCTTCAGGTCGCGGAACGCATAGGCGCCGCGCGAGCGCTCCGAGCCGATCCGTTCCTCCATCCATCGCATGTCGTCGGAGATGTGGTACGGATTCACCTCGGCGACGAGGTTTAGCTCGCCGAACCGGTGGAAGTCCCCGGGGTCCACCACCTGCGCGTGGATCATCCGCCAGCGGTGGTCCGAGTCGACCATGTCGTTCTCGGTCAGCACCGTCTCGAAGATGTCGAGCAGGATGCGCACGGCCTTGTCGCCGATGGCGTGGACGTGCGGCGGGATCCCCGTGTCGACGGCCTCCTCGATCAGGATCTGCAGGTTCCCCTTCGGAAACTCCGTGTAGCTCTGGTCGCGGCCGAGCGACAGCGCGAGCCCCTCGACGCCCTCGGGAAGCATGATCTGCCGGACGATCCCGAAGTTGCCCGGCGCGTGGTCGTACTCCTCGTAGAACATGGCGCTCGACCCGCCCATGATCCCGTCGACCCAGGCCTTGTAGCCGATGAAGCGGAGCCAGTCGTCGCCGAAGCCCAGTGTGATCCCGAGACCGCCCGTATGGGTGACGTTGTCGAGCGAGGGCCGGATGTTGATTCGCGCGGTGAGCTCGCCCCGCTTCTGGAGCTCCTGATACGCCTGGAGCTGATCGGCCGACGTGATGTCCTGGATGGTCGTGACGCCCCCCGTGCGCGCCTCGTCGAGGACGGCGCGCACCTCGGTGAGACGCTGTTCGAACGACTTCGGCGTCATCGCGCTCCGTACGAGATCGACGGCCGAGCCGGTGAGGATCCCCGTCAGCCGGCCGTCCTCGCCGACCTCGATGGTGCCGCCCGCCGGGGCGGTCGTGCTCTCGTCGACTCCCGCCAGTTCGAGCGCGAGGCTGTTCGCGAGAAACATCGACCGGTCGAACCGGTTGACCAGGACCGGGTTGCTCGGGGTCGCCTCGTCGATCAGGTCGCGGTGCGGCGTGAAAGGCCCATCGGAGGCCGCCTCACCATCCGTCTCGCGCCCCGTCGAGCCCGCCTCCCATTGCTCGTAGGCGCCCCAGTCGCCGCGCGTGATCCAGCTGTCGTCGGGCATGCGCTCCGCCGCGGCGGCGATCCGCTCGGCGAACGCGACCGGCTCGTGCACGTCGAGCAGGTTCACCCCGACGATCAGCGCCCCGGTGCTCTCGACGTGGACGTGCCCATCGTTGAACCCGGGTGACACGAAGGCGCCGCCCAGATCGATCTCGCGCGTGTCCGGGCCCGCGAGCGCGCGAATGTCGGCGTTCGACCCCACGGCGGCGATCCGCGACCCCCGGATCGCGATCGCCTCGGCCTCGGGCACGTCTTCGTCGAGCGTGTAGACGTCGCCGTTCACGAGGATCAGGTCTGCCGGGTTCTCGGGAACGGACCGGCACGCCGCCGCGCCGAGCGAGGCCGCGAGCACCAGGACTGCGCGAATCATGGACTTCATGTCGGGATCTCCCCGTTGCGGGATGTCGGGCGTGCACCGAGGATGCCGGACATGGCGAAAACACGTCAACAGTCCGGCTCGCTTGCCCCGTCTCGATGCGGCCCCGACGTTGCTGCGGGGCGAATCCCGGCCCCCCATCCCCGGAGGCCGCATGGAACACCGGAGTCCGGCCGATACGTCCGCCCTCGAGGCTCTCGAGCGGCTAGAGCTTCCATCGCTGCGACCGCGCGACCTCGCGGCGCACTTCGGACCGGGGATGATCCTCATGATGACGGGGATCGGGACGAGCCACCTCGTGACGGCCCCCACCGCCGGCGGACGCTTCGGGTTCGCGCTCCTCTGGTGCCTGCCGGTGGCGTACGTCTTCAAGTACTACGGCTTCGAGATGGCCTTCCGGTTCACGAACGCCACCGGGAAGAGCCTCCTCGAAGCATACTCGACCGCCTGGCGAAAGTGGCCCCTCTGGTACGTGCTCGTGACGACGCTCATCCAGTGCGCCGTCGGGCAGGCCGGCCGCCTGATCGCCGCCGCGGCCGTCCTCTACTACCTGTTCTCGGAGGTGCTGGGCGCCGGGCTCACGATGGAGGTGTACGCCCTGATCCTCGGCGCGCTGTCGGTGTTCGTCATCCTCAAGGGCCGGTATGCCGCCGTGGAGCGGACGACCAAGCTGCTCGCGGGCATCCTCGTCGCGTCCACCATCGCCGTGTACGTGGTGCGGCCCGCCCCCCTCGCAGAGATGGGGCACTTCTTCCTGATCGAGATCCCGCAGGGATCGTGGCTCGTCATCGCGGCCTTCCTCGGCCTGCTTCCGACGGGGATCGACGTCTCGCTCCAGGCGTCGGAGTGGGGGAAGGCCAAGAGGGCCGGGATGAGCAAGGTCCGGGGACGGCTCGAGCGGGCGGGCGCGATCGACCGTTTCGATCCCTTCGAGGGCGGCATCGACGACCTGACCATGGACGTGTCGGCCCTCCCTCCGCACGCGCAGGAGTACTGCCGGCGCTGGTTTCGCATCGGGCTGTGGGACTACCGCGTGGGACACGTCGTGTCGTTCGTGCTCGGCGCGATCTTCCTGCTGCTCGCCGCCGTGTGGCTCTACCCCAGCCCGGTCGAGGGACGCGACGTGATGGGCGAGATCGCCGGCATCTTCACGCTGAGTGTCGGGCCGTGGATGATGGGCGTGTTCATCCTCGGCGCCCTCGCGGCGACCTTCTCGACGGCCTTCAACTACTTCGACGGATGGCCCCGCATCGTCGGCGCGTGCTGCCGGAACCTCTTTCGATCCACCGCGCGTCTCGCCGGCGTGGCACGCCGTGACAGGACGTCGCCGGAGCACGAGTCCGTCTGGTACTCCGAATACAACATCTACCGCGCGACCATGATCTACTCGCTGATCGCCTCGGTGGCGTTCATCGCGTTCATCCCCAGACCCGTGTTTCTGGTGCTCGTCGCGTCGGCGCTCGCCGCGTTCGTCGCACCGGTCATCTACTACCTGAACCTGTACTACTGTCTGCGGGTGATCCCGAAGGACGATCCGTACTTCTATCCAAACCGGTTCGACCGCTGGTTCGGCGGGTTCAGTCTGGTCGTGTTCACCGGTCTCACCGCGCTCCTCATCGCCGATCGGGTGTTCGGAATCGCGCTCTTCGGCGGCTGACTCGCCACACTCCATCGGCGTCCCCCCGCGATAGGCCCGAACACCCCGCAACCCGCGCCTTGCAAGAGTTTACGATTCGAAAACTCCTGCACGGGCGGCGATGGGAGGGTGGCTCTCGTCGCTGTCGCGGGGTGGTGTGGCCGGCCGAGCGGTCGGACCGGGCGTTATGAGGCGGGGTAGAGCCCGGCGACGCGCGCGCGTTGTTTGACGAGGGCCAGCACGGTGTCGATCGTCGCTGTCTCCACGCCGACGAGACGACCCATCTCCTGGACGGCGCTCACGAGCGCGTCGATCTCCATCGGTCGGCCGAGGTCGAGGTCCTGCAACATCGAGGTCCGATGCGGGCCGACACCCGCCGCGCCGTCGATTCGGCGCTCGATGTCGACACGGAACCGCGCGCCGAGCAGCTCTCCGATCTCCTTCGCCTCGAGCATCATCGCCTTCGCGACGGCCCGCGTGCCGGGATCGGTCGCGACGATGTCGAGCGTCTCGCCGGTGAGGGCGCTGATGGGGTTGAACGCGAGGTTGCCCCAGAGCTTGAGCCAGATCTCGTCGCGGATGTTGCGGATGGGCGCTCTCAACCCGGCGTCCGACAACGCCTGCGCGAGGCGGACGACCCGCTCGGTCTTCTCTCCGGTCGGCTCGCCCAGCGAGAACTTGTCGCCGTATTCGTGACGGATGACGCCGGGTCGCTCGACCACGGTGGCGGGATAGACGACGCATCCGATCACGCGCTCCGGACCGATGCCCTTCCACTGGACGCCGCCCGGATCCACGGTCTCGAGCCGGCGGCCCCGCCACTCGCTGCCCTTCAGGCCATAGAAGTACCACCACGGCACGCCGTTCGATGCAGTCACCACAGCGGTGTCGGGCCCGAACAGGGGCTGCATGGACTCGACGGCCCCGGAGACCGAGTGCGCCTTGAGCGTGATGATCACGTAGTCCTGGTGGCCGACGCCGAGGGGGTCGTCGGTGCAACGGGGGCGAGCGACGCGCTCCTCGCCGTCGATGAGCAGCCTTACCCCGTTCGACTTCATCGCCTCGAGGTGCGGTCCACGGGCGATCAGGGTGACGTCGTGGCCGGCGAGCGAGAGCTCGACGCCGAGGTAGCCGCCGATCGCCCCGGCTCCGAAGACGCAGATCTTCATGCGCGCCCCCTTACGCGAGACCGAGCTGCTCGGCCATGCCGATGCGGCGGAGCTTCCCCGTCGGGCCCTTCGGGATCTCGTCGACGATCAGGATCGTGCGCGGGACCTTGAACGCGGCGAGGCAACCCGCGGCGAACTCCCGCAGCGCCTCCGGCGTCGCCTCCATGCCCTCGCGCAGGACGACGGCGGCCGCGACCTCCTCGCCGAGTCGGTCGTGGGGCACGGCGAACGTGACGATCTGAAGCACGCACGGGTGGTCCATCAGGGCCTCGTCGACCTCTCGCGGAGAGATCTTCTCGCCGCCCCGGTTGATGATCTCCTTGAGTCGCCCGGTGATCGTCACGTAGCCGTCCGCGTCCATGTAGCCCTGGTCGCCCGTGCGGAACCACCCGTCGGTGAAGGCCTCGGCGTTTGCCTCCGGGTTGTTCTCGTACCCGTCGGTGACGTTGGCGCCCCGGATGACGATCTCGCCGATCTCCCCCAGAGAGAGGAGCGCGCCGCCCTCGTCCATGATGGCGACCTCGGGACCGGCGGCGGGACCAACGGTGCCGGGCTTCCGGGTGCCGGGCGGCAACGGGTTGCAGGTCATCTGGTGCGAGGCCTCGGTCATCGCGTACGCCTCGACGACCGGTGCGCCGAACACCTCCTCGAGCTCGGTCATCACCTGAGGCGGCAGAGACGACGATGACGACCGGATGAACCGCAGGGCGATTCTGTCGAGTACCTCGCGGTTGCGGGCTGCCCGCGCCAGCACCGCCTGGTGCATCGTCGGGACTGCCGTGTAATACGTCGGTCTCGCATCGTCGAGCCAGTTGAAGAACCGGAGCGCGTTGAACCCCGGCGTGCAGTAGATCGATGCGCCCGCGGACAGGGGCGCGAGTACCGCGGCCATCAGCCCGTGGATGTGGAAGAGCGGCATGACGTTCATGCAGCGATCGTGGGCCTCGAGCGCCAGGGTCCGCCGGATGTTGGCGGCCGAGGCGCACACGTTACGCTGCGCGAGGGGGACGATCTTGGGCCGCGAGGTCGTCCCCGAGGTATGGAGCACGAGCGCCACGTCATCGGACGCGGACGGCCCGCGTGTCGCATCGCCGCCGGGCCCCGCGCCCGAGAGCTCGAAGGTCCCGGCCGGCCGCGCCGGGTCGACGACGAGCTCGAGCACGGCGAGCCCGAGGTCCGCCGCGCACGCGATGGCCGGGGAGTCGCTGCCCTCGGGCACGACGAGGGTGCTCGCCCCCAGGTCCGACAGGTAGAACTCGAACTCGGGGCGGCGGTATGCCGGGTTGAGCGGGGCGGTCGTCGCGGCGCACGCGATCGAGACGAAGGCGGACGCCATCTCGGGGCCGTTCGGCAGGACGATGGCGATGCGGTCTCCGCGACCGATCCCGCGCTCGTGGAGGGCCGCGGCGACCGAATCGACGTGCTCTCGGCGGAAGAGGAAGCGATCACGGTTGCGGACATCGTGCGGCTCTACACTGCGGATGCGACGGAGCAGGAACTTCTCCGCCGAGCGAGTGAACTCGGCGCTCTTCCAGAGAGCTGGCGTGCGTAT
>JAWWCR010000234.1:0-6357 GCA_033720355.1 Gemmatimonadota bacterium
AGATCGTTCGCGGAATAAGGAATCGTGCCGATCGTCGTCGTGCCTTTCGAGACGAACACCTCATGTGCGTGTTTGCGTAACGCAAGCTCGATCTGCTCGACCGTGTAGTCCGCATAGGGGTTCGTCGGTTCCGCCGGTCGCATGTTGCCCGGCAGACGGGGTAGCGCCGATCGATGCGTCGTCAGGTCGATGAACGTGATCTGGCGGCCGTTCCGCGCCGGAATGCTCACGCCGTCGTGGGCATACTCCGACACTGGCGTCTCGAGACCGACCTCGCCCCGCTCGGACATGTCGGCGAGGAGGATCCCCGTGAACACCTTGGTGATCGATCCGATCTCGAACACGCTCTCGGGCCCGAGCGGGCGCGCGTCGGGTCCGGCGTCCCCATAGGCGACGATGCGGCGCGAGCCGTCGGCCTCGAGCACGCCGAGCACGATGCCCGTGGCCCGACCCTGATCCACCCGGGACCGGATGATCTCGAGCAGACCGTCGTTGTCGGGGAAGTGCTGACCGATCGCCGGGGCCGTGATGGCAAGCCCCAGGACGACCGCGACGAAGGCGATCCGGGCGGTGACGACCCGACGTGCGGGTGCTGAGGTTTCGTCGTTCATGTGCCCGACTATATGTCGCGACGCGGACCCTCGCCTCCCGCCGCCGCGTGCGCGAGCCCGGGCTCCCCGGCAGATTCGGCGGATGCACGGTGGCGGATGGTGGTCGTACATCAAGTACGACGAGGAGCAGGACCGGCCGCAGGTCGACTGGGCGCTGGTCAGACGGGTCCTGGCGTACGCGCGTCCGTATCGCGGCCAGCTCGCGATCGTGCTGTCGACGATCGTCGTGATCTCGCTCCTTACCCTGGCCCAGCCTCTCCTCATGCGGGCGCTCATCGACACCGCCATCCCGAACGGGGATCTCCGTCTCGTCACGCTGCTCGGGCTCGGGATGGTGACCGTCCCGCTCGTGAACGGCGTGCTCGGAGTGCTCCAGGGGTGGTCCTCGGCGCGTATGGGGTACGGGATCATCCTGGATCTGCGCCGCCAGCTCTTCGGTCACGTCCTCCGCCAGTCGATCGGGTTCTTCACGAACACGAAGACCGGCGAGCTCATGTCGCGGATGAACAGCGACGTCGTCGGGGCCCAGCAGGCGGTGTCCTCCACCTTCATCACCCTCACCTCGAACATCTTCACGGTGGTGGCGACGACGGCGATCATGATCGGACTCGAATGGCGGCTGACCCTCCTCGCCATCGGCGTCCTGCCCCTCTTCCTCTTCGCGGCGAAGGGCGTCGGGAAGAAGCTCCGTCACGTGCGACGCGCGCAGATGGAGGAGGGGGCCGACATGAACACGATCATGCAGGAGACGCTCAACGTGTCGGGCGCCCTGCTGGTCAAGCTTTTCGGCCGCACGGCTCACGAGGACGACCGGTTCGCGAACAAGGCGTCGAAGGTGCGCGACCTGTCGATCCGTCAGGCGACGATCGGCCGCTGGTTCGGGATGTTTCTCGGCGTGGTGAGCGCGATCGGTACGGCCGTTGTGTTCTGGGTAGGGGCGGTCATGGTGATCCGGGGCTCGCTCACCGTCGGGACGATCGTCGCCCTGTCGGCCTACCTGACCCGGCTCTACGGACCGCTCTCGTCTCTCTCCAACACGCGGGTCGAGTTCGCGACCTCGCTCGTGTCGTTCGAGCGGGTCTTCGAGGTGCTCGACATGCCGAGCGCGGTCGTCGAGAAGCCCGACCCCGTCTCGCTGACGTCGGTCGAGGGCCGCATCGATTTCGAGGGCGTGGGGTTCCGTTACGGCGGCGCCGGCGAGACCGGACTCGAGTCGGTCAGGCGGTACAGCTACCGGGGGGTGACGCGCGAGGATCTCGCGGACAGCGCTCCGCGCGCCGGCGGATGGGCCCTCCGCCACATCGACTTCTCGATCAGACCCGGCGAGACGGTCGCGCTCGTCGGCCCCAGCGGCGCCGGAAAGACGACACTCACCTATCTGGTTCCCCGGCTGTACGACGTGACCGAGGGCAGCGTGAAGATCGACGGCGTGGATGTCAGGGACCTCGACCTGGCCTCGATCGCCGGTGCGGTGGGCGTCGTCACACAGGAGTCGTACCTCTTCCACGACACGATCGGCGCGAACATCCGCTACTCCAGACCCGACGCCCCGGTCGACGAGGTCGAGACGGCCGCCCGCGCGGCCAACATCCACGAGTTCATCGCCGGGCTGCCGAACGGCTACGAGACGGTCGTGGGCGAACGGGGATACCGCCTCTCCGGGGGAGAAAAGCAGCGGCTGGCGATCGCGCGCGTCCTTCTCAAGGACCCCCGCATCCTCATCCTCGACGAGGCGACCTCGCACCTCGACGCGCACTCGGAGGCCCTGATCCAGGAGGCGCTGGAGACGGTGACGCGCGGGCGGACGTCGCTGGTGATCGCGCACCGTCTGTCGACCGTCCTCAACGCCGACCGCATCTTCGTGCTCGACGCGGGCTCGGTGGTGGAGACCGGTTCGCACGCGGAGCTTCTCGCGGCGGGAGGCCTCTATTCCAGCCTGTTCGAGACACAGTTTCGGCGCGAGCCCGGTGCGGATCGGATCCTCGTCGAGGAGACCTCGCAGTCGCCGATGTAAGGTTTTGGCCCCCTCGTGCATCCAACCTTCAGGGTCGGGTGGTCACACCCTCCCATGCGCTAGCTGCGGATAGTCGGCTCACCCCCAACGAGCCGGGCTCCGACGGTCAGGGCCCCTCCCCGGCCCTGGCCGCCGCAGCAACTTCAGCAGCTCCAGCCGGACGCGGGTTCTCGATCCCATCGAATCACACGTCGGTCTCCTCGAGGTGACTCTTGAGTCTGAGGAGCGCGGCCTGCAGATCGGTCTCCGGGCCACCCTCGGCCGGCCACCCGCCCGTGTCGGCCTCCGGCCCGGTCGTGCGACCCTCGTCCGAGCCGATCCGAGTGAGGGTCTCCTCGACGACCGCGCGGAGCTCGTGGATCTGCGCACGCGTCCGCTCTTCGCTCTCGGTTCGCCGGCGGTGGTCGCGCCGGGCGAAGACCCAGGTGAAGATCGCCCCCGCCGTGAAGAAGATCGCTTCCTCGAGCACTTAGATGACCTCCGGATCCGGATCGACCCCTCTCTCTCTTAACCTTGTTGCCCCGGTCCGGACCTCGCCAGTTTCCTCCGCTATGCCCGACACCCCCGATGTCACCATCCTGATCGCGAGCTACATCGAGCCCGATCTGGTCGATCGCATCCGCGACATCGACCCCCGGCTCGATGTCGTCTACGAGCCGGGCCTCCTCCGGCCGCCGCGATACGCGGCGGACCACACCGGGGCGGCGATCGAGCGTTCGGCGGAGGATGAGCGCCGCTGGCGAGGGCTCCTCGCGCGCGCCGACGTACTGTTCGACTTCGACCAGACCCACATCGACGACCTGCCCGATCTCGCGCCCCGGGTGCGCTGGATCCAGGCGACGAGCGCGGGGATCGGCGAGCGGGTGGCGGCGTGGGGCTACGCCGAGCGGATGCCGGGGACGCTCTTCACGACGGCGAGCGGGGTCCACGCGGGTCCGCTGGCGGAGTTCTGTCTGCTCGGGATGCTCGCCTTCACGCGAGAGCTGTTCACCATGGTCGACCAGCAAAGGCGCCGCGACTGGACGCGGTTCGCCGGGACCGACCTCCGTGGGCGCACGCTCGTCATCTATGGCCACGGCTCCATCGGTGCCGAGGTCGCCCGGACGGCCCGGTCGTTCGGGATGTACGTCATCGGCGTTCGACGGTCCCCGGGCAACGTGCCCGCCGCCGAGCTCCATGCGGACGAGATCGTGGGGGCTGACGAGCTCGCGTCGGTCCTGCCGCGTGCCGAGTTCCTCGTGCTCGCGGCCCCGCACACGCCCGAGACGGAGGGGGCGGTCGGGCGGTCCGAGCTCGGACTACTGCCCGAGGGCGCGGTCCTCATCAACGTCGGGCGCGGGTCGCTCGTCGACGAGCCCGCTCTCATCGACGCGCTCGCGACGGGCCGTCTCGGCGGAGCCGTGCTCGACGTGTTCGCCACCGAGCCTCTCCCGGCCGACAGCCCTCTGTGGAACCTCCCGAACGTCCTCGTCTCGCCACATTCGGCGGCGACGAGCGACCGCGAGAACGCCCGGATCGTGGAGCTCTTCTGCGAGAACCTCCGGCGTTACCTCTCGGACCGGCCCCTCCTCAACGTGCTCGACACCGCGAGACGGTATTGAGCGACGAGGCGGCGTTCCCCGACCGGGTCTGGACGAGGCGTCGGCTGCTCGGCGCGGCGGCCGGGGCGGCGGTCGTCGCCCCGTTCGTCCGGGGAAACCGCCACGGACGCGACGACGCCACCGTGTTGCGCTATACCTCCCACGTCCCGCGATCGCACGGGCTGTACCGGCTCGCGTACGTCCCTTTCGCCGAGATCGTGGAGCGCGAGACCGGCGGCCGCGTCCGGTTCGATCCGTACATGGACCGACTTCTCCACGGACCGCTCGGCGGGTTCAAGGCGTGCGTCACCGGGATCACCGACTACACGCACGGTTACGCGACCTACCAGCCCGGAAGCTTCCACCTCACGCACGCGCTCCAGCTGCCGTTCTTCTTCGACTCCCCGCAGGTCGCGGCGCTCGTCGCCGAAGAGCTCTATCCCACGTACTTCCGCGACGAGTACGAGCGGCTGGGCGTCTACCTGGCGCACTGCGACGCGACGACGCCGTACGACATCATCTCCACCACGCCGATCGAGACCACGGCGGACGTGAGGGGCAAGAAGATCCGCGTGACGGGAGGGCTGACCGAGGCGGTGTTCCGCGAGCTCGGCGCCATTCCGGTGGTGATGGCCGCCGCCGAGACGTACCTCGCCTTCCAGCGCGGGATCATCGACGCGGTCGCGCTCGGCGTCCCCGACATGCTCGGGTACCGGCTGTTCGAGGTCGGACGCTACCTGACGACCGTGCGGATCAACGTCACCGTCCTCCAGTACTGCCTGAACCGCCGCACCTTCGACGCCCTGCCGGATGATCTGAAACGACAGATGTACGGGCTCTTCCGCGTGCGCGGGCAGCTCGCCGTCCAGAACTACTACGGCGGGGCACGGGCCGCGGAGGCGATCGAGGATCTGCGGGAGCGGGGCATCGAGATTCTGGCGCCAGCGGAAGCCGATCTGGCCGAGTGGCGCGCCGCGCTCGAGCCGCTGCGCGAGCGCTTTCTCTCCGAGCAGGAGGCGCGCGGCCTGCCCGCCCGCCGGCTCGCCGAAGACATGGCGGCGCTCGCGGCACGCTACCGCGGGTGGTCGGACGAGGAGCTCATGAACCACGTGCGGACGTCGCCCGTCCAGGGGATCATCGAGCTGTGATGCGCGTCCCGGCGACGCGCGGGGCGTCATGATCCTCGACCGGATCGACCGGTGGTCCGACGCCGCCTCCCGCGCGCTCTTCCGGCTCGCCTCCTACGTCGGTCTGCCATCTCTCGTGGTGCTGGTCACGCTGGACGTCGTGCTGCGCTACGCATTCGACGCGCCGCTCCGCTGGGGTCGGAACGTGAACGGGCTCCTTCTCCTCATCTCGATGTTCTCGGCGCTCCCGCACGCGTGGGATCGCGGATACCACATTCGGATGGAGATCCTCTACAACCGCACCCGCGGGGCCTTCCGCGGGTGGGCGGACGTCGTCTCGGCCCTCACCGGGATCGTCGTCCTCGGGATGCTCGCGGTCCAGTCGTGGCTCTTCGTGCCGTACATGGCGCGGACGGGTGAGACCGGTGAGGAGCTGCTCGTCCCGATCTGGCCGGCGATGGGGTTCATGGGACTCTGCGCGCTCGTGTTCGTGGGGCGGATGCTGTCGAACCCGACCGGGCGGCTCGAGGAGGCGCACGAAGGGGACGAGCTGTGGCGCTGACGGCGATCGGGCTCATCTCGCTCGGACTGCTGCTCGTGCTGCTCGCGCTCGGTGTGCCGATCGCTCTCGCGATGGCCGGGGTCGGCGTCGTGGGGATCTGGGTGCTCGAGGGCGCCTCGGCCGCGATGGCTCATGTCGCGCTCGTGTCGTGGAGCGAGGGCCAGAGCTTCGTCCTCGTCACCATCCCGCTGTTCGTTCTGATGGGGCAGCTCGTCTTCCACACGGGGCTCGCGTCGGACCTGTACGAGACGGTCCACAAGTGGCTCGGACGTGTCCCGGGCGGGATCGCGATCACATCTGTGCTCGCGTGCGGAGCGTTCGGGGCCGTGACGGGGTCGAGCATCGCGACGGTGGCGACCATGGGCTCGATCGTGATGCCCGAGATGCGGCGCTACCGGTACGATCCGGTGCTCGCGACGGGAGCCCTGGCGGCGTCGGGCACCCTTGGCATCCTCATCCCGCC
>JAWWCR010000235.1:0-6326 GCA_033720355.1 Gemmatimonadota bacterium
AACTTCTCGAGCCAGCGGATCGACAGGATGTCGAGATGGTTCGTCGGCTCGTCGAGCAGGAGGATGTCGGGGGACCCGGCGAGCGTCTGCGCCAGCAGCACGCGAAGCTTGAACCCGCCCGAAAGCGTCGAGAGCGGATCGTGGTGGATCGCGGTCGGGAGACCCAGCCCCTCGAGGATCTCGGCCGCGCGAGCCTCGGCCGCGTACCCGTCGTGCCGCTGGATGGTCTCCTCTAGCTCGGAGAACAAATGGGCGTCGAACTCATCGTCGGGGGCGGCGAGCATCGCCTCCTTCCGCGACATCGCGTCCCAAAGCTCGGGATTCCCCATGAGTGTCACGCCGAGGATCTCCTCGTCCTCGTAGAGAAACTGATCCTGCCGCAGCACGCCGAGATCCGCCCGGCGGGGGATGGCCACGGACCCCGCGGTTGGCTCGAGATCGCCCGCGAGGATGTTGACGAGCGTGGTCTTCCCCGACCCGTTGGCCCCGACGAGCCCGTAACACTCGCCGGGGTTGAGCTGGAAGGAGACCTCGCGGAAGAGCGTCTGCCCGCCGAAGGACATCTCGAGCCCCGAGACGGAGATCATCCGGGGGCCGTCCGCGACCCTCGCCTCACCCGGCGAGCGCCCGCAGGTACTCGCGGTCCCAGGCGGCGATCATGCTCTCGAGCTCCGAGTAGGGGCCCGGCACGTAGGCGCGCGACGAGATCCCGGCCTGCGAGAGCTCGCTCACCTTCCAGTCCTGGAGGTTCGTCATGTTCCAGAACTCGACCGCCGGACCGGGGTCGAAGCCCGGCGCGTCGATGGCATCCGGGTGGAACAGCCACTCGCACACGATCCGCGTGCGGTCGACCGCGAGTCGGTCGATGCGATGGATGAGGGCGTAATCGGGGTGGAGGCTCAGCAGCATGTTCGGAAACACCGTGTAGTACTGGACCAGGTCGAGGTCCTCGCCCTGGAGGTCGCCCAGCGGCGCCGCGCAACGCTGCCCGTCCATCGTCATGCTGCCGCCCCGCATCGCCATCCGCATCGGCCCGCCGAGAAACGGCCCCTCGACCAGATCGTTCGACGAGCCGCGGAAGGGCGTCAGCCGGTTGAGGACGGGGTGGAGCGTCGGACAGTGATAGCACTCCGAATAGTTCTGGAAGACGAGCTTCCAGTTGGCGTCGATCTCGTACGTGATCGAGTGGGCGACCCGCAGCTCGTCGGGGCGCCATCGAGCGAACTTGCCGATGAGCGGGGCGAAGGCCTCCTCGAAGGGCGGAGCCCCGGCGTCGAGCGAGACGAAGACCCCGCCGTCCCACTCGGCCACGCGGACCGGGTGGAGCGGGTAGTCGTCCCTGCTGAACCCATCGACCTCGTCCATGAACGGCGCGCCGATCAGCGCTCCGTCGAGCCCGTACGTCCACGCATGGTAAGGACACTGGATCGACTTCCCGAACCGGCCCGCCCGCTCGGTCGCGAGACGGGTCCCCCGGTGCCGGCAGACGTTGTGGAAGGCGCGCACCGCGTCGTCCCGGTCGCGCAGAACGATCACGCACTCGGTGCCCGCGTCGTACAGGACGTAGCTCCCGGTCCCCTCGAGCGCCGACGAGCGCCCCACGTAGAGCCAGCGGCGGAGGAAGATGCGCTCCGTCTCGGCGTCCCAGATCGCCGGGGACGTGTAGTATTCGCGCCCGAGCGTTCGTGCGCCGGCGGCGGTGCGGGTGCTCATCGACCTGCCATCTCGTGTGCGTGAAGGGGTTCGCTCGTTCGGGGCGCCACGGTCGCACCCCGCCGGCCGATAACCTACACGCGGTCAGGCGATCAGGCTCCCTGCAACTCCTCGGCGTCGGGGCGGCTTCGCGCCCCCGGCTCGGCCACCCCCCAGAGCGCGCCGAGCGCGACCGGAGCGCGCGCCGCACAGAGGCAGACGAGCGGCGCGAGCACCAGGCCCCAGTACTGGTTGTACCGCAGCCCGATGATCGAGAACGAGAGCACGAAGATGAAGAGCGTCGCCGAGACCCGGCGGCCGACGGGACTCGTCCAGCCGATCGTCCCGGCGAGCGCCGCCGCGAGCAGCAGAGCCGCGCCCCACTGGGGGACGAGGAGGAAGAACCCGCTCATCTGGAACGTCGAGATCAGGAACGGGAGCCCGCCGAACTGGAACCACCCCTCGGGCTGGCCGAACGACTCGGGCGTGAGGTGACGCCCGACCTGTACGGCGTGGTAGGCCAGCATCAGACCGAACCCGGCGACCCCGAGACCCCACGCCGCCGCTTCGCGCCGCCGTCCCTCGCGGAGCGCGAAAGCCAGACATACCACGACCCAGGCGATCGCGAACTCACGGCAGAACGGCGCGAGGACCCCCACCGCGACGGCGCTCCTCCGGTGGCCCGCGCCGAGGAGCACCGCCGAGAGGCCGACGAGAAGACCGGCCCACAGGACGGGCTGCACGAAGAGCGCCCCCACCAGACCCGGGACGATCGTGCCGCTCAGCAGGACGAGGCCCAGCCCGACGGTCCAGCGCCCCCCCATCTCACGCAGCGTGCCGTGTCCGAAGAAGAGCAGGAATCCCCCGAGGATCGCGATCCCGATCCGGCCCCAGTCGGGGCTCGGCAGCTTCGCGAGAACGACGAGGGGCCCCGGGGTCCGCCAGTTGAACGGCGAGGTCGTCGGATACCCTCTCGTGTGGAGCTCGGCCCCCAGCGCCTCGTAGTACGTATCGCCGGCCCGCATGCGCTCGATGGCGCCGTAATAGCCCGCCCAGTCGGGCGGATCGCCGCGAGCGATGTCCGCGAACCCCTGTCGCCACGGGGAGAAGGTGAGCAGGACGCACAGGAGCGCGAGCGAAACGATCGCGCCGAGCGCGAAGCGCGCGGACGTTCGTTGGCGGGACGACGCGGCGGTCTCTGCGATCACGTTCTCGTCGTTCGGGGTCGGGTCGTCGGCCGCCCGTCCGTCCGGGTCACGTGTCTCGCTCATTCTCGGGGTCGCGTCGGACGGCAGGATCGGGTTGGCGGGCGCACCCTTCGGAAGATCCATGCCCCCGGTCCCATGCCCCCCGTAACCCTTCCCAGACCTCTTACGTCACACGATTTCATCCAACGTATCTTGTTCCTGGGCAATGGCCTACGAGGCCATGTGCCCGAGGCGATGGGGGACGGCGACCGCCGACCGGCGGCCGGCCCGTATCCTCGGAACCGTTGCCCGGGCGCCACCACCGGCCGTGGGACCGACGCACTGCATGCCGCGCCGGCCGCCCGGCGCGACTACCGGATCTCGAACGTCAACGTGGCCCAGTTCGATTCGTAGTCGATCGCCGGCTCGGACTCCCTCTCGACCATGTGGATCGTCTTCACGTACCACCGCCCCCCGGCGCTCAGCTCGATCCGTGCGATCCCGTACCCGTCGGTGCGGGTCGTGACGGCCTCCACATGCCCACCGGCGTCGTCGTGCTGGTGGTTGTATTCGTGGTTCGCGTAAACGATCTGGTTCGGCACGGGCTGCCCGTTCCGCAGAAAGCGGACTTCGAGCGCGTCTCCCACCGACAGCTCGTAGGGGTTTCGGAGCGGGATGAACTCGACCGGATACCCGAGCTCGTGCTCCCAGTGCCCGGTGCGCTCGTCACCGACCTGGATGATGGCCTTCACATGCTTGCTGTACCGCTCGGTCGCGTCCTCGTCCATGAGGCCCTTCCGCTCGCGCTCGGCGAGCGCGTCGACGATCCCGTCGTGGACGAGGTAGTCGTTGAACGCGGTGTCGGCGAGCGTGAACACGGTCGGCGCGGAGGAGACGCCGAGGACGTACGTCCCGGCGCTGCCGGTCTCGAACTCCAGAAGCGCGGTGTCGACGCTGTCCGCGTTCCAGTGGAACATCGCGGTGTCGCGCCACGCCGACGTGGGGGGATGGACGACGCCGTCGGGCCCGACGACGCTCACGTCCGTCATACGATCGCGGGCGATCACGTTCTCGCTCAGATCGAAGTCCCCGTTCAGCAGCGCGACCACGGCGCTCGTGTTCGGCTCGAGGAAGAAGCTCTCGAGCTTGAGGAACATCGTGTGCGCGCGGGCCGTCGCCACCACGGCGACGGAGAGGAGCGCGAAGGCGATCAGGACGCGTCGATCGGTTCTCATGGGCCGTCTCCTGTCTTCGGTGAGCGACCCTCAAGATGAACCGCCGGCCCCCCGATCGGCCATGTCCCGGTCAGAAGTCGAAGATGTAGCTTGCATGCATCCCGAAGGATCCCTCCCACGTACCCGGCTCGGTACCGACCTCGATCGGATCGAACGTGTCGTCCGGGAAGGAGAAGAAATTCCAGCCGAAGCCGATCCGGAAGCTCCCGCGCGCTCCCGAACCGACCCGGAGCGTCGCCAGCAACGGGATCGAGAACGCCCCGAACGTCTCGAAGTTGTCGCCCGAGAACGAGCTGTACCCGACGCCCGGACGTATGAGGATCGCGAGGGTCGGCGAGAAGACGATCGTCGGGATGTCGAGCGTCGCCTGTCCTGACCACGCGCCCAGGCCGTCCGCCGTGTCCGGGCCGTCGCCGTCGGTGCCGACGTTCGCGCCGTACATGCCGGAAGGTGAGACGGCGAGCGAACGGGGCGTGTCGCCGAACGGGAAGGTGGCCTCGAGACCGAAGCGCCCGACGCCGGGCCCCGAGAGCTTGCTGATCCAGTCGATGATCGGACCGACCTGCGCGGCGGCGGGCGCGACGCCTCCTGCCAGCAGAAGCGCCGTCGCGATCGGGATCTTCTTCCATGCATTCATGGAACCTCTCCTTCGTCCGGGTCCTCGGCCGGGGCCCCGGTGCCCCGGTCGTTACGGTGGCGATCGACTCAGGGCGCGGCGACCGTGATCGCCTCGCAGCCCGGGAGCCCGCTCTCGAAGGCGACGCGCCCCTCGAACGGCGATCCGTGCACTCCGAGTCGCTCAACGTCGGTCCCCTCCCCCCTGTCGACGACCCGGGCGAACCCGCGTTCGCCTCCGACGACGAGGAGGGTCGCTTCGGTCTGCTGCAGCAGGTAGGCGGGACGTCCGTCCAGCCGGATACGCTCGTTCTCGCCGTAGATGATGCGCCACGGCACCGTGAGGAGCACGAGCAGCCCGATCAACCAGGCCAGACTCCCCCACCGCGCGGCCGACGCGCGCGGTCTGCCGGGCGCCCGCCGCTCGAGCCACGGGAAGAGCTTGAGCCAGATCGTGCCGAACCCGACGATGAGCACGACCATCGAGATCATGAACGAGCGGTGAACGGCCTTGTGCTCGCACCCGAGGATGGCGGCCTCGCTGGTCCACAGCACGCTCAGGAGGTCTCCGAATCGCGTCACGACGAACAGCGACACGGCGACGAGCGAGACGAAGAAGGCGTCCCCGAGCGTCGCCGACCGGACCGCCCGCACGAATCGATTCCCGGGCGTCACGACGCGCCGCTCGAAGGCGTCGGTGGCCGGCGCGAAGACCGGGAGCTTCATGATCCCCGCCCCGACCCGCTTCGCCACGAAGCGGGCAACGAAGAACAGGCCGAGCGCGAAGAGCCCGAAGGCAGCCACGGGGAGGAGGGCGCGCCCCCCCATGGTAAGGTGCCGGGTGCTCGAGGGTCGGAACGCGTCGGGCATCTGGACCTTGATGTCGAACGCGGTCGTCGTCAGGAACCCGATCGCCGCCGTCAGGGCGACCCCTCCGACGACGACGGTCGCCGCGACCGCCATCTTCTCGGCCAGCGAGCGAGCGGGCGCGGAAGCCGCGACCGGCTCGGTCGCCGGCGGTGCCCCGGCGATGGCATGCGTCTCGAGCGCTTCTGCCAGCTCGTCGGCCGTCTCGTAGCGGTCGGCCGGTACGCGGGCGAGCGCCCGGTGGACGATCTGCTCGAGACCCTCGGGCACGGAAGGCCGGGCGACCCGCAACCGGCCGATCTCGCCGGCCATCTTGCGCGCGAGGACGACCGACGCGCGCGCTCCGGGGATGGGCGGCTCTCCCGCCAGCATCTCGTAGAGCACGCAGCCCAGCGCATAGATGTCGGCCCGGTGATCGATCTCGAGATCCGGCTCGAGCTGCTCGGGCGCCATGTAGTGCGGCGTACCGGGGACGACGCCCGTCTCGGTCAGCGTCTCGAGACTCAGGTGCTCGGTAAGCGTGGCGATCCCGAAATCCGCGAGCACGGCGTGCCCGTCCTCGATCAGGATGTTCCCGGGCTTTATGTCGCGGTGAATGATGCCCTGCCGGTGCGCGTAGGCGAGCGCATCGGCGATGTCGCGGGCGATCCGCACCGCCTCGCGGATCGGGAGCTGCCCCTGTCGTGCGAGCCGCTCGCGGAGCGACTCCCCGTCGACGAGGGGCATGACG
>JAWWCR010000236.1:0-6293 GCA_033720355.1 Gemmatimonadota bacterium
ACGTCCGCCAGAAAGCCCCAGTCCGCGAAGCCGTCGTCCGAACGTGGTTCGAGCAGTGTGAAGATCAGGCGCCCCAGCGGCTGGTCGAGCGGGACGAGCCAGTCGCCCTCGGCGGGCGTGACCGTCCGGTCCTCCCACGCGCCGAAAACGACCTGCTCGTGGCGTCCCTGGAACTCTCGCTCCGCCGTCGTCACCGAGTCGACGCGAAACGCCTCGACCTCGATCGGACTGCCAGGGGCCGGGTCGAGCCGCGCGCCGTGCGCCCGCAGCCGCGTGACGATCTCCTCGAGCTCGGCCGGCACGAGATAGGCCGTCGGCACGACGTCGGATTCGGTCGGCGCGAAGGTGCCGTACTCGTACATGGTCTCCACGCGGCTCACGTCCCGACGCAGCAGCAACGTCTGCCCGGTCAGCGGGTGCTGCTCCTCGTCGACCTCTCCCATCAGGATGTCGACGGGCTCGGCCGACCGCTCGGGCTCGGCACGGAGCGCGAGCGTCGTCCCCACGACCGACGCATCGGCGCTCTCCACGATCTCGTGGACCTCGGCGGCGTGCTCGTGCACGTAGTCGAGCGTCTCCTCGACGAAGTAGAGGCTCGCCAGGACGCGCTCCTCGAACGTCGCGTACGAGTACGCCTCGCTCAGCAGCGCGATCCGGTTTCGGAGCCCGATGTAGTTGTTGTTGAAGCGCGGCCGGTGATCGAACGTCCGCCACGCCCGCTCCTGCCCGCCGAAACCGCCGGCGTTGCCGTAGTAGTGGTACTCCCAACCGTGCTTCTCGCGGATCTCGTTCGTCAGGTGCGGAAACAGCCCCTCGCGCAGAAAGTCGTCGATCGCGGCGGGCGTGTTCGGGTGGAGCGGAGGCGAGTAGGTGAGGTGGTAGGCGTGCGTAGTCCCGTTCGTCGTGTGGAGATCGACCGCCACGTGCGGGTCGTACTCGTTGAACAGCCGGGCGACCGACCTCGCCTCGGGCGAGTCGAGCTTCATGTGGTCCCGGTTGAGGTCGTACCCCTGCGCGTTGGGTCGCTGGCCCATCCCGCCCAGCGGACCGTGCTGGCGCCCCCGGTTCGTCAGAGACTTCCGTTCATTGCCATCGGCATTGTAGATGGGCGCGACGAGCAGCACCATCGTTTCGAGCCACGCGGCATGCTCGCCGCCCGCCATGTCGGCGAGCAGCATCTGGAGGGCCTCCTTCCCGCAGACCTCGCCCGCGTGGATGTTGCCCTGGAGATAGACGACGACCTTCCCCGACGCCCGCACGGCCTCGGGGCTCGGGTCCGCGACATCCCCCACCACGACGAGCGGCAGCGCACGCCCCTCGGACGTGTGTCCGTACGTCGTCAGGTGCATCCGCGGGTCGGCCCTCGCGACCGCGCGCGTGAACGCCACCACGTCCTCGTAGGAGCTCGTGTCGACGAAGCCTGACCGCTCGGCCGTGGTGAGGAGATCGTCCTGTGCGGAGACCGGCATCGCGGCGGTCAGGGCGGCGACGGCGACCACGGCGTGAATGGCCCCACGTGTCGGGGCGACCTCGGCCCGTCCACGTCTCATCGGATGCCCACGATGCCGCGGACCGACTCGATCAGCGCCGGCGCATCCCACCCGATGCCGTGGCGGAATACGATCCGGGTGTTCTTCACGTGACCGAGTGCCTCGACGTCGCCCTCGATCAGCACGAGATCGGCGACCTTTCCCGCCTCGACGGTGCCGACATCTCCGTCGATCCCGAGCACCTGCGCGCCGTTCGCGCTCATGATCTGCACGACCTCGACCGGCGTGAAGCCCGCCTCGAGAAGGAGCTCGAAGTTCCTCTGGTCTCCGTAGCCGGGCGGTGCCGCGCCGTAGCCGGTCGGGTCGACACCGGCCGCGAGCAGCCCGCCCGCCTGGACGAACGCGTACTCGTACTCGAGAGCCTTCCGGTAGACGTCGGGGTGGATCCCGATACCCGACTCGAGGTTCGCGCCCCGCACCCGCTCGGCGATCTCGCGCACCTCGGCGGCGATCTCGGGTGCGAGGACATCGTACACCCGCTCCTCGATGGGGGCGCGGCCCGGCACCGAGATCTCGTAGACGACGAGCGTCGACGTCATCGCGACCCCGTTGTCGATCATGTCGCGGAAGGTGGCCTGCACCTCGGGGCCGTTCACGTCGAGCTCGCCGTAGCCGTTCCGGAACCCCGAGGGGCACTCGTCGGGACGCTTGCCGGGGAAGTACTCGCTGTTCGCCATCAAGCCGTGCTCGAGGTTGTCGATCCCGAGCGCGACCGCCTCGCGGTATCCCACCGAGCACAGGTGCGCGGTGACCTTCACCCCGTTCGCGTGCGCCTCCTCGATCGCGGCCCCGAGCTCGGCCCGGCTGATCCACGTGTACGCCTTGAACCAGGACGCGCCCTCCTCGGCCCAGTAGCGCACGAGCCGTCGGGCCGACTCGGGCCCATCGAGGTGGGCCATCGTCGACGAGCCCTGCTCACCGGTCAGATACGGCCCGGTCGTGAACATAGAGGGGCCGACGGCCTCGCCCGCGTCGATCGCGCGCTTCAGGTTCAGCTCCTCGTAGGGCGCGCGTGCACCCGTCGTGCGGATTGTCGTCACCCCGCTGCCGAGGTACATCCGCGAGCCCGAGAAAGAGAGCTGCGCCGCGCGACCGTTGCCGCCGGTGTAGTAACTGTGGTTGTGAAGACCGATCAGCCCGGGGATCACCGTATGCCCGGTCCCGTCGATCACCTCGGCATCTCGCGGCACCGCGACCCGCTCGTTCGGCCCGACCTGCGCGATCCGATCGCCCTCGATGAGCACCGTCTGACCGGTCATGGCCGGGGCCCCGGTCCCGTCGATCACCTTCGCGTTCGTGATCGCCACGACCGGTGCGTCGACGGCGACGAGATCGCGGAAGCGCTCCGGGGCCCGCTGGCCGATGGCCTCGCCGGGCGAGCCGATGGCGATGAGGAGGACGGCGAGCAACGCACGGCAGGTACGCATGGAGAGTCCTTTCGACGACGGGTTCCCGTCAGGATGTCCGCGGCCAGCCGGCGCGGCAACCGCGCCCGGGGGTCACCCCCCGACGCGTCACGGCGTAACGTCCATCACGAGCTTCATCCCCGACTCGAGGTGCTCGGCGATGTGGCAGTGCACCATCCACCGCCCGGGGTTCGAGACCTCGAGCAGGATGTCGGTGGTGGACCCGGCCGGCAGCAGCACGGTGTCCTTCCACACGAGGTTGTCGTTCGGCAGGCCGTTCTGCTCGAGCACGACGAAGCGCTGCCCGTGTATGTGGAGCGGGTGCTGCATGGCGTGGAACGCGTCGCGGTCGTTGTGGACCCGGATCCTGACGACATCGCCGACCTCGAACGACCAGTCGATCGCCTCGTTCTCGGCCCCGGACGCCGGATCGCGGAGAATCCACTTCACCTCGCGACCCGTCGTGGCCCAGTTCATCCGCGGCATCGTGCCCGTCCACTCGACGGGGTTGAAGAAGACGCGGTCGTACTGCATCGACTGCTCGATCGGCAGCGGCAGGCTGTCGAGCTCGAGCGTGAGCACGAGCTCGTGATCCACCGGGCGATCGAACTCGGGTCGCAGCGCGTCGAACTCGGCGATGACGTCGTCGTTGACCCTGAGGAGCCCGAACTCGGCGGCGAGATCGGGCTCGGCCGGGGCGTCGCCGGCGACCACCCTGCCCATTAGCCGGGTCTCCTCGCGGAAGACACCCTGCCGGTGGTTGATCCCCTGGACCCGGTTCATCAGCAGATACTGCCCCGCGCGGGGGAACCGGACGTCCACGACGTACCGCTCGGCGGGCGCGATCGTGAGGCTTCGCACCCGCACCTCGCGCTCGAACCGCCCGACATCCGACGCGACGACCTTTATGGGAAGCCCCGTATCGAACCCCCCGCGGGTCGTGGCGGCGGAGGCCATCGGATCGGGCTCGGTCGCACCCGTCGTGTCGAGGATGAGCAGGTTGAACGTCCGGGTGTTCGCGGCGTTCGTGACGTGGAAGCGGACGACCTCCCCGCTCGCGACCTCCAGAGAATACCCCTCGCCGCCAACGGCGAGGGGCTCGCCGTTCACGAGCAGCCGATTCCCGAAACGGCCCATCAGCATGTAGTTGGCCGACTGCTCGCCGAACGCGACCGGTCCCTCGTCGTCGACGAGAAGGTCGTCGAGGATGATCACCTCGTCGCGGTTTGCCGGGCCGTAGTACTCCGGGTCGCCCGACTCGACGAGCATGTTGCCGTAGAGCCCGAGCTCCTGCTGGATGTCCTCGCGGTGGTGCGGGTGGTACCAGTAGATCCCGGCATCGCGGAAGAACACCTGGTAGCGGAACGTCTCCCCCGGGGCCACCGCGTCCTGCGTCACTCCCGGCACGCCATCGAACCGGTTGTCGAGCCGCACGCCGTGCCAGTGGATGGCCGTCGGGAGGGGTGTGCGATTCGTGAAGTTCACGAAGATCGTCGATCCCGCGTCGACCCGGATCAACGGACCGGGCTGCATCCCGTTGAAGGCGAGCATCGCGAACTCGCGGTTCCCGATCGTCCGCTTCACGAACCCGGCTTCGAGATCGAGGGTCCCGCCGTCGGGCAGATCGACGATCTCGTTTCGCCGGACCGACGGCAGCTCGGCGACGTCGACGTCGGGCAGCCACGGATCCACGTACGGCTCGAGATCCATGAGACCCGGAAGCATGGGGATCCCCTCGTAGTGCGGCGGAGCCCGCCAAGGCTCGGCACCCGGGCCTCGATCGGGGCGGCGGCCCTCGACTCGCTGGGTCGCCGACGGCGCGGTGGCCAGCAGATCGTGCGCCTCCATGCGGCTCGACGGCGAGCGGCCGCGCAGGACGAGCGGACCGTCGCGCACGGTCGCGTCGGGCGAGGCCTCGGCGCTCACCATGACGAGGTACTTGTTGAAGGCGACCGGCCCCAGGCGGTTCCTGCCGTTTGCGACCTCGCCGAGCCGCACCACCGGGTCGAGGGTGAGCGGGGTCGCCCACGCCACGTAGGCGGTGAAGTCGCCGAGCGTCCCGGGGGCGGGCAGCCCGCTCAACCACGCGGTCAGCTCGACCACGTGGTGGCCAGCTGGGGTGACGGTCACGCCGAACGGCCCCGTCTCGCGAACCAGCTCGATCACGCCCGACGCCATGCCGCCCTGGCCGGTCGGGTAGAGATCGATGCAGTGCAGATCGGAGGCGGGGGGCGGGACCTCGCCCGCGCGCGACACCTCCGAAGCAGATGGCGGCGGGCTCGCCAGCAGCGCATCGCCGGTGGCGGTCGGGCGATCCGCGCACATCGGCGACACGCCCTCGATCTGAGCCGACGCCCCGGCCGCGGTCACGAGAACGAACGGGACCGAAGCGAGCGGTCGGGCGATTCGGAGCCGCGAGAAGCGGCGGGCGCGAGGGACCATGCGATCAATGTAGTGTTCATGGGGGTAAAGGCGCGGGATCCCCCCTGGCACGACAGCAGAGACGGAGCGAGTCCGATGGGACGAACCCTGCCGCTCAGCCCGGCCGTGCGTCTCGCGGCGCGCGAGTTCTTCGGGGATGCCCTGGATCTCGAGCCGGTCCGTGTGATCGCGAGTCCCCTCGCGAGCCTCACCGGACGTGCCTTCGTGACCTGGAACACGATCCACTGGCCGGGTCCGCCGCCAGAGAGACCCGCCGACCCGACCATGCGGACGCTCATCCACGAGCTGGCCCACTGCTGGCAGTACCAGTCGGGACGCCACCAGCTCTTGCGGGGAGTGATCGAGCAGACGCTGTACACCCTGTTCGGCTGGTGGATGGTGCGGCTGGGGCTGCGGCCCCTCTACGACCCGTACGACTTCGGGGGAGCTGCCGGAGTCGCGCGGGCCCGGGGCCTCCACGACTTCCGGCTCGAGGCGCAGGCGGCGATCGTGGACGCCTGCTGGGCCAGCCGCGCGCATTCGGGCGACGACCCCTTCGCCGCGGACCTCGCGCGCCTTTGTCGCGAGGCCGGGATCGGCGCGATCCGGGAGCCGTGGCCCGCGCCCGAACCAAACGAGTGATACCATGGGTGGTCCATTCCGAACGGAGACCGCCCGTGACCCGACACGTCCCCATCCCGGGGCTGACGCTCGAGACCGAAGACTTCGAGCGGGCCCGCGCGAACGTGGCGCCGCACATCTACCACACGCCTCTCCTCACGAATCGCTCGCTGAGCGAGGCCTCGGGGTTCGACGTGCGTCTGAAGGCCGAGATCTTCCAGCGCGGCGGGTCCTACAAGGTCCGCGGACCGCTCAATGTCATCGCGCACCTCAGCGACGAGGAGCGCGCGCGGGG
>JAWWCR010000237.1:0-6078 GCA_033720355.1 Gemmatimonadota bacterium
GGGCCTGCGACTGGCCCTGGCCTGTAGCGCCGGCTGGCTGCTGCCGTGGGCTCCCTGGCTCCTCTACCTGGCGAGCTGGGTGCCGGAGTGGACGCTCCCGGTGGCGCTGGGACTGGGGACCGTGCGCGAGACACCCCCGCGGCGGGAGGCGCCGGCGGCAGGACCCCTGTACCTTGGGCGGCCATGAGCGACGAGCCAGCCAGGAGCGACGAGCCTCCGATCAGGGACAACCCCTCCGAGGGTCGCTGGGAGATCGCCGTCGGCGGCGAGACCGCGTGGCTCGCCTATTCCCGTGGGCCGGCGGTGCTGGGCCTCCTGCACACGGAGATTCCCGAATCGCTCGGCGGACGTGGACTCGCGAGCCGGCTCGCGCGTCACGCGAGGCAGGTCGCGAGCGACGCGGGGCTCTCGGTCGATCCTTACTGCCCGTTCATGATCGGGTGGCTCGATCGACACACGGAGTATGCGGCGCTGGTGCGGAAGCCGCGCTCGCCGGCCGTCGACGATCCGTTCTGGCTGTGAGCCCGACCGCGGTGGACCGGGCCGGCAACCCGGAGGAGCGTGCATGACCTGGTATCGCGTCGAACCGGCGATCGCCCTCGCCGTCGCCCTGTGTCTGGGCTGCACCGGCGAAGATGCCGGATCCGACGCCGGTGGACAGACGGCCTCGCCGGCCGATTCCGTCTCCCCGTCCGAGTCCGCGGCACCCTCGCCACCGGTCGCTCCTCCGGCCGGGGACCCATCCGCGGCGACCGTCGAGGTCGATGTCACGGACGTGCCGTGGGCGGTGCCGCTCCAGGTCCGCTTCGAGGACATGATCCGTCAACGGAGCGGGCTGTGGGTCCAGGTGCTCGCGGAGGGGACCGGTCGCCGCGCGACGCCGGGCGATTCGCTGGCCGTCCACTACCGCGTCTGGCTGCCGAACGGGTCGCTGCTCGACGCGAGCTATGAGCACGACCCCCCCGAGCCGCTCCCGATGCAGCTGGGCGTGACGGGTCTGATCGACGGCTGGACGGAGGGCGTCACCGGGATGCGGGTCGGGGAGCGTCGCCGGCTCGTCGTCCCGCACGACCTGGCCTACGGCCCGCCCGGTCGACCGGGGGTTCCGCCGTACTCGCCGCTCCTGTTCGAGGTCGAGCTCATCAGACTCGTCGAGGGCGCCCTCCCACCGCCCGAGCCGGGTCCTGACGGCGGACCGCGGCGCTGATGCGCACCGTGCGCTTCGCCACCGGGGCCGGCGCGTCGTACGGCGAGGAGGCCGGCGGAGTGATCCACGAGCTCGCGGGACCGCCGTGGGCGGGCGCGGACCGGACCGGTCGGATGTTCCCCGTCGGCGACGTGCGGCTGCTCGCGCCGTGCGTACCCTCGAAGGTCCTGGCCGTGGGCCGCAACTTCGCGAGCCACCTGCACGGTCGCGACGCGCCTGCCGAGCCGGGGATCTTCACGAAGCTGCCGACGTCGATCATCGGCCCCGGGGACGACATCGTCCTGCCGCCGGGCGCGGAGGACGTCCACTACGAGGGCGAGCTCGTCATCGTCATCGGACGCGAGACGAGCCGGGTCGACACCGCGGACGCCGCCGCGTCCATCTTCGGCGTGACCGCCGGAAACGACATCAGCGAGCGCCGCTGGCAGCGCGACGACCTGCAGTGGCTGCGAGCAAAGGGCGCAGACACCTTCGGCCCGCTCGGCCCCGCGATCGAGACCGGTCTCGACCATGGCGATCTGCTGATCCGGACGCGTCACAACGGCGCGGTCGTGCAATCCGAGCGTACGCGGGACCTCATCTTCCCGCTCGAGGAGATCGTGTCGTTCGTCAGCACGTTCGTCACGCTCGTGCCCGGCGACGTGATCTACTCGGGCACGCCCGGGTCCACCTCGGCGATCGCCCCGGGCGACGTCATCGAGATCGAGCTCGAGGGGGTCGGCGTGCTCAGGAACGGGGTCGTGGCCGGCTGACACCGCGGGGGACGGCGCACGCGACCGATCACCAGGCAGTTCTCGCGCGGACCCTCGCGGACCGAACGCGGGTACTTGCCGGCTCCCACGTCCGGGGCTCAACTTTTTAGCTCGGCGAGGCTGTCCGCGTCCCGTTATCGACGGGCCGCGAGCAGCCTCATCGTACGTCGAACAGGAGCACACATGACACGGTTCTGGAGGTCCGCGCTGGCTCGGGCCGCCCTTTTCGCCGCAGGGCTCGCGCTCTTCACCGTCGCGCCCGAGCTGGCCGCGCAGGCCGCCGAGGACGGGGGCGAATACGAGATGTCCACCCTGGAGGGCGTGTACACCGAAGAGCAGGCGGCGCGCGGCGAGCAACTGATGTGGGATATCTGCGCCGAGTGCCACTTCGATGAGGACTACCAGGGCGCCTTCTTCGAGGACTGGGTCGGGAGTTCGGTCTGGGGTCTGTTCGACTCGATCTGGTCGACGATGCCCGAGGACAACCCGGGCGGGCTCCCCCTCACCGACTACGCCGACGCGCTCGCATACATCTTCAGGCTGAATGGCATTCCGGCTGGCGATCTCGAGCTGGGCACCGAGCAGGATCAGCTCGAGAAGATCCTCATCGAGCGCGAACCCTGAGCACTCTCACGGGGCGTTGAGGTGACCGCGCGCGCCGGCGTGGGGGGGCGAACCCGGCGATCTCACACCGGTCTGGCCGCCGGACTCCGCCGGGTGAGGGCGCTCGCCGACGACCCCGGCTCCCTGGCGACGACCGCGCCCGACGTCTCCGGGTGGAGCGTGGGGCGCCACATCGAGCACCTCCGGCTGGCGGCGGCCGGCATCGTCCGGTGGATCGAATCGACCCTCGATGACCCCGCGGGGTCGCCCCCCTCGGGGTCGCCCTCGCGGACGGGGCGGATGGTGCTTCTGACCGGCTACATCCCGCGCGGCCGCGCGAAGGCCCCCGAACCCTCGGTGCCCGGCGAGGAGATTCCCGCAGACCTGGCGGCCCGGCTCGATCAGCTCATGGAGGCGGTGGACCGGCTCGAAGAGCGGCTCGACGAGGTCCACGCGAGCGAGTCCACGTTCGAACACCCCATCCTCGGGCACTTCACGCCGAGGCAGTGGCTCCGCTTCCTGGACGTTCACCACCGCCACCACGAGAAGATCGTCAGCGACATCCGCGCGTCTCGCGCCTGACGTCTCCGGCGGCGTGCCGGTCAGCCCCTGGCGAGCCGCTCCATCAGCACGGCGGCCTCCTCGAGCGTCCTCAGCTCCGCGGGCTCGAGCCCGGCCAGCCCGGCGCGCAGCGCCCCCAGCCGACGCCCGCGGATGTCTTCGAGCAGCTTCCAGCCTCTACCGGTGCTCGCGACGAGAGACACGCGGGCATCGTGTGGCGCGGCGCGGCGAATCACGTACCCGTCTCGTTCGAGTCCCTGTACCAGTCGTGTCAGCGTGGGCGGGGTCACCTGTTCGAGCTCGGCGAGATCGGCCAGGGTCGAGGGGCCGCGGTTCACGAGCGTCGAGACGACCGAGAGCCGGGCCGGTGTCTCGCCCAGCCCCGCGTCCTCGCGCCGAATCAACCGGGCCAGACGCAGGGTCGCCGTGTTCAGCCGCTCGGCGAGCGCCGCCCGGCGGCGGTCGTCTCCGGTCGGACGGGGCGGGCCGGTCGCAGCGAACACGCGGACGTCGTCGGCCGACGACTCCGCCTCACTCACCGAACTCCTGCGCGGCGACAGAGTCGATGCGGCGCTGCTGCTCGGACCAGCTGACGTCCTCGACGTGAGAGGCGACCCACCAGATGTTACCCGAGGGATCGATGACGCCTCCGTAGCGCTCCCCGGCGTGCGCCATCGTCATCACCTCCATGGCCGAGACGCCCCCGGCGCCCAGAGCCCGGGCGTACGTCGCATCGCAGTCGTCGACCCTCAGGTAGATCGATGCCGGCATGGCGCGGAACTCCCCCATGGGCTCGCCCAGCATGACCGGCGAGTCGCCGATCAAGACCTCCGCATGCATGAGCGAGCCGTCGGGCCGCATCAGCCGGCCGACCTCGCTAGCGCCGAAGGCCGCCGCGAGCCACTCGATCAGCGTCGGCACGCCCTCGACCATCAGATAAGGCGTAACGGTATGGTATGACACGGTTTCCATGTGGTCTGCGCTTCCGTCGCTCGTCCCCGACATGGCTTCCTCCAATATTTTGTTTAGCCAAGCTAACTATTAACTGGCGAGTGCGGATCGGTCAATCCCCGCGACGCGGTCGTGACAAGACGGCCCTCGGAGAGAGGGACCGCTCAGGTAGAGCTGCGCTCCGGGGCGACGGCTCCGCGCGTCTCGGCGCGCACCCGTTTGAGCGCCGCCGCCGCCTCGAACAGGAGCCAGATCTCGAGAACGAAGATCGCCGCCCCGAACACCAGCAGCATCGTCTGGTCGTTGCCCCAGAACCCGCGGATGTTGATGAGCATCGCCCAGGTCGTCATGAGGAGGAGAAAGCCCATGGGGATCATGGTCACCCAGGCGGGACGCTTTTGCCGGATCAGGTAGAGGCTGATGATGAGGAGGCTCAGACCGGCGAGAAGCTGGTTGGTCGTGCCGAACAGCGGCCACAGTCGCATCCCGCCGGCGCCCCGGTCCAGACCGAGCGCGAGCAGCGCGCAGCTCGCCACCGCGATGGCGGTCGCCATCCATCGGTTCTGCACGACCTTCACGTTGTACTCCACACCGAGCTCGGCGATGATGTAGCGCTGGAGCCGGACGGCCGTGTCGAGGGTGGTCGCCGCGAAGCTGATCACGACGACGGCCGCGAAGATCGTGGCGACGTTGGCCGGGATCCCGATCCCGCTCGCGATCACGCCCACGCCGTTCACGAAGGCGGCCGTGCCGCCGGAGGACGCCGCCGCCCAGCTCCCGTAGTGCTCGTGCCACCCGTCGACGCCGGCGTAGATCGCGAAGCCCGCCGTGCAGGCGATGATCGAGGTGAGCGCCAGGGTCCCCTCTCCGAGTGCCCCGCCGTACCCGACCTGGCGCGCGTCCACCTCGTTGGCAAGCTGCTTGGAGGATGTTCCCGATCCGACGAGCCCGTGGAACCCGCTGATCGCACCGCACGCGATCGTGATGAAGAGCAGCGGGAACCAGCTCGGGGCGTCGGCCGGCAGGTTCGTGTTCACCGCCGGCGCGATCACCGTCGGGTTGGTGAACAGGACGCCCGCCCCGATGATCCCGAGGGCGACGAACAGCTGGTGCCCGTTCACGTAGTCGCGCGGCTGGAGAAGCAGCCACACGGGCAGCACCGAGGCGACGAAGGTGTAGGCGAAGAGGATGATGATCCAGCTGACGCGCTGGCCGTCGGCGGTCGCCGCCGAGCCGGCGGCCGCGGCGTCGCCCCCGACCGCCGCGAGCTGCGTCTCGGTCGGAGAGAAGCCGATCATGTCGGGGAGCTCGAAGGGCATGTACTGCCCGAACCAGATCATCACGTACAGGATCGCGAGCGCACCGAGCGACGGCAGCAGGATCCCCGCGCCCGTCCGATAGATCAGGACGCCGACGACCAGGGCCACGAGGATCGACCCCCACACGGGGACGACGGCGCCCGGGTTCGCCATGAACAGGTTCGCGATGATCACTGCGAACACCGCGTTCACCATCAACAGCAGAAAGAAGATCAGGAGGAGGAAGAGGACCCGCGCCCGGTCGCCGATGATCGACTGCGTCAGCGTCCCGATCGATCGGCCCTTGTGTCGCGTGGAGATCCACAGGGTGCCGAAGTCGTGCACGGCACCGGCGAAGATCGAGCCCAGCACGACCCACAGAAAGGCCGGCAGCCACCCCCAGGTGACCGCGATCGCGGGCCCCACGATCGGCGCCGCCCCCGCAACCGATGTGAAGTGGTGGCCGAACAGCACGTGCTTGTTCGTCGGCACGTAGTCGACGCCATCCTCGAACTCGTGCGCCGGCGTCACGAAGTCCGGATCGAGCCGGTAGATCTTCTCGGCGACGAACCTCGAGTAGATCATGTACCCCGTGATGAACGCGCTGACGCCGACGACCAGGAGGACGATCGAGCTCATGCGAGAACCTCCGTGCGGACTAGCTTGAGGGCATCGACGCCGACGGGGTCGGTCTCCTGAAGGCGGA
>JAWWCR010000238.1:0-6075 GCA_033720355.1 Gemmatimonadota bacterium
ATCAGCCCGATCGAGCCCGCGCTGTCGAGGATGACGTCGAGCTGCTGACCGCGCTCCTCCTGCACCGACGGCGCGTCGACGGGGCAGATCCGCCACAGGAGAGTGAGGGCCTGCGCGCGCACGGCGCCGTAGTCCGCGCCGAGCAGCCATGTCGGCACGAACACGAGCAGGAGGAGGAAAGGGATCGCCGCGAGCACCACGCTGAACGTGACGCCGGACGCCAGGAAGAAGATCCGGTCGTCCGCCGCGCGGTGGTACACGCGCGCGACGAACGATCGTACCGGGTGCGGCTCTTCCCTCACGGGTCAGCCTCCCCGGGGGGTCGAAGGCGCTACGAAGACGCCTCGGCCTCCTCCTTCTCGTCCTTCTTCTTCGATGCGGCGTCCGTCCCGTCGTCCGACCGATCGCCCTCGTCGAGCGCGGCCTTGTAGGCGGCCTTCGACTCGGCCACGCGCTGCTCCAGGTCGGAACGGGCGCGCTTCGCTGCGTCCTTCCCGGCCTTGAGGGCTTCCTCGGCTCGGTGCCGGCGGTCGCGGATATTGTCGCGGGCGCTGTCGACACGCTCCTCGATCTCGCCGCGCGCCTTCTCGTAGCCTTCCTCGACGTCCTTGCGCAGATCCGTGAAGCGCTCCTCCGCACCCTCACGGAGCCGCCGGGCACCCTCGCGAAGCTCCTGCTGGGTCTCGCGTCCGCTCTTGGGAGCCAGTAGGAGCGCCGTGGCCGCCCCGACGAACGCTCCGAGGAAGAAGGCTGTGATCCCCGTGCCATGCTTCTCGACGATCACGTACGGTTGCTGGTCGTAGTCGGTCATGCTGTTACCCCACAACACTGGTGATGCGCGAGGGTCGACGGCGTGTCCCCTCACGCGCGTGTAATCTATCGCACCGGGACGCTGATGAAGAACCCCGGATGGTCAGCCACCAACCCGGTCGACGACGCGACGGTACGCCTCCGGGTCCCACTCCGGCCGCGCGTCGGCGTCGGCGATCGCCAGACCCAGGTGGAAGATGAGCCGTCCGATCCGCGCGGTCTTGTCGTAGAGGATCCTGTCGGGCTCGTCGCCGACCCCGTGGTAGTCCTCGTGCGTCCCGGTGAAGAAGAAGAGGATCGGGACGCCGTTTCGCGCGAAGTTGTAGTGGTCGGATCGGAAATAGAAGTTCTGGTCCGGCCACGGATCGTCGATCATCGTGAGCCCGAGCTCCGGACGCGCGTCGACGACCTCTTCGAGCGTCATGCCGAGGGTGCTCTCGTCGCGGCCGATCGCGACGACCGTGTCGCGCCAGTTCCGCCCGATCATGTCGATGTTGAGGTTCGCGACCGTGGCGTCCAGCGGGAACGCCGGGTGTTCGGCATACCACTGTGATCCGAGGAGCCCCTTCTCCTCTCCGCTCACCAGCAGAAAGACGAGCGAGCGCCTCGGCGCGGTCTCGAGCGAGGCGAACGCCTGTGCCAGCTCCATGACCGTAGCGGTCCCCGACGCGTCGTCGTCGGCCCCGTTGAAGATCGAGTCGCCCGCAACCGGAGTGCCCACCCCGACGTGGTCCATGTGGGCCGAAAACACGACGTACTCGTCACGCAGATCCGGGTCGGAGCCCTCGATCCACCCGATCGTGTTGAACGCGAGCGTCTCCCTGATCGCCGCCCGTGTGCGGAGGGATGCGGAGTATCCCTCGATCGGTCCCGGCGTGGCCAGCGCGCCGCGCACGCTCTCGGGCAGGGCGGAGTTGGAGACGAGCACGACCGGGGCGATCAGCTCGTCGACCACCCCCACCGAGAGCTGCTCGCCGTCGAAGAACCGACGCAGCCCCTGGAGGTAGAAATCCGGAGCGTCGACGGCGAGGAGCAGTCCGCCGGCGCCCCGTCCGAGGATCCCGCGCACCGCGCCGAACGCCGCCTGCATCGTCTCCTGGGTCACCCCGAGGACCGCGACGGCCCCGTCGAGGGCCGACTCGTCGGCGAGCGTCGTCGCGCGCAGCGGCGCGTCGACGGCCCCCAGTCGACCGCCGGGCACCACGATCCTCGCCTCGGGGGGAACCGGACCGCCGCCAGGCCCATCGATCGTCACCGACTGCTCGTCGGGCGACCCCTGGGCTGTCAGGGTGAGCGGGTAGGTCTGGAGGTAGGAGTTCCCATCGTACGGTTCCAGACCGAACTCGCGGAACCTCCGGGCGATGTGCCGCGCCGCCTTCTCGAGCTCGGGGCTCGGCGTGTCCCTGCCGCGCATCGAGTCGTGCGCGATCGCGCCGATCCGCCGCTGGAGGTCCTCGATCGTGATCGTCGCCGCCGCCGTTTCCGCCGCTGCCGGGTCGGTCTGCGCCGCGAGCTCTCCACCGGACTGCGAACAGGCCACCGTCGCGAACGCGACCAGTAGCCCCGAATGTCGGGACGCGCCTCGAATCATCCTCTTCTCTCCTCACCCTGGAAACCTGGTCGTCCTCAGGGTCCGACTCCGGTACCCGCGACGGCTCTCCGCGCCCCGCGTGGCGACGGCTCCGAACGCCCGCTAGTGTTTCCCGGTGAACGAACCGACCGCAAGCTTGCAGCCCCCCGTCGAGGCCACCCGCCAGCGTCTCGATCTCGCCAGCCCCCGCGAAATCGCCGGGCTCGAGCACCTCGATTTCATGGCGCGTGGCGTTGTCGAGGGGTTTCTCATCGGTCTCCACCGGTCACCCTACCGGGGGTTCTCGGCCGAGTTCGCCGAGAACAGGCCGTATAACCGCGGAGACGACACCCGGTTCCTCGACTGGAAGGTGCTCGCGCGATCCGACCGCCTCTTCATCAAGCAGTTCGAAGAGGAAACGAATCTCCGGGCGTATCTGCTGCTCGATGTGAGCAAGTCCATGGAGTGGGTGTCGGACCCGGACCGCTTCCCCGCGAAGCTCGAGTACGCACGGCTGCTCGCGGCATCGCTCTCGCTCCTCCTCATGCAGCAGGGGGACGCCACCGGTCTGGTCGCGTTCGACTCGCGGATCCGGGCCCACCTGGGTCCCCGAACGACACGCGTCCACTGGCGGAGACTCATCGGCCACCTCGAGGCACTCGAGGCCGACGGGCGCACCGAGGCGGGAACCGCCCTCAAGGATGTCGCGCAACGGCTCCAGCGCCGCGGGCTGGTCATCCTGATCTCCGATCTGCTGGTCGATCCCGAGACGACCCGCACTTCGCTGCGATTCCTGCGGCACCGCGGGCACGAAGTCCTCATCTTCCACCTCCTCGACCCCGGGGAGCTCGAGCTGCCCGCGGCCGGTGAGGCGATCTTCTTCGACCCCGAGACGGGCGAGGAGCTCGGCACCAACTCGGCGGCGCTGCGTCGCCAGTACCGCGACGCGGTCGAGTCGGCGATCGCCGGCTGGAAGAAGGAGGCGATGCGTGTGGGGGCCGAGTATGCGTTCGTGACGACCGACACGCCGCTCGGGCTGGCGTTGCGGCGCTTCCTTCGCAAGCGGACGCGACTCGGTTGAGCTTCCTCCACCTGTGGGCGATCGGGCTGGCGCTGGCCGCGATCGTGCCGCTGATTCTCCACCTCCGCCGACGGCAGACGGACCGGCGGGTCTCCTTCCCGGCGCTCCGGTATCTGACGACCGCCGAGGACGCACGCTCGCGCTCGCTCGTCGCTTCGGACCTGCTCCTGCTCGCGTGCCGCATCGGGCTGCTGATGGCCCTGGCTCTGGCGGCGGCCGGCCCGCTGCTCGGTAGGGGCGGAGCGGGCGACCACCGGCCCACCGATGTCGCGATCGTGATCGACAACTCCGCCAGCACGGGCAGGATCGTGGACGATCGACCGCTGTTCGAGCACCTGCTCGACAGGGCGCGCGGCTCGCTCGCGAGCACCCGGGCCGAAGACCGTGTATGGATCTTCCCGGCCATCGGGAACCCGGTGGCGGCGGGAGTGGGCGCTGCGCGCGCTGCGGAGGCGCTCGCGGGGATCGACCTGTCCGACGGCGGCGCGGATCTCCTGGCGGCCGTGGTGCGCGCCTCCTCGGCGCTGCCGGCCGACGAAGGCCGCGAGCGCGAGGTACAGCTCATCTCGGATCTCCAGCGCGATGCCTTCGCGGGCGGGGCCGACGGAGGGGATGACGACGCCCCGCTGGTCGCGTTTCGACCGCCCGAGCCCGACGAGCCGAACGCCGCCGTCGCGGACATCCAGCTCACCGGGGGGACGACCGTGCCCTCCGGCTCGGGGCACGGGGTGATCGTACGTGTCGCGCGATCGGGGGCGGAGCCCGCCACCGATTCGGCGTCCCTCTCATCCGAGGCCAACGTACGTCTCCAGGTGGACGGGCGGATCGCCGGGGCAGCACGGACGGCCTGGGGTACGTCCGGGACGCTGGGGCTGCCGGCGCTCGCGACGGGGACCCACGAGGGGGCGGTCGAGGTCGATCCGGCGGGCGCACGCGCCGACGACACGCGGTTCTTCTCGATCCACGTCGTGTCGCCGCCGGCCGTATCGTTCGTGGGGCCCGACACGAGCTTCGCCCGAATCGGTGTGGAGACGCTGCGCGAGGCCGGGCGGCTCGGGTCGGGGGCGAGCGCCGCCGTGGTCGTGGTCGAGGGAGCCGATGCCGGCGCGGCACCACCGTCCGGCGAAGGCACGCTCGTCTTCCTCCCGCCGAATGACCCCGTCGACGTCCCCGCGTTCAACCAGCTGCTGGCGGGGGTCGATGTCGACTGGAGCCTGGCGGTCGATGCCGGACGCGGCGCGCTCGCGATCGAGGAGCCCGACGCCGCGTTCTCGTTCTCGGGGATCTCGGTGCGCCGGCGGTACCTGCTCCGGCCGGCCGCAGGGACGCCGGCGCAGGGGGATTCGACGATCCTCCGAACCGAGGACGGCGAGGCCTGGCTCGTGCGGACGAGCGCGGGTACCCGGACCGCTCTCCTGCTCGCATCTCCGCTGGTCCCGGACGCCACCGATCTTCCCACACACCCGGTGGTCCTGCCGTTTCTCGAGGCCCTGCTCGTCCACTGGTCGCACCTGTCGGGTTGGCCGGCGTCGGATTTCGACGCCGGCGACCCGATCCGGATGCCGCCGTGGGCACGGACGGTCACGAGCCCGACGGGCGCCGCGGTGTCGGTGGAGGGCGGCGGGTCTTACACGCCCGACCGGGCCGGCGTGTACCGGGTGGAGGGCACCGACCCGATCGCGGGCGAGCGTTCCGCACACTTCGCCGTGAACGTCCCCGAGAGCGAGATCGATCCGACTCCGATCACCGACGACGAGCTCGCGGAACTGTTTCCGGGACGCGAGGTATCCACGGGCGGCCCGAACGGGGCCGGCTGGGATTCCGAGATCTTCCGGGCGCGCCGCGGACGCGACGCCGCCCCGTGGCTGCTCGGGATCGCACTGGCGCTCGCAGTGGTGGAGTTGTTCCTTGCCACGCCCGGACGTGCCAGGACAGGGGCGGCCGGACGCCGTTGGGGTCGAGTCGATCCCGACGCGGAGGCGGGTACCGGGACCACGTAACAGCGGAGTCACGCGACATCCCCCGCTTCGAAGCGATTCACCAGACGTTCGCCGAGCTCGTGCGGCGCGCCGACCCGACGGGGGCGCTGTCACGCGGAGGGGGGCGTGCGTCCATCTCCCCCCTCCCCGGCGGATCGCTCGCGGCGATGACGGTCGCCCTGCGCGATGCCGGGGTCGGGGCCCCCGTCGTCGTCGTCGCCCCGGGCCCGGGCCGCGCGGACGAGATCCACGCCGACCTCACGAGCCTCGCCGGCGAGGGGCCCCGCTGTTTCCCGCAGCGCGAGACCCTGCCCTATGAAGACGCCGACCCGCACGTCGAGATCGCGGCGCAGCGGGTCGATGCGCTCGGCGCGCTTCTCGCCGGGCGGTGCCCCATCCTCGTCACGACCGGACGCGCGCTCGCCGAGCGGATGCCGATCCCCGTGGCCGCGGGGAGCTCGTTCGTCCTCTCGCTCACGGTCGGCGACGAGCCCGGGTTTCAGGACCTCGCCGACCGGCTCGACCGGATGGGGTTCGATCGGACGGGCACGGTTCGGGAGGTCGGCGACTTCGCCGTGCGGGGCGGCATCGTCGATGTGTTCCCGTTCGGTCACGCGGCGCCGATCCGGGTGGAG
>JAWWCR010000239.1:0-6030 GCA_033720355.1 Gemmatimonadota bacterium
GACGGCTCCTTCTTCGCACCGACCCGCTTCAGTCTAATCGTCGTCGCCATTCGCCTTCAGTCTCGTTCCTGGTTGTCCGGTCAGCCCATCAGCCGGTCGAGATCGGGGGCTCCTCCGCGCTTCATGAGCTGCGGCGCGAGCCTCCCCATCTGCTTCATCATCTTGCGCATGTCCTTGAACTGCTTGAGCAGCTTGTTCACCTCGTGAACCGGCCGCCCCGAGCCACGCGCGATCCGCGCGCGACGCGAGCCGTTCAGGATCTGCGGCTTCCGCCGTTCCTCCGGCGTCATCGACAGGATGATCGCCTCGATGTGCCTGACCCTCTTCTGGTCCACATTGGCCTCATCGACCATGCTGGCGTTCACGCCGGGCATCATCTTCAGGAGCCCCTTCAGGGGCCCCATCTTCTGGATCTGCTGGACCGATCTCAGAAAGTCCTCGAGATCGAATTCCCCCTTCCCCAGAATCTTCTTCTCGAGTCTCCGGGTCTCCTCGAGATCGATCGTCTGCTGGGCTCGCTCGACGAGCCCCACGATGTCGCCCATCTGGAGGATCCGACCGGCCATCCGCACCGCGTCGAACGACGTCAGGTCCTCCGGGCGCTCGCCGACTCCGACGAACCGGACGGGAACGCCCAACACCCCGAAGATCGACAGCGCGGCGCCGCCGCGCGCGTCTCCGTCCATCTTCGTGAGGACCACGCCCGTCAGGTCCACGACCTCGTGGAACCCCTCGGCGATCCTCACCGCCTCCTGACCGGTCATGCCATCCGCGACCAGGAAGATCTCCTGCGGCCCGACCGTCTCGGCGACGGTCTTCAGCTCGTCCATGAGCTCGCCATCGATCTGGAGGCGACCCGCCATGTCCAGCAGCAGGTGCGTGACGCCCGCGCGTCGCGCCTCCTCGAGCGCCGCCCCCGCGAGCGTAGCCATGTCCTCTCCGGACGGACGCGCCAGCAGCGGCACGTCGATCGCCTTCGCCAGCGTCTCGAGCTGGTCCGCGGCTGCGGGCCGGTACGGATCGCACGCCACCAGCGCGGGACGCGAACCGGCCACCTTCAGACGTCGACCCAGCTTCGCGGCCGTCGTGGTCTTCCCCGACCCCTGTAGCCCGACGAGCATGATGACGGTCGGCGGGACCTTCGCCTCGTCGATCTCTCGCGCCTCGCTCCCCAGCAGCTCGACGAGCTCGTCGTGCACGATCTTGACGATCTGCTCGCCCGGCCGAACCGACGCGAGGACATCGTCGCCGAGCGCGCGCTCCTCCACACGCTTCAGGAAGTCACGCGCGACCTGGTAGTTGACGTCGGCTTCGAGCAGGGCCACCCGCACCTCGCGGAGACCCTCCTTGAGCATTTTCTCGGTGATGACGCCGCGCTGGCGGAACCCGCCGAGCACGCCATCAAGCCGGTCGCTCAGACGTTCGAACATCACCGTCGGTTTCTGATTACCGATCGGCCGGCGCGATTCCCCGGCCCGTCCGCACCCCGAACATCAAAAAAACGCGAACGGGTGTCCTCGTTCGCGCCTCGAGAAGCTCCGGAACCGCCCGATGCCGATCTGAGTTTAGCCATGAAGTGTAGGGATTTGGCGGGCTGATGGCAACGCGGATTCACCGTCCCCTCGGTTGCCGTCACGGCACCTCGCGGGGGGCGGGGAATCCCCCATCGAGAAGCCGGCGAGGCGTCTCGGAACCTCTCCCGGCGACCGCCCTCGACCGGCGCGTTACTCGCGGCTCCCTGTCACCGTCAGACCGGGTGCCGCCGCATCCGGCCGGCGGGACCGAATGCGATAACGTCCGGCGGCGGTGTGGACGAGAACCGTCACCTGGGCCACGACCGAGAACGGGAGCAGGAGGATCGCCAGTCCCGACAACGTCTCGAAAACGAGCAGACCCGACACGCCGCAGGCGAGCTTCCGGGACCACTCGCCGTGAGCCCGGTCGTGATCGGACGCTCGTGTCATATCTTGCCTCGACTCCGGGGGATGGGCATCCGGCCGCGTTATTGGCGGATAAAAAGATATGTATATCTCTATTGAGGCGCCATGATCTACTCGAGGGCATGTGAATACGCGATCCTGGGGCTCACGGTGCTCGCGGATCGGCCCCGCGACACATGGACGCTACGATCCGAGATCGCCGAGACCGCCGGGCTGCCGTACCCGTTCGCCGGGAAGATCCTCCAGGACCTCGTGAGAGCAGGTCTGCTCGAGTCGGTGCGCGGTCGCGGAGGAGGCTACCGACTCGCGAAGGCGCCGGAGGACATCCATCTCATCGACATCCGGCGGGCCATCGACGGCACCGACGACCTCGACGCATGCGCCGTGGGTCTCGACCCGTGCTCCGACGAGACGCCGTGCCCGCTGCACCACGACTTCAAGCGGGTCCGCGAGACCATCCGCGAATACCTGACCGCCACCACGCTGGCGCAGGTCGCGGGGGGGCGACGCGAGAAGGGCGCCCGCCTGGCGCGGGGAGAGTGACCGACCCGCGTCAGGACAGGGCGGCGACACCTCCGGCGGCGATCCTGATGATCTGAGAGCGCGCCGCCCCGATCGACACGTAACGGATGGGGACCGTGCTCTCGAGCTCGAGCCGACGCAGATAGCCGCGGGCCTCGTCCGGCAGGTCGTCCCATTCGCGGCACTCGGTCGTGGGTGTCCCCCACCCGTTCTGGCGGGCGTAGACCGGTGCGACTCGGCCGAGATCGTCCACGGAGTCGGGGAACGGTCCCACGGGCGCGCCGTCGAGCTCGTATCCCGTGGCCACGAGGATCTCGTCGAACGTGTCGAGTACGTCGAGCTTCGTGACGGCGAGGGCCGTGAGCCCGTTCACACCGGCCGCGTACCGGACGACGCTGGCGTCGAACCACCCCGGCCGCCGCGGCCGACCGGTCGTCGCGCCGAACTCGCCGCCGAGCTGTCTGAGCCGCTCGGCCTCGTCCCCCCGGAGCTCGGTGGGCAGCGGTCCGTTCCCGACCCGTGTCGTGTAGGCCTTCACGACCCCGAGCACCTCGTCGATCACGGTGGGGCCGATCCCGACACCCGCGGCGGCCCCGCCGGCCGTCGTGGTCGACGAGGTCACGTACGGGTACGTACCGTGGTCGATGTCGAGCAGCGCACCCTGCGCCCCCTCGAGAAGGACCCTCGCGCCGCCCTCCAGCCCTTCTCGGATCTCGTGTCCGGTATCCGTCGCCATCTCGAGCAGCCCCGCGCGGACGGGCTCGAGCTTGTCGAGGACCTCGTCCGGCGACACGGGGTCGGCGCCCAGTCGCTCGAGCGTGGCGTTCGCGGCGATGCACCCCGCCTCCACGACCTCGCGCGTCCGCGCCGCATCGGCGAGATCGCCGACGCGCAGTCCCGACCGAGTGACCTTGTCGCGATACGCCGGACCGATCCCGCGACCCGTCGTTCCGATCTTCTTCTCGCCCTCGCGACTGCCCTCGTGCGCCTGATCGAGCGCCCGATGATACGGCAGGACGAGGTGCGCCCGCTTGCTGAGCCCGAGGCGGCCGTCGAGATTGATGTCGCGACCGCGAAGATCCTCCATCTCTCTCGACAACGTCCACGGGTCGACCACGCAGCCGTTTCCGAGGAGACAGCGGGTGTTCGGATAGAGGATGCCGGAGGGGATCAGGTGGAGGATGAACTCGTCGTCATCGACCCGGACCGTGTGCCCCGCGTTCGCGCCGCCCTGGTACCGCGCGACGATCGTCGCCTGCTCCGCGAGCACGTCGACGAGCTTTCCCTTCCCTTCATCACCCCACTGCGCCCCGACGACCACGAGGCAGCGCGCGCTCTCGCTGAACAACGGACACACTCCTGTTTCGGCGCCGCCCGGGGCGGCTGATCAACGAACAGTCGACGTTCGGGGCCGATCCGGGGCTTCGCCCGAACCGGCAGGCGGTCGAGCCGACTAGGCCGACGTGGAGGCACCCAGCCCGGCAGCGTCGAGGGCCGCCTCGACGGCCGCCGCGCGCTCGCGGTCGACGGGTGGAAGCGGCGGACGCGGCGGTCCACCATACAGCCCCAGCCGGTCGAGCGCAGCTTTTACGCCGGGATTGCCGCACCCGACGACGATGGAGACGTGGAGCGGCCCCAGCCTCGCCTGAAAGGCCGACGCGGTCCGGCGGTCGCCGCCTCGCCAGGCGTCGTAGAGCCCGGTGGCGATCCCCGGCGCGACCACGGCCGAGCCGAGGATCGCTCCGGCCGCGCCCGCCTCGAGCGCATCGAGCAGCAGCGCGCCCGAGCCGACGAGCACCGACGCGCGGTCTCCGCACGCCGCGATGAATCCCTCGAGGCTCTCCGCGGTCCCGGTCGAATCCTTGATGCCGATGATGTTCGGGTGCTCGACGAGCCGGTCGACGAGATCGGGCGTCACCGTCACGGGGACGAACTTGGGTACGTGGTAGATGACCACGGGCACCGGCGACGCATCGGCGACGGCGGTCCAGAAGTCGGTGAGCACCTCGGGCGTCATCGCCGGGGCGTAGTAGCAGGGCGCTCGCACCAGGACGGCGGTGGCCCCACGTTCGGCGGCGGCCTTCGAGCGGGCGATCACGCCGCGGGTGCTCTCGCCCCCGGTCCCGACGATCAGCTGTCGATCGCCGATCCGGCCGGCCGCGACATCGACGAGCGCCATGAGCTCATCGTCCGTCAGGGCGGGGGCCTCGCCCGTCGAGCCGGCGATCACGAGCCCGGCCACCGGGTGAGCGAGGAACGCGTCGAGGTTCGACGCGAAGGCGGACGCGTGGACGTTGCCCGACTCGCCGAACGGCGTGGTGACGGGCAGATGGATTCCGTTGAGACTGGACAGGGTGCTCTCCGGGCTGGCTGGGGCCGCCGGGGCCGGCCGCCCCCGGGAGCGACTCCCCCTAGAAGCGCGACCCGCCCGTCAGCAGACCGTCCTCGGCCGTCTTCGAATACTTCTCCTGGTCCTCGCGGAGCGTCCTCATGTGGAGCTCGAAGTCGCTCGGGTTCGAGGCCATCTCGAGCGCCGTCTCGTACGACACCTGACCGTCCTCGACGAGGTCCATCAGGTGCTGATCGAACGTCTGCATGCCGTACTGCTGACGGCCGTTCTGGATCAGCTCCACGATCTCCGTCTGCGTTTCGCCGCGCAAGATGCAGTCGCGGATCGCAGGCGTGACGCGCATGACCTCCATGGCCGGCACGGTCCCGTTTCCGTCGGAGGTGCGGGCGAGACGCTGCGACACGATCCCCCGCAGGGTGTCCGCGACACGGAAGCGCACGAGCTCCTCGTGCTGCTCGGGAAACATGCCGAAGAGGTGCTTCAGGGCCCCGGTCGTCGTCGGGGCGTGCATCGTCGAGATCACCAGGTGTCCGGTCTCGGCGGCCTCGACGGCGATCTCGGTCGTCTCGAGGTCACGCATCTCGCCGATCAGGATGATGTCGGGGTCCTGACGGAGCGCCTGTCTGAGACCCCGCCGGAACGACTCGGTGTCGCTCCCGATCTCGCGCTGCGTGATCGTCGACATGTGATTGTCGTGCCAGTACTCGATCGGGTCCTCGAGCGTGATGATGTGCTTCTTGCGGTTGTGGTTGATCCACGAGATCATCGCCGCCTGCGTCGTGCTCTTCCCCACACCGGTCGCGCCGGTCACGAGGACCATGCCGTGCGGCTCATCGGCGATCTTCGAGAGCACGAGGGGCAGGTTGAGCTCCTCGAGGGTCGGGACGCGCCACGGGATGGTCCGCAACACGACCATGAACGAGCCGCGCTGCTGGAGGATGTTCACCCGGAATCGCGCGAGGTCCTGGAGCTCGTACGCGAAGTCGAGGTCCCAGATCTCGTCGATGCGCCGCCGGAAGGTCTCGTTCGGAAGCAGCTCGAGCGCGATCTGCCGCGTCTCGTCCGGCGTGAACGGCGTCTCCGAGAGGGGCACGAGCTCGTTGTGGATCCGGGCGCGGAACACGTCCTTCGCCTTGATGTGGATCGACTGCGCGCCCCGCGCGACCGCAGCTCGAATCAGGCGTTCCATCAGTTGCATGGCTAGCGCGCTCCGTGTCC
>JAWWCR010000240.1:0-6003 GCA_033720355.1 Gemmatimonadota bacterium
CAGACGAACCGTCACGGTCGTCTGACCCGTCGGAACCCCCTCCAGACGGTACGTGCCCTGTGCGCCGGACAGCGTCCCGATGACCGTGCCGCTCACGAACACCTGCGCGCCAGCCACCGGCTGGAGCGTCTCCGAATCGGACACCGTTCCCGTGATCGCGCCCTGCTGGGCGGACACGTTCCCGGCGCCGATAAAGAGAGCGGCGCCCAGAGCGGCGGTCGCCAGCGCTCTCGCGCGGCCGGTCCACCGTCCTGACCAATCAAACAACATGGATCACCCTCCTGTGGCAGTAGTGGGATCCTTCGACCCGCATCTGTCTGAGGGGTCGAGCCCCTCGAACCCGTCGCGGCCGGGTCGATCACCGCGATGGGTTGTGGTCCTCTTCTTCTCTTATGTGTGCGCGCCTCCGGGGTGGCGCCTGGTATCGAAACTCGGGGATCGTGTTGCCGCGTCGTCGCGCGGGTCCACCTCTATTTGAAACGCACGGGGTCCGCGAAACGCGACACCCGCGGTTTGCTCGGAGAGACGCCCGCCGGTGCCGAGCCCGGAGGCGCAAGGGGTACTTCCTTTTGTCTGGACGATGCCCGCCAAAGGTACACCTTCTTGACTGAGTGGCATGCGTACACGCCGCCCCCTCGCGAGGGGCGGACGGGCCAATATGGACCCCGTCGGAAACTCTTGCAACCCGTTTGTAACGCATGCGAAACGACCTCTCACGGGATCCGCACGCGTGCGAAGCGCCGTTTCCCCCTCTGGATCAGGTATTCCCCTCCACCCAGCTTCGCATCGCGATCCTCCACCGTCTCGCCATCCACGCGCACCGCGCCTTGCCGAACGAGGCGGACCGCCTCGGAGGACGACGAGGCGAGCCCGGCATCGATCAGGATGTACGGGACCCAGATCCCCGATCCGTCGTCATCGCGCACGATCTCCACGACCGGGAGCTCATCCAGCTCCGGCGCCAGCCGATCGCGGTGCAGGCGATCGAAGGAATCGCGTGCCGCCAGGGCGGCGTCGTCGTCGTGGTACCGCCGGACCAGATCTCCTGCGAGCCAGCGCTTGGTCTCGAGCGGGTCGGCGGCCGCCTCCTCGATCTTGCCGGCCAGCGCCGGACCCCGGGCAGATGAGAGCAGGGTGAGCCATTCGGGCAGCAGGTCGTCGGGGATCGACATCGCGCGGCCGAAGATCTCGGCCGGCTCCATCGCGATCCCGATGTAGTTGTCGTAGGTCTTGGACATCTTCCTCTGCCCGTCGGTGCCCCGGAGAAGGGGCATGATCAGGCAGACCTGCGGCTCCTGGCCCGCGCGCTCCTGGAGCGTGCGCCCGAGCAGCAGGTTGAACTTCTGGTCGGTCCCTCCCAGCTCGACGTCGGCCCCCAGCTCGACCGAATCGTACGCCTGCATCATCGGGTAGAGGAACTCGGAGATCGAGATCGGACGCCCCTCGGCATACCGCCGCCCGAAGTCGTCTCGCTCGAGCATCCGGGCGACCGTGTACTGCCCGGTGAGCCGCAGGATGTCCCTGAGCCGGAGCGGGGCGAGCCAGTCTCCGTTCCTCCGGATCTCGGTCGTCTCGGGGTCGAGGATGCGGAAGACCTGATCCTGATAGGTGACCAGATTGTCCTCGATCTCCTCCTCGGTCAGGACCGGACGGGTCTCGTCGCGGCCGCTCGGGTCGCCGATCAGAGCCGTATAGGTGCCCATCACGAACACGACCCGGTGACCGAGCTCCTGGAAGGTGCGGAGCTTGTGGATCGAGACGCCGTGCCCGACGTGCAGATCGGGCCGGGTCGGGTCGAACCCCTGCTTGACGATCAGGGGCGTCGACGTGTCCCGCGAGCGCTTCAGCTTCTCGACGAGCTCGTTCTCGGGGACGACCTCGTCGGCCCCCTCGCGGATCAGCCCGAGCTGTTCTTCGACCGGAAGAAACATCCGTCCTCTCGGCAGGTATCAACGGGGGTTCCGGCGCGCGGGCCGGCGCCGCGAGCGAGCGCGGCCACCGGGGTTTCGCGCCCGGGCGCTCCCATCGGGAGCGGCGTGAGGATAGAATCGGGCCGGCGCGCGGGACAAGCGGCGGTTCATCGGGCACGGTCGGAGGTGGCGTGGACGGGGTGTTCAGGACAATCGGCGAGATCGCGACCGGCATCGGGCGCGGTACGGTTCGCGCCTGGGATGCGACGGTCGGAAGACTCGGCCCGCGGGGGCGCTACGCGCTGGTCGTCACCGTGCTCGCGACAGGGGCGCTCGGGGCGGGCCTGGCGTGGGGCACCTGGGTCCACATCTGCGACGACTGTCCCTCCATCGCCCAGATCTACGCCTTCGAGCCGAAGGAGGCGACGCAGCTGTTCGCGGCCGATGGTTCGCTGCTCGCCGAGCTGGCCGTCGAGCGGCGCACCCCGATCCGCATCGAGGATCTGCCCCCGCACGTCTACAACGCCTTCATCGCCGTGGAGGATCGGCGTTTCTGGAGCCACTCCGGGGTCGACCTGCCCCGGACCTTCCGAGCGTTCGTGGACTTCGTCCTCAACGGGTTCGACGGATCGAACGTCGGCGGCGGCAGCAGCATCACGCAGCAGCTCGCGGGCGCCATGTTCTCCGGCTCGGTCGACCGTCGCGACATCACGGTGACGCGCAAGCTGCGCGAGATGCGCGTCGCATATGCGCTCGAGCGCGCATACGAGAAGCAGGAGATCCTCCAGGCGTACCTCAACCAGATCAACTTCGACCGCATCTACGGGATCGAGGCCGCGGCGCAGCGGTACTTCGGCAAGCGCGCCCGCGATCTGAACCTCCCCGAGGCGGCGACGCTCGCGGCCATCCCCCGAAATCCGCGCGGCTACAACCCGACCGTGAACCCCGAGCGGGCGATCGGCCGACGCAACCTGATCCTCGAGCTGATGGCCCGGCAGGATCTGGTGAGGCGGGAGGACGCCGAGGCCGCGAAGGCCTTCCCGCTCGAGCTGGACGACGGGGCGTCGACCCCCCAGACGGCCCCCTACTTCGTCGAGTGGGTCCGCCAGATTCTCTACGATCGCTACGGGACGGACATCTACGACCGCGGCTTCCGCGTGTACACTACGCTCGACCCCGCGGTGCAATCGGCGGCGGACTCCGCGCTCGCCGCCCGTCTGACCGAGCTCGAGCGCAGCTCGGCCTACCGGGCCGACGCCACCTACGAGGAGACGCGGGCCTGGCCGGCCGACAGCCTCGCGGCGGTCAGCCGTGGCGGGGCCGAGATGCCGTACGTGCAGGGGATGTTCATCGCGCTCGACCCGCGGACGGGCGACATCAGGGCGCTCGTCGGGGGGCGCGACTTCGAGGACTCCGAGTTCAACCGGGCGACCCAGGCGATCCGTCAGCCCGGGTCGGTCTTCAAGCCGTTCGTCTACACGGCGGCGATCGCATCCGGCATCCCCGCCTCCGAGGTGATCTGGGACGCGCCGACCATCATCGAGAACCCCGGGAGCGACCCGTACGCGCCGCGGAACTTCGACCCGGAATTCAACGGACCGACGACGCTGCGCCGCGCGCTCGCGAAGTCGCTCAACGTCGTGGCGGTGAAACTGGGTCAGCGGGTCGGCGAAGAGTCGTTCGCCCAGATGGCGACGCGGATGGGAATCCGCTCCGAGATCCCGCGCGTGCCGTCGGCCGCGATCGGGGCGGCTTCGGTCACCCCGCTCGAGATCGCGTCGGCGTACACGACGTTCGCGAACCTCGGCGTCCACGTGGAGCCGCGTCCGATCCTGCGGATCGAGAGCAAGGAGGGCCGCGTGCTCTGGGAGAGCACGATCAACCGCGAGGAGGTCCTCGACACGCAGGTCGCCTGGGTCATGCTCTCGATGCTGCGCGACGCCGTCGATCGGGGGACGGGGCAATCGGCGGTCCGCCTCCGCTCGGCGATCCCCTACGAGATCCCGGTGGCCGGAAAGACGGGGACGACGAACTCCGCGACCGACACCTGGTTCGTCGGATTCACGCCCGATCTCGTCACGGTCACCTGGGTCGGGCTCGATCTGCCCGGGCGCTTCTTCGTGGGCGCGACGGGCGGTGGCACGTCCGCCCCCGTCGGAGCGGCGGTCCTGGCGGACTACTACACGCGACACGACCCGCCCGAAGCCTGGCCGCGCCCCGAATCGCTGCTCGAGCGCGTGGTCGATGAGACGACGGGTCTCCTCGCGACGCAGTGGTGCCCGGTGGATCTCGTCTACCGCGAGATCTACCTGCCCGGAACGGAGCCCACCGAGACCTGCGACGTCCACGGTCCCTGGGGGGTGCGACAGCGCGCCGACTCGGCGACGATCGCCGGGTCCGGAGGCGGCCCGAACCACTGACCGGCCGGATTCACCCCGCGGCGATTCGCTCGAGGATCAGCGGACGTCGCGGCGGCGCCTCGTCGGGCCCGCCGATGGCCAGCGCGTCGGACAGGCGCCGCGCCGCGATCTCCGCCTCCGCCTCGGTCCGCGCATGGATGGTGACGAGCGGCATCCCGCCCGACACGGCGTCACCCGGTACGACGTGGAGCTCGAAGCCCACGGCGGGGTCTATCTCGTCCTCGACGCGGCGCCGGCCGGCGCCGCGCTCGACGGCCGCGAGCACGACGGCGCGGGCCGCGATCGCGTGGACCACCTCGCCGTCCGTTCCCGGCGGCGCCTCGAGGACGCGGCGGACGGGCGCCGCGGGCAGTCGATCGGGCTCTTCCGCGACCCGCGGGTCGCCGCCCTGACGCTCGACGAGACGAGCGAACCTCGCGAGGGCCCGGCCGCTGTCGAGGGCCTCCTCCAGATCGCTGCGAGTCCTCCCTGCGGGCAGGACCTCCTCGGAGAGCGCCAGGGTGAGCTCCCGCAGATCGGCCGGCCCGTCGCCGGCGAGACACTCGATCGCCTCCCTCGCCTCGAGCGCGTTCCCGACGGTCCTGCCGAGGGGGGCTTCCATCGCGGTCAGCAGGGCGGTCGCCCGCACCCCCTCCGTCGCCGCCAGCTCGACCATCGTGCGGGCGAGCGTTCGCGCGTCCTCGAGATCGGGGAGAAACGCGCCGTCTCCGAACTTCACATCGAGAACGAGTGACGAGATGCCCTCCGCGACCTTCTTCGAGATGATCGAGGATGCGATCAGCGGAATCGCGGGGACGGTGCCCGTGACGTCGCGCAACGCGTACAGCCGTCCGTCGAGGGGGGCGATCTCCGCCGTCTGACCGATCATCGCGCAACCCACGTCATCGAGGATCTCGCGGAACCGGTCGAGGTCGAGGTCGACCTCGAAACCGGGGATCGATTCGAGCTTGTCGAGGGTCCCCCCGGTGTGACCGAGTCCCCTGCCCGACATCATCGGGACCCTCGCCCCCACCTCCGCGAGGAGGGGTGCGAGCACGAGCGACACCTTGTCGCCCACCCCGCCCGTCGAGTGCTTGTCGACCGCGGGCCGGCCGGGCTCGTCGAGGTCGAGCCGGGTACCCGAGTCGATGATCGCGCGCGTCAGCTCCGAGAGCTCCTCCGCATCGAGTCCCCGAAAGAAGACAGCCATGAGGAACGCGGCCATCTGGTAGTCCGCCAGCTCGCCCGACATGTAACCGTCGAGCAGGGCACGCAACTCCTCAGGAGCGAGACGGTGGCCGTCGCGCTTCCGCTCGATGAGCGTGGTGAGGAGCATTCAACGGGCCTCCAGGGGCTGGCTCAGGCGTCGACGCGACTCCGAATGCCCTCGCGCAGCCGGTCGCGTCTGCGCTCGGCCGCCCGGATGGCGCGCCGGGCCCGCCGCTTCACGTCGTCGCTCGCATCCTCGAGCCGCTCGCGCGTCGTGTCTCCGATGTCCTCGGCCGCACGGGCGATGTCGCGTCGTGTCCGCTCGCCGCTCTGTGGAGCCACGAGCAGCGCGACCCCGGCCCCGATCAACGTCCCGAGCGCCACACCGGCTATGAAGGTGCTGTTCTGGGGCATTCTCGGCGCCGTCGTGCTGCGCGGCCTGATGATCGCGATCGGGGTGGCGCTGATCAACCGTTTCGACTGGG
>JAWWCR010000241.1:0-5952 GCA_033720355.1 Gemmatimonadota bacterium
CCACGTTTTGCGCGACACCCTTCACGTCTTCGACCGCATCCTCGAGCATGTCGCCCGCCGTGTCGACGGCGTCCTCGATCCGGTCGCCGACCGACTCTGCGCCCACGGCCGCAGCCGTCGCGGCCGCACCGTCGTCGCCCTCGTCGACCTCGTCGACCTCGGCCGCGTCGATCCCCGCCTCGGCGGCCAGCGCCTGCATCTCCTCGACGGCCCCCGGCTTGTCGAGCCACCACTTCCGCTCGCGGACACGGGCTTTCTTGCCCATGCGCGCGCGCAGGTAGTAGAGCTTCGCCCGCCGCACGTCACCGCGCCGGACGATCTCGAGACCCGCGATCCATGGCGAGTGGAGGGGGAAGATGCGTTCGACCCCGACGCCGCCGGAAACGCGGCGAAGCGTGAAGGTGGCGTTGACGCCGGCACCGCGCTTCGCGATGCAGATTCCCTCGAAGGGCTGAATCCGCTCCTTGTCGCCCTCGCGGACTCGGACACGCACGCGAACGGTGTCTCCCGGCGCGAACGACGGGAGATCGGTGCGCACGTACTCCTTCTCGATTGCAGCGATCCTGGGGTCCATCCCTCTAGTCCTTTCCACTTCAACGACGCAGCGTGGCGACCGCGCGCGGATACATCTCGGGTTTGGTTCGACCCGGGACGGATGCCCCGTGTTCGAAGCCGGGTAATATATGTGGTGAGTGCCGGTTGCGGCAGGGGGTGGGGGTGCTCTATTCGTCGCGGAGCGTCACCATGGGATCGACCCGGGCGGCCCGCCAGGCGGGAAGGAGCGCGGCCCCCATCGCGACGAGCGCCAGCATCAGCGCCGAACCGGCCATCGTCATCGGATCGGTCGCGCCGACGCCATACAGGAACGACGCGATGGGACGCGTCGCGGCGAAGGCCAGCAGCGCCCCGAGCACCAGGCCGCCCGCCACGATACGGCCCGCCTCACCGGCGATGAGCCCGAGGATTCTGGCCTGCGGGGCGCCGAGCGCGATTCTCACACCCATCTCGTTCCGACGCCGCGTCACGTTGTACGCCATGGTCCCGTAGAGCCCGATGACGGCGAGCAGGAGCGCGAGACCGCCGAAGAACCCGGACATCGTCGCCAGAAGCTTCGGCCGCGCGAGCGACTCGGCGATGTTCGCCTCCAGCGTGGAGAACTCGAGCGTGATCGCCGGGTGGATCTGTCGCATCGCCTCGGTCACGGCCGGCTGGACCGCGGTCGGGGCGCCCGAGCTGCGCACCGTGATGTGGACGCCCGACCCCCAGAGCCCGGCCTGCTCGAGCGGGACGAGCGCGGTCGGCAGCGTCTCCTCGTCGAGCCGCCGGTACTTCGAGTCGGCGAGAAGCCCTACGATCTCGATCGGCGCGCTCAGGCTGTCGTGGCTGCTCGTGCGCATCGTCCGTCCGACGGGGTTCTCCCCGCCGAAGAACTGTCGCGCGAGCTCCTCGTTGACGATCGCGACCGGCGCCGAGCCGTCTCGATCGCTCGCGTCGAACCCCCGCCCCGCGACGAGACGCATCTCCAGCGTGCGCAGGTAGTCCTCGGTCACGCCGTTGAAGTAGACGAGCGGCAGATCGCCGCCCCGGGGCATGTCGTCGAACACCACGTAGTCGTTCCACGAGGCCCCGCTGATCGGCGTGGTGAGAGACGCGCTCGCCGACACGACTCCGGGGATCGACTCCATTCTCTCGACGAGCTCGCGCGGAAAGACACGTGCATTGTCCTCCGACAGATCGAGTGCCGACCACCCGGTCTCGACGAGCAACACGCCCGCCGGGGTGAACCCGGGATCGATCGTGCTCAGCCGCTGGAAGCTCCCGACGAGCAGACCCGCCGCGACGACGAGCACCAGCGACAGGGCGACCTGACCGACGACGATGCTGCGTCCGAGGAGGTGTCTCGAGTCGCCGACGAGCCCGCGGCCCGAGCCGCGCATCGCCCGCTGCGGCGAAACGCGTGACGAGCGCCACGCCGGCGCGAGCCCGAACAGGATGCCGGTAAGGGTGGCCACGAGGACCGTGAACCCCAGGACTCGCAGATCCAGCGACAGGTCCAGCGAAACGGTCGAGCCACCCTGTCTGAGGAACGCGACGATCAGACCGCTCGACCACCGGGCGAACACCACCCCGAGTGCGGCTCCCAACAGCGCGAGCAGCGCGCTCTCGGTGAGTAGCTGCCGGATCAACCTGGCCCGCCCCGACCCGATCGCCAGCCTTACTGCCACCTCGTGCTGTCGCGCCGTCGCGCGGGCCATCAGGAGCTGCGCCACGTTCGCGCAGGCGATGAGGAGGACGACGCCGACCACGACGAGGAGGGTGAAGAGCGCCGTACGGTACTGGCCCCGCACGATCGAGAGCCCCGTCGACGCCGCCCGCGCCGACAGGCCGTTCTCGAGGAACTCGGCCTGCTCATCGGGCGCCCAGTGCGTGGGGACCGACGCCTCCATCACGCCGCGTGCGGTGGCGGCGAGCGAAGCCTGCGCCTCCTCGAGCGACCCGCCGCGCGGCAGTCGTCCGAGAATGCTGATGTACCAGCTGCTGCGGGCGTCGAGCAGATTCCGGCCCGGGTAGAAGATGTCCGCGGCGCAGATCGGGGTGAAGATGTTCGCGGTGCGCCCCACGTGGACGCCCTCGAACCCCGATGCCGAGACCCCCACGATCTCGAACGGGTTGCCGTTCAGCGAGATCGTTCTGCCCACGACGGCTTCGTCGCCCCCGTACTCGCGTTGCCAGAAGCGGTGGCCGAGCACGGCCACGGCCGGACAGCCGCGAACGTCGTCCGACGGGCTGAACACGCGTCCGACCGCCGGAGGGACGCCGAGCACGTTGAAGTAGCCGCCGCTGACCCACGCCCCGGTCTCGCGCCGGACGACGCCGCCGTCGGCCAGGTTGAAGGTCTGATCGCCGTGCGCCAGGACCCCGTCGAGAGCCTCCTGCTGTTCCCTGACGGCGTCCCACAACGGGACGGTGAACGTCCCGCGGCTCCCGCCGAGCGTCACCTGGACGATGTCCTGCGGGTTCCAGACCGGAAGCGACCGAAGGATCACCGCGTTGACGAGACTGAAGATCGCAGTGTTCGCGCCGATCCCCAGCCCGAGCGACACGACCGCGACCGCCGTGAACCCCGGGTTGGCCCGCAGGCCCCGCAGGGCGTACCTGATGTCGGTGAAGACGGCGTCGAGCCAGCCGAGTACCTCGGCGCGGTGCACGTCCGCCTTGACGTCGTCGGTGTGCCCGAACCGTCTGCGCGCCTCGCGACGGGCCTCGGTCTCGGACATGCCCGAGTCCACGAGCTCGTCGATGCATTCGGCGATGTGGAAGTCCACCTCGCGCCGGGCATCGCGGGCGAGACGGTCGGTCCGAAAGACGTTCAACAGGCGACGGAATATCGACATCGGTGTCTCCGGCGCGGGCGCGCCGGCCCCCTACGCGTACTGGAGGACGCGGCGCACGCCCTCGGTGATGTGGAGCCAGCTTTCGCGCTCGGCCGCGAGCTGCCGCTGCCCGGCCGGCGTGATCTCGTAGAACCGCGCGTCGCGTCGCTTCTCGGTCTTCCCCCACGAAGCCCTGAGCCACCCCTGCTGCTCCATCCGCCTGAGCGCGGGGTATAGCGAGCCCTCCTCGACCCGGAGCCGGTCCGCTGAAGACTCCTGGATGGCGCGCGTGAGCGCGTAGCCGTGCAACCGACCTCGCGACTCCAGCGTCTGAAGAACCAGAAGCTGGAGGGTTCCGTAGAGGACGTCCTTACGCTTCCCCATGCGTCTCCCCATGCATAGCTGGCTATATGTAGCTGACTAGGTATATGACCGAGACCCCGGTCGCGTCAAGCCGGGCGGTGGGCGCGACGCTCAGTCGGCGGCGTCGAGATCCAGCAGATCCGGTCGTCGGGCCCGGGTCGCGCGCTCGGCCTCGCGGCGCCGCCAGGCCTCGATCGCGGCATGGTCCCCCGAGCGAAGCACCTCGGGCACCGAGCGGCCATCGTACTCGGCCGGCCGGGTGTATGCCGGGGGCGCCAGTCGCCTCTCGTAGAACGAGTCGGACGCCGCCGATTCGTGGTCGCCGAGCGCGCCGGGGAGGAGCCGGACGACCGCGTCGATGACGACGAGTGCCGCCGGCTCGCCACCGCTCAGCACGTAGTCGCCGATCGACACCTCGTCGGTCACCCACGCGTCGGTCACCCGCTCGTCGATCCCCTTGTAGCGACCGCACAGCAGCGTGAGCTCTTCGCCGAGGGCGAACCGGACGGCGGTCTCGTGGTCGAAGGGGCGACCGCGAGGCGTGAGCGAGACCACGGGGCCGGCCGGGGCGAACGCCTCGAGCGCTTCGTCGAACGGCTCGGGCTTCATGACCATCCCGGCCTTGCCGCCGAACGGCGCGTCGTCGGTCGTGCGGTGCCTGTCGTGCGTGTAGTCGCGGAGGTCGATCAGCCGGTACTCGACCAGCCCCGCCTCGCGCGCCCGGCCGGGGATCGACACGCCCAGCGGCGTCTCGAGGTACTCGGGGAAGATCGTCAGGACGTTGATGCGCACGGCCGGGACCGCCGGATCAGATGTCGAGGAGGCCGGCGGGCAGCCGGACCCGCACCGTCCGCGACTCGAGATCGACGAGCTCGATGAACGCTTCGTCGCACGGGATCAGCCGCTCGCGCCCGTCGACCTCGACGGAGAGCATGGGGCCCTGCGGCATGTCGTACACGTCGCGGATCGGCCCCAGCTCGCGGTCGTCCTCGACGACGGTGAGACCGATCAGGTCATGCAGCAGCAGCGCGTCCTCGTCGAGGTCGGGGAGCTCGCCGCGGGTCACCGTCAGATCGGCGCCGCGCAGCCCCTCCGCCGTCGTGCGGTCGCCGATGCCGACGACCGTCACGAGCCAGCGGCCCGAGTGCGGACGCGCGCTCGCGATCTCGACCTCCGACGGGCCACCCGACGCCCCAACGACGCGGAGGCGCCGTCCCGTCTGGAACAGCGCCTCCGGCCTGTCGGTCTCGGCGTCGAGCAACAGCCCGCCGTGAATGCCGTGCGCCCGGGCGACGCGGGCGACGATCACGGGGTCATCGGACAAGGCTACTCTTCCTTCTCTTCCTCATCCTCGGCGGCGTCCTCATCGTCGGCGGCCGCCTCGGCTTCGGCCTCGGCGTCGTCGGTCGCGGCCTCGGCGTCCTCGCTCGCATCGTCCGCCGGCGCCTCGACGGCCTCTGCCACGGGCTCCTCTGCAGCCTCCGCCCCGGGCTCCCCGGCGTCCTCGTCCGTCTCTTCGGCCGCTTCCGCAACGGGCTCGTCGTCGGCTTCGGCCGCAGGCTCTTCGGTGTCCGCCGCTTCCTCGGCTGCCTCCGCGGTGGCCTCCTCCGTCGCCCCGGCCGCGGGCTCATCGGCTTCTTCGGCCGCGGGCTCCTCGACCGTCTCCGCCTCGGCGGCGGGTTCCTCCGCGGCCTCCTCCGCGGGCTCCTCGGCGGCTTCCACCGCCGGGGCCTTTGCCGCGGGCGCCGCCGCGGCCGCCTCCGCCTTCGGCTTGCGGTCCGTCGGCATGGGACGCTGCGACGTCCCGCGCTCGCCCTCGGGCGGCCCGAGGAACACGATCTCCTGCTCGACCGTCTCGGCCGTCACGCCGTCGTGGAACTGCTTCCACACACCCGTCTTCTGGAGCAGAGAGCGCACGGTGTCGCTCGGCTCGGCGCCCTCGTGCAGCCAGTACAGCGTTCGCGCCGCGTTCACCTTGATCAGGGACGGCTGCGTGCGCGGGTTGTACTGGCCGAGCCGCTCGATGGAAGCCCCCGAGGTGCCCTCGCGAGAATCCATCACGATGATCCGGTACGACGGCTCCTTCTTCGCACCGACCCGCTTCAGTCTAATCGTCGTCGCCATTCGCCTTCAGTCTCGTTCCTGGTTGTCCGGTCAGCCCATCAGCCGGTCGAGATCGGGGGCTCCTCCGCGCTTCATGAGCTGCGGCGCGAGC
>JAWWCR010000242.1:0-5886 GCA_033720355.1 Gemmatimonadota bacterium
GCGAGGGTGCGCCCCCCCGCTTCGGCCATCGCGTCGGCGATGACCACGTCGGTGTCGGTGGGCAGGTGCGGGCCGTGGGCCTCCGTCGCGCCGGTCGGGAGGATCGCGATCGCCCGCGACCGATCCAGATCCCGCACGCGTTCCCACGTGGCATCGGCGAGTCGAAAGAGCGTCATGGCCCCTCCGGTAACGCCGGTCGTCGAAGCGGCGCAACCCCGCGGATTGACCGCTCCGCGCCCCCGCCGGTACCCTGGCGCATGCCATTCGACCCGCCCGACCGATTCAACATCGCCGATTACTTCCTGACCGATCGCCTGGCCGAGGGTCGCGCCGATCGAACCGCCGTGCTGACGGCCGACCGCGCGTACACCTACGCGGAGATCGACGAGCTCGCGAACCGGTACGGCAATCTCCTGCTGCGCTCGGGGGTGCGGCCCGAGGAACGAGTCCTGATGGCCCTTCCCGACGGCCCCGAGATCGTCGCCGCGATCTTCGGGACGCTGAAGATCGGGGCGGTCGTCGTGATGCTGAACCCGCACCTCCGTCCCGACGAGATCGAGTACTTCTATGACTACACTGGCGGCGCCGTGCTCCTGGTTGACGGAGACCGGGCGCCGTTCTTCCGGAAGGTCGCGGAGGACGTGAAGGCGGCCGGAGCGGGCGGGCGCGCGCCCCGTGACGTCTTCGTCGTGGACGGCCCGGCGTGGCTCGAGCGGCTCGATGCCACGCCCCCCGATCTCGAGACGGTCCAGACCCACCCCGACGACGCGGCGATCTGGCTGTTCAGCGGAGGCACGACCGGGCGGCCGAAGGCGGTCGTGCAGACGCACGCCTCGTTCGCGAACACGACCGAATGCTACGCGCGCGAGGTGATCGGCTACACAGAGGACGACATCACGCTGTCCGTCCCCAAGCTCTTCTTCGGCTACGCGACGGGGTCGAACCTGTTCTTCCCGTTCGCGGCGGGCGGGGCGACGGCGCTGTTCGGCGACCGGTGCACGCCCGACGTGCTGCTCGACGCCATCGAGCGCTTCCGTCCCACGATCCTCGTCAACGTCCCGACGATGATCCAGCAGATGCTGGCCGCCGGCGGTCTCGAAGACCGCGATCTGAGCAGCCTGCGGTTGGCGACCTCCGCCGGGGAGGCGCTCCCCGCCGAGCTGCATGCGCGGTGGAACGAGGTCGTGGGCGTCGATCTCCTGGACGGGCTCGGGACGGCCGAGATGTGGCACATCTTCCTCTCCAACCGCCCGGGGGACGTGCACCCCGGCACGCTCGGTCGCGAGGTGCCGGGATTCGAGGTCCGCGTGCGCGACGACGAGGCACGCGACGTACCCGACGGCGAGGTCGGGTGGTTGTGGGTTCGGGGCGCCTCGCGCGCCCTCGGATACTGGCGTGCGTCGCGGAAGACCGCCGAGGCGTTCCGCGGCGAGTGGTACGTGTCGGGGGACATGATCGTTCGGCAGCCCGACGGGATCTTCCGCTACTGCGGCCGCGGCGACGACATGCTCAAGGTGAAGGGGAAGTGGCTGTCGCCGAAGGAGGTCGAGAACTGTCTCGTCGGCCACCCCGGCGTGGCCGAGGCGGCCGTCGTCGGGGCCGAGAACGACGAGGGGCTGGTCCGGCCGGTGGCCTGGGTGATCCCGAGCTCGCCAGACAGACGCCCCGCCGCGGACTCCCTCGAGGCGACCGCGGATGCGGCGGCCGCTCTCGCCGACGAGTTGCGCGCACACGTCGCGTCGACTCTCGCCTCGTACAAGGCGCCGGCCGTCATCCACGTCGTCACCGAGCTGCCGCGGACGCACCTGGGGAAGATTGATCGAGGCAAGCTCCGCCGGTTGTCTTAAGCGGTTCCGGAAGGGGTCCGCGACCGCCGCCCGTGCGGGTTTACGAATCGTAAACTCTCGATATGTGCGCGGGAGCCGTGCCTTTCCGACCCCGGCTCAGATCAGCGCGATGGCCAGACCGCTGCGGATCTTGGGCTCGAACCAGGTCGACTTCGGGGGCATGAGCCGCCCCTGACGGCACACCGCGATGAACTGCTCCATCGTGACCGGCGGGATGGTGACGGCGAAGTCGGCCCGGCCGGCGTCCACCTCGCGGTGGAGCCACGCGGCGTCCTTGTTCGCGCCCACGAATACGAGCCTGTCGTCGCCGGGGTCGGAGATCCCGAGCACGCCGTCGAACAGGTTTCGCTGGACGATCGCGTGGTCGATCGAGGCGGTCGCGTCGGCGGGGTCGAACGAGCCCTCGCGCGGCCGGAAGGCGAGCCACCCCGCGTCGCCGGTGTACAGACCGAGCAGGTGCGTCTCGGTCGGCTGAAAGGGCGACTCGGGCGCCGCGCCGAGCACCTCGAACGACCCGTCGAGGGCCGCCGGATCGAGCGGAGCGCACACCAGCCGGTTGTACGCCTTGATCCCCATGCGGTCGGCCGGGAAGAAGACCGTCAGGAAGAACTCGTAGCCCAGCATCGCCGCGGCGGCGCTCCGGTGGTTTCCATCGGCCACGTACGCCTCGGGCTCGTCGGATAGCAGCTGCTGGAGCCGGGAGACCTCGCCGGGCTCCTGCACGAGCCAGATGCGGTGCGTGTTGCCGGCGGCGTCGATCACCTCGTAGTCGACGGGCCGGCCGTCGGCGTAGCGCTCGAGCGTGGCGGCGAACCGGCCCGACGCGTCGGGGACGGCGTTGTTCACGCCACCGATGAACGCTGCCGTCCGCCGGATGAGGTTCGCGCGGCCACGCGCCTTGGGCTCGCGCACGCCTTCGTTGCGGATGATGGGCCCGTCCGGCGTGGCATCGGTGCGGATCTCGTCGGTGCGCCCGAGACCGCCGAGCCCGATCTGGCGCACGCCGGGCCGGGCCGGATCGACGATCTCGTACACGTAGAGGACGCGAGCGACTACGCGCGTGAGCGGCGAGTCGATGAGCCGCGACATGTTCTCCGCGGCCCGCTCCAGCGACTCCTCCGAATCGCCCGCCGCGATTTCCTCCGGGGTCGGCGCATCGCAGTGCGCCATCGTGACCGCGAGGACGCTCTCGGGGGTCGATTGCAGGAGTTCCCAGATCTCGAAGTCGCCCTGGAACTCGTCGTAGTTGGGCGCGCTCACTCGGCTCGCCGCGTCGGAGTCGACGGGGACGAGCGCTCTCGGGATGGGGTGGATGGAGATCATGCGGCGGCGGCCATCGTGACTCGCTCCTCGGGGCCGGGGGTTGTCCGGGCGACCGGATCTGAAACGGGTCGACCGGGTCGACGCGCGGCCACAAGATCGTGGCAGTCCGTCCCGGTGGGAAGCATCGTCCCAACGGTTCGCCGCCCGAGTCTGTATAATGGACATGTCAGGGAGGTATTCCCCGCAAAGGCTCGACCCTTCGCTTCGAGGAGATCTCATGGCCAGGACTCGTACGTCCCACGCACTCGCCGGTGTGGCAACCCTGTTCGCTCTCGGGTGTGCCGGAGGCGCCGATGAGGCGAGTCCGGCGGCCGAGACCGCGCCGGCCGCCGCGCCCGCCCCGGCGACGACGGAGCGGGCGGTTACGATCGAGAGCCCCGCGGACGGGGCCGAGATCGCCGGCCCGGACGTGGAGGTCGTGCTGTCGGTCAGCGGCTTCGAGGTCGCGCCGGTCGCGGAGGGCCGGATGGAGACGGGCCACCACCACCTCTACCTCGACGTGGACGTCACGCCGCTCGCCGAGATGATCCCGCTCGACAATCCGGCGATCATCCACATGGGAGACGGGCGGGCGACGCACACGTTCGAGGGTCTGGCCCCCGGCGAGCACCGCGTGATCGCCGTGGTCGCGGACCCGACGCACACGCCGTTCGACCCGCCCGTCGTCGACACCGTGACCTTCAACGTGAGTGGTGGCTGAGGTCGCTCGCCCGGGCCACCAGGTGCACGAACTCGGAGCGGTAACCGTACGGGTCGCCCCCGACGGCGTCGCGCGCGAGACGTGACACGTCGGAGTAGGTGAAGTCACCGCACTCCTCCGAACCCCGGAGGAGCATCCCGAACGAGGCGACCGCGGCGGCGAAGCGCATGTCCGCCGACGGCTCGGTCGCCCGGCCGGCCACCGGGTGGTCGATGCGGACGCTGCGATCGCCGTCGGGCCGCTTGTAGCGCAGCTTCACGAACATCAGCTCGTCGGCGAACTCCGACACGTCGATCCCTTCGTCGCGGGGAGAGGCCCGGCGATCGGCGTCCGCATCGCGGTCAGGGCCGTAGCGCAGCGGGTCGACCATCGGCCCGCGGTCTCCGATCTCCGCCCCGGCAGGGACGACCTCGTAGAGGGCGGTGACGGTGTGTCCCGCTCCAAGCTCGCCCGCGTCCACCCGGTCGTCGTTGAAGTCCTCGGCGGCGAGCAGCCGGTTCTCGTACCCGATGAGCCGGTAGGACCCCACCCGTGCCGGGTTGAACTCCACCTGGATCTTCACGTCCTTCGCGATCGTCAAGAGCGTCCCGCCCATCTCGGTCACGAGGACCTTGCGGGCCTCGAGCGCGCTGTCGATGTAGGCGTAGTTGCCGTTCCCGTGATCGGCGATCGCCTCCATCTTCGAGTCCTTCAGGTTCCCCATCCCGAACCCGAGGACCGTCAGGAACGTCCCCGCCTCCCGCTCCTTCTCGATGAGTCGCGTCATCTCGGCATCGCTCGACGCGCCCACGTTGAAGTCTCCGTCCGTCGCCAGGATAACGCGATTGTTGCCGCCCTCGGCGAAGTTCCGGCGTGCCACGTCGTATGCCAGCCGCAGCCCGGCGCCGCCCGCCGTCGAGCCGCCCGCCTCGAGACGCTCGATCGCCTCGAGGATGCGCTCCTTGTGCCGCCCCGACGTCGATTCGAGGACGAGCCCCGCCGCGCCGGCGTACACCACCACGGCGACGCGATCCTCGGCCCTCAGCTCGTTCACGAGGAGCCGCATCGACTGCTTGAGCAGCGGCAACTTGTCGGGGGCGTGCATCGAGCCGGACACGTCGAGCAGGAACACGAGGTTGCCTGGCGGCAAGTCCTCGAGATCGACGGAGCGACCCTGGACGCCCACCCTGACGAGCAGGTTCCGCGGGTTCCAGGGCGCCCGCGCGACCTCGGTGGAGACGGTGAACGGGTGCTCGCCGTCGGCCTCCGGATAATCGTAGGGGAAGTAGTTGATCATCTCCTCGATCCGAACCGCGTCGACGGGCGGGAGCCGGCCGTCGCGGATGAACCGTCGGATGTTGGAGTAGGATGCCCGGTCCACATCGATCGAGAACGTGGACAGCGGGGCGTCGAGAGGCGACCGCCACCGGTTCTCGTCGATGTAGGCGTAGCTCTCGGTGTTGAAGCGCTCGCGGTGGCGATGCGCGGACGGCATTCCCGCGGCTCGCAGGGCGATGCCCGTCGATACCATCGGGGGGGCCGGCACGTCGGCTTCCGCCTTGCCGGGCGCGCCTTCACGAACCTCGCCGGTCACGACCAGGTCCTGCAGGCTCAGCGCGGTCTGTTCGAGCTCGAAATCGAGCGTCATCTCGGACGCCGAGTCGTCCAGCGTCACTGTCGCGCTCTCCTCCCGAAAACCGATCAGTCGCACCGTGACCGTCAGGCTCGCGCCCGGTCTGGCGAGATCCCCCAGCCTGAGCCTGTATCGGCCCTCCGCGTCGGTCAGCGTACCGAGAACCGTCCCCGAGACGAACACCTGGGCGCCCGCGAGCGTCTCTCCGGTGTCCCGGTCACGCACCTGCCCCGCGATGTTCTGCGCCGCGTTCTGCACGGCCGCATCGCCCTTCGCCGGACCCCCGAAGATTGCATCGGGAAGGGCGTGCAACCCCGGCATCAGTAACGCCGCTGCAACGACGATTGCTGGTCTCATCATCTCTGTCTCCCTCTGCACGGTGATCGCGCGCTCCATCGCAGGCC
>JAWWCR010000243.1:0-5629 GCA_033720355.1 Gemmatimonadota bacterium
ATCGTAGGGCGCCGGGTACCAGTCGCCGTCGTTGATCCCGGGGTCTCCCTCTCCGAGACCCGGTGTCTTCTGCTGAGCGCGCGCGAAGGTGTAGCTGGCCCACCCCTGGAGGCGTCCGCGGTTCTTCCTGAAGAAGAGCTCGAGCCCGTACCCGCGGCCCTCGCCGTGGAGGATCGTGGTCTCGAGACGCTCGTTGAGGAGGAGTTGAGCGCCGTCCACATAATCCACGAGGTCGGACATTCGTTTCCCGTACACCTCCGCGGAAAACGAGTACAGACCCTGCCCGAACGTCTGCGCGTACCCGACCGCCAGCTGGTCCGCGCTCGACGGATCGACGTAGGGACCGACGGGCTCCCAGATATCGAGGGGGCTCGTGGAGTTGGTGTTGGTGACGAGACGAAGGTACTGACGGGTGCGCGTGTAGCTCGCCTTGAGCGACACCGTCTCGGTAAGCCCGAGCCGGACGGATGCCCGCGGCTCGAGCGCCCAGTCGGACGTGATCGTCTCGCCGCCGCCGTAGAAGGTGCTGTCGACCGGAACGCCTGGTTCGTAGCGGCCGAGCGTCGCGTCGTACACGACCGGCGCGTCGTCGGCGTACAGGGTCACGGTGCCGGGTCCGCGCCGCAGGAATCCGGTGCCGCGCAGGCCGTAGCGCAGGGTCGCCGGGCCGAGGGCGACCTCGTGTTCGACGTACGCCTCGGGCGAGAACCCCTTCTGGGGCTCGAACGTCCGCTCGACGACGCTGGAGCCGTCCGTCGGCGTGATGTTCGCCGGGTCGATCCGCAGGTCGGTGAAGCTCACGCCGAACTCGAGGATGCTGCCCTGCCCGATCGTCCACGACTCGTCGATCTTCGCGTTGAAGGTGCGGATCCTCGAGTCCCACGAGACGCCGAGCGTGTTGAACCCGTTGATCAACTCGTAGTCGTAGTTGCTGTACGCGAGGGTGACGTGTGAGAAGAGCGACCCAAAGGCCTGATTCCAGCGCAGCGTGCCGGCGGCGTTCCCCCAGCCGACCGACACGACGTCCGACACCTTGAACCGGTCGCGTCCGAAGTAGCCGGAGAGCATGACCTGCCCGGTCGCGCCGTACCGGTAGTTCGCCTTGGCGTTCAAGTCGTAGAAGTAGGCCGTGCTCTCCTTGAGGTCGGGGTCGCTCGACAGCCCGAGAAACAGGTCGGCGTAGGTGCGGCGCCCGGCGAGCAGGTACGACCCCTTACCGCCGAAGACCGGGCCCTGAAGGCTCAGGCGGCTCGAGAGGAGCCCGAGCGTCGCCGCGCCCTCGAACTCGTTCGAGTTGCCCTCGCGCTGGTGGACCTCGAGCACCGACGACAGCCGGCCTCCGTAACGCGCCGGGATCGCCCCCTTGTAGAGCGTCACGTCGTCGACGGCGTCGGGGTTGAATGTCGAGAAGAGCCCGATCGCGTGCGCCGGGTTGAACACCTGCGAGTCGTCGAGGAGGATCTGGTTCTCGTCGGTCGCGCCGCCGCGGACGTTGATGGCGGTCGTCGCGTCGTTCGCGGTCGAAACCCCCGGGAAGAGCGTGAGCGTGCGGATCGGGTCGACCTCGCCGAGCACGACGGGAACGCGCGAGAGCGCCGGGACGTCGAGCCGTGCGACGCTCATCTCCACGCTTGCCGGATCGATGTCGGGCGGCTCGCGATCGGTCGTCACGGTGATGTCCTCGACGACCAGCGGCCGTAGCGAGATCGCGAAGTCGAGCGTACGGGGACCGGTCAGCTCGACGGTCTGCGAGATCGTTTCGTAGCCGAGCGACGAGACCGTGATCGTCCACGTCCCCGGCTCGAGGAGGAGCGAATAGAACCCGAACCGGTTCGACTCGGCCACCAGGCCGGTCTCGTCGACCTGGAGACGCGCGCTCCGCACGACCTCGTTGCTCTCGGCAGTCCGGACGTAACCCGAGAGCGTGACCCGCGTCTCCTGCCGACCGGCGCCTTCCGCCTGTCCCGCGACAGGCGCGGCCCCCGCACCGATCAGCGCGGCGAGCGCCACGGGCGCGACGTTCCTCCAGACTCTCAACCCGCTCCTCCGGATTCCCTGTCATCCCGCGAGACGCGGCACGGACCGGCGGGATCTTCGGGGCCGGACCTCCGCGCGGCAACTTTTCGCGCGCCCGCGGGTGGGGAATGACCATCGGCCAATGGGGGCAGGGCCCGTCGAGACCCGGTACTCTGTGGCGGGCGGACGGCGACATCGAGAGTGCGCGAGGCATATAGCATGCTCGATCGAACGCACAGAGGTGGGCTCCACCGCGGGCGCCGGCTGACGCGGGCGGCGGTCATCGCCATCGCCTACGCAACGGCGGGGGCGATCTCGTTCCCCCGGACGCCGGCGATCACCGCACAGGAGCCCGCCCCGGGGACCGCGGAATCGGGCGCAGCAGCGTCCGACCGCCCTCGCGTCGTGCTGGTGCTCGGCGGCGGAGGCGCTCGCGGACTCGCACACGTCGGCGTGCTGCGGGCGTTCCACGAGGCGCAGGTCCCGGTCGATGCCGTCGTCGGGACGAGCATGGGCGCCATCGTCGGCGGCCTCTATGCCGTTGGGCTCCCGCTCGACGAGATCGAGGCCCTGCTCGCGACGCGCGACTGGCCACTGCTCTTCGACGACGACCCGCCGCGGCCGGCGATCCGGCTGCGAAGAAAGCGGGATGAGCGCGATCTGCTGATCCCGCTCGAGGTCGGGGTCGGCCCATCGGGACTCCAGCTGCCGAGCGCGCTACTGAGCGGCGACAAGCTCCTCACGCTTCTCCAGGTATACACACTGCACGCACTGCCGGGGTCATCCTTCGACGACCAGGCGCTCCCATACCGCGCCGTCGCGACGGACGCCCGCACCGGCGAGCGGGTCGTACTGAATCGCGGAAGTCTGGCGAAGGCGATGCGGGCGAGCGCCGCGGTGCCCGGGATCTTCGCACCCACCGAGATCGACGGCCGCGAGCTCCTCGATGGCGGACTCGTCGACAACCTCCCGATCGACGTCGCGCGGGCGCTCGGTGCGGAGGTCATCATCGCCGTCGAAGTCGGATCGGATCTCGACCGGGACCCGACGTCCGCCATCGAGTTCGTCGACCGGGCGATGACGATCATGATCCGCCAGACGACCGACGAGCAGATCGCCACGCTCGACGAGGACGACTGGCTCGTGGTCCCCGATCTCGGGGATGTACGCTCCACGTCCTTCGACGGCTCGTCCTACAGGACCGCCTTCGATGCCGGGCTCGCAGCCGGGCGCGCCGGAGCGGACCGCGCGCGCGTACTGGCGGTGCCGGAGGCCGAGTTCGCCGCCTGGGATGCACGCCGAACCCGCGGGTGGAGCGCCGAGCGCGAATTCCGGATCTCGTCGGTGACGGCCGTCGTGGACCGCACGGCTCTCCGACCGCAGGTCGTCACCGGGATCTTCCCGCCGGAGGTGGGCGACACGATCGGCCGCGCCGAGCTCGCCGATGCGGTGAGCCACGTCCTCGGGTACGGCGGTTTCTCAGGCACCGGGCTCACCCTCGCGGACGAGGCCGGGGACGTGTCGGTCGAACTCCGTCCCGTCGACAAGCCGTGGGGGCCCGTCCTCGTGCGCAGCGGGCTCACGCTCGCCGACCGGCAGCGGGGGCGTGCCCGGTGGAGGCTCGCCGCGCTCATCACGCACGGTCGGATCAACGCATGGGGTGGCCAGCTCAAGGGGAAGATCGCGGTCGGGAGCAGCCGGCTGCTGAGCGTCGAATGGTATCAGCCCCTCGAACCCTCCGAGCGGTTCTTCGGCGACATCGAGGCGTACGTCGAGCGCCACGACGAGCTCATCCCGCGCAGCGACATCCTGTTCGAGACCGTCGACGTCGAGGAAATCGGGGTCGGGCTCGGGACCGGCGTTCGGCTCGGCGCGTGGGGCGAGCTGTCGGCAGGGCTGCGGATTGCCCGGATCAACGCCGAGCGCCCCGCCGGAAGCGACATCGCCCTGCCACCGGCCTCGAACGTGACGAGCTGGCTCGGGCGTTTCGAGGTGGACATCCTCGACCGACCGGCATTCCCGTCGAGCGGCGTCCTCCTGCGCTCGGAGATCGAGCTGTCACGTAGCTTCCTCGGCGGAAACACGCCGTTCGACCGCCTCGCGCTCGACGGCATCGCCGCGTTCTCGGCCGGGTCGCACGCGCTCGTCGTCGGAGGGCGGATGGGGACCGCGCTCGGAGATACGCTCAGGCTCGGGCGGGACTTCCAGCTCGGCGGGCTGTTCCAGCTCACAGCGGCCGAGTACGGCAGCATCCGCGGCTCCTACGCCGGCCTCGGGCGGCTGATTTACTACTTCCGGCCGGGCGCCGCGGCGAGCCGCCGCGAGGGCACGATCTTCCGTCTCGGAGCATCGCTCGAGACCGCGCAGGCCTGGGCCATGGAGTCCGACGTCGACCTCGGCGATTTGCTGTTCGGATTCACGGTCTTCGGTGCCGTCGACACACCGATCGGGCCCCTGCACGCCGGCTGGGCCTGGGCCGACGAGCGGTCCAACACCTGGTTCTTCAGGATCGGCCCCGTGTTCTGAGCGGCGTTTCCGCAGGCGGAAGCACCCCACATTGCGCCCCATCGAGGAACTTTACGAATCGTAGACTTCTGCAATGCCGCGGATCCAGGGTGGCATCTCGCCCAGGCGAGCCGACGGGTCCGCGGGTGAGCGCACGCCCCGGAACCGGGGCGCGACGCGGCTGGGGACCAGGCCCTAGAGCAGGTTCAGGATCTGTGCGGCCGCCCGGTAACCCTGGCGGATGCCGCCGGTCCAGTTCTGGTGGCCGTTGAGCTCGGAGTGGCCGATCGCGACCCGGCCGAATCCGGCCTCCACGACCTCGCGCGGCGAGGGGCCGTCGTCGGTCCCGTAGTAGAACCCGGGCTGCTGGCACAGCCGCGCGTGGCCCCAGCGGTTGAGGATGATGCCCGCGATGTCTCGCTCCGGGTCGAACCCGGAGTCGCCGAAGCAGCGGATCATTCGCTCGCGCAGGCGTCGCTCGTAGTCCGCGAAGGGGGTCGCGAACAGCTCGTTGCGACCGGCCACGCCCTGCTCGTAGACCGAGAGTCCGCGCCGGTAGATGCCCATGTAGAAGGTGAGGATCGTGGGCCGGTCCGGGTCGAGCGGTGGTCGGTAGTCGCCGACGAGCATCGGCTGGCGGAGGTTGCACGAGAACCCGAAGTCGCCGCCCGACCACTGGGCGGCCGTGATCCCGAGATCGTACATGAACCGCCAGTTGGTCAGCGCCACGTTCACCACGAGCGCAGGGACGTGGTGGAAGTGCTCGTAGGCGCTCCGCACCTCCGCCGGGAGATCGCGAATCACGTGCTGGTTCACCCACCCGCCAGAGGCCATCACGACCCCGCGCGCCGCGACCCGGTAGGGGCGGCCGTCCTTCTCGTACGTGACGAGCACGCGCCGCTCGCCGGCGGTCGACGCGTCGTGCTCGACGTGCACGACGGTGGCGCCGCACCGGATCCGCACGCGTTCGCCGGGGCGGTCGAGCGCGGCGAAGGCCACGCGGCCGTTCATGACGTCCGCAAAACCGTGCGCGCCGTCGATCGCATCGGGGATCAGATCCTTCACCATGTAGCGTGCGAAGGCGGTGTTCCCACCGGGGAACGAGGGC
>JAWWCR010000244.1:0-5520 GCA_033720355.1 Gemmatimonadota bacterium
AACTTCGTGGACAGCATCAAGGGCGGCGTGATCCCGACGAAGTTCGTCCCGGCGGTCGACAAGGGCATCCGCGACGCCTCGACAAAAGGCGTGCTGGCCGGATACCCGCTCGTCGACTTCGAGGCGGAGGTGTACGACGGGTCGCACCACTCGGTCGACAGCTCGGACATCGCCTTCCAGGTGGCCGGGTCGCTCGCCTTCCAGAAGGTCGCGCTCGAGGCGGGGCCGGTCCTCCTCGAGCCGATCATGGAGATCGAGGTCGAGACGCCCGAAGACTACATGGGCGAGGTGATGGGCGATCTGAACCAGCGCCGCGGTCGTGTCCTCGGGATGGAGTCGCGCGGCAGCAGGCAGGTCGTGAAGGCCATGGTCCCGCAGGCCGAGCTCTACATGTACTCGGCCGCGCTGCGCTCGCTCACGCACGGGAAGGCATTCCACCGGCGGAAGTTCTCCGGCTACGAGCGCACGCCTCCCCACGTCGCCGAGCAGGTCATCGCCGAGGCGAAGCGCGAGCAGGAAGCGTAGTCGGGGAGAGAGACGGACGTGGCCGGTCACAACAAGTGGTCGCAGATCAAGCGCAAGAAGGGGGTCAACGACCAGGCCCGTGGGCGCATGTTCGCGAAGCTCGGCCGCGAGCTCGCGGTCGCCGCGCGCGAGGGCGGGGGCGACCCGGCCTTCAACCCCAGGTTGCGGCTGGCGGTCGACAACGCCCGCGCGCAGAACATGCCCAACGACAACATCGAACGGGCGATCAAGCGCGGGACGGGCGACCTCCCCGGCACCAGCTTCGAGGAGATCACCTACGAGGGCTATGCTCCGGGCGGTGTGGCGTTGTTCATGGAGTGTCTCACCGACAACGCGAACCGCACGGTCGCGGAGCTTCGCCACATCCTCGACAAGCGGGGCGGCAATCTCGGGCAGTCGGGATCGGTGGCGTGGATGTTCGAACGTCGCGGGCAGATCTATCTCGACGCCGAGCGGTGCAGCGAGGAGGCCGCGCTCGAGGCCGCGCTCGAGGCGGGCGCCGAGGAGTTCGAGGCCGACGAGGGCACATTCATCGTGACGACCGAAGCGGCGTCGTTGCACGCGGTGCAGGACGAGCTCCGGCAGGCGGGGCTGCCGATCCAGGAGGCCGAGGTCGCGATGGTCCCGATCAGCACGATCCGGGTGGAGGGACGGGAGGCCGAGAGGGTGATCGCGGTGCTCGAGGCGGTGGACGAGCACGACGACGTGCAGCGCGTGTTCTCCAACGCGGACATCGACGACACCCAGCTCGTCTCCGCGGAGCCCTCCTGACCGCCGCGGGCGTCGACGCGGTGTCTCCGACGGTGCCGCGCAGAGTCCTCGGGATCGATCCGGGGACCCGCGCGACCGGGTACGGGCTGGTCGTCCGTGACGGCGCGCGCCACCGGCTCGTGGAGTGCGGTGTCATCCGGCCCCCCGCCGCCGCGGATCTGACGACCCGCCTCGTCGAGATCCACTCGGGTCTCGTCGATCTGCTCGACCGTCTCGGACCCGAATGCGTGGCGATCGAGGGCGTGTTCGCGGGACGGAACGCCCGCACCGCCATGGTGCTCGGGCACGCGCGCGGCGTACTCGTCCTCGCGGCGGCGCAGCGGGGGCTCCCGGTCCACGAATACCCGCCCCGGGAGGTCAAGAAGCGTGTGGTCGGCACGGGAGACGCGACCAAGACGCAGGTGGGGTTCATGGTGCGGCAGCACCTCAAGCTGGCCGAGGCGCCGAGCCCCGCCGACGCCGCGGACGGTTGCGCGATCGCGCTCTGCCACCTGCTCGGCGGATCGATCGGCTCGGGACGGGCGATCGCGGTGCCCACGTGATCCGGCGGATCCGGGGGACGCTGGTCGATCGAAGCCCCGAGTCGGTCGAGGTCGTCGCGGGGGACGGCCTCGGCTACGATGTTCAGGTACCGCTGACGCTGCTCGACCGGTTGCCCGGGGTGGGCGAGGAGATCGAGCTCCATACGACGCTGGTCGTGCGCGACGACGCGCTCGAGCTGTACGGCTTCGAGAGCCCACGCGATCGCGAGCTGTTCCGGCGGCTGCGGACGGCGAGCGGCGTCGGGCCCCGTCTCGCGCTCGCGATCCTCGGCACGCTGCCATCCGACCGCGTAATCCAGGCGATCAGGGCTCGCGACCACGCGGCGCTCCAGACCGTAAGCGGAGTCGGGAAGAAGACGGCCGAGCGGATCGCGCTCGAGCTCGCCGACAAGCTGGACGATCTCGGGTCGGGCGCGCCGGGGCTCGCGGGGCCGGACGCGGCCTCGGCGGCGGCCGTGCGGGCGCTCCGGGCCCTCGGGTACGGACAGCTGGAGAGCGACAACGCCGTCCGCCGGGCGCTCGAGACGCTGGATGCGCGGGCGGAGGCGGAGGCGCTGATCAAGGAGGCGCTACAGTGGGTCTGAGCGGATCGACGGCACCGTGAGCGAGGCGTACGAGCGTACCGAGGTCACGACGCCGCGGGCGCTGGAGGACGACGGTGCGAGCGAGCAGTCGCTCCGCCCCGACCGACTCTCGGAGTTCATCGGTCAGGACAAGGTCCGCGAGAGCCTCGGCGTATACGTCGAGGCTGCGCGCGCCCGTGGGGACGCGCTCGACCACACCCTGTTCTACGGGCCGCCGGGGCTCGGGAAGACCACGCTCGCCCTCCTGCTCGCCCACGAGCTCGACGTGAACATCAAGCTCACGTCGGGCCCCGTCCTCGAGAAGCCGGGCGACCTCGCCGGTCTGCTCACGAACCTGTCGCGCGGCGACATCCTGTTTATCGACGAGATCCACCGGCTCCGCCCCGTGATCGAGGAATTTCTCTATCCGGCGATGGAGGACTACCGCATCGAGATCCGGCTCGGCGACGGTCCGCGGGTCGAGACGTTCTCGATGAAGCTCGAGAAGTTCACGCTGGTCGGCGCGACGACGAGGTTCGGGCTGCTGACCTCGCCGATGCGCGCCCGCTTCGGAGTGATCGAGAGGCTCGGCTACTATCCGACGGAAGAGCTACAGCGAATCGTCGAGCGGTCGGCCTCGGTCCTCGGGATCCCGATCACGACGCAGGGCGCGGTCGAGCTGGCGCGGCGCTCGCGCGGCACCCCGCGGATCGCCAACCGGTTGCTCAGACGGGTGCGCGACTATGCCGAGGTCCGGGCGGAGGGCACGATCGACGAGGAGACGGCGATCGCGGGGCTGGCGCTCCTCAACGTCGACGAGTACGGCCTCGACGAGATGGACGGCCGGGTGATGAAGGCCATCATCGAGGACTTCGACGGGGGACCGGTGGGTCTCAACTCGCTCGCCGTTGCCGTGGGAGAGGATGCGGGAACGCTCGAGGAAGTGTACGAGCCCTACCTGATCCAGAACGGGTATCTCCAGCGGACTCCGCGCGGCCGCACGGCGACGAGCAAGGCATACACGCGATTCGGCTACGCGCTCCCCCGGAACGGCGATGGCCAGGGCGCCCTGTTCCCGGATGACGACTGACGCCGTCGGCGAGACCGCGGCCTACGAGTACGATCTGCCCCCGGAGCTCATCGCCTCGCGGCCCCTCGCCCGGAGGGACGCCAGCCGGCTTCTCGCCATCGATCGACGGACGGGAGACTTGTCGGACCGCGCGTTCTCCGACTTGCCCGAGCTGGTCCGGCCCGGCGATGCGCTCGTGCTCAACGACAGCCGCGTCTTTCCGGCGCGTCTGCGCGGCGAGAAGCCGACCGGCGCCCGGGCCGAGATCCTGCTCGTGCGGCCCGTGGGCGGGTTCGGTCACGAAGACCCGGTCGAGTGGGAGGCGATCGTGCGCCCCGGTGGGAAGCTCAAGCCGGGCCGGGTCGTGCGGGTCGCCTCCGGCTTCGACGTCGAGATCGTCCGGTCGTGCGACGACGGGACGCGGATCGTCAGGCTCTCGGGCGATGCGCCCGCCTGGGATCTGGTCGAGCGCCACGGACACGTCCCGCTGCCTCCCTACATCGAGCGCCCCGACGACGCCGACGATAGGAACCGCTACCAGACAGTCTACGCCGATCCGGTCGGCAGCATCGCCGCGCCCACGGCGGGGCTGCACTTCACCGCACCGCTCCTCGAGCGCCTCGCCGACCGTGGGGTCCGCGTGGTTCGTCTGACGCTCCACGTGGGGGTCGGCACGTTCCGCCCGGTGACCGCCGATCGAGTGGCGGAGCACCGGCTGCATGCGGAGGTGTATCGGTTTCCACGTGAAGCTGCCGACGCGCTGAACCGGACGCGGGAGTCGGGAGGCCGCATTTGGGCGGTCGGGACGACGTCCTGCCGGGTGCTCGAGACGGTCGTCGACGGCGAGGGACGGTTCGCTCCCCGCGCCGGATCGACGGAGCTGTTCATCCACCCGCCCTATCGGTTTCGCGGGATCGACGCGCTGCTCACGAACTTCCACCTGCCCCGGTCGAGCCTCCTGATGCTCGTCGCGGCGTTCGCCGGCCGCGAGCGCATCCTCGCCGCGTATCGCCACGCCGTCGGCGAACGCTACCGGTTCTATTCGTACGGCGATGCGATGGTGATCTCGTGACCGGCGGGCCCGGCGGTGTCCCCCGTTTCGAGGTGGCCGGCACCGATGGCGCGGCGCGAGCCGGCGAGCTTCGGCTCGGGCGCGGCGTCGTCCGCACCCCGTCGTTCATGCCCGTGGGGACGCTCGGCACGGTGAAGGGCCTCACCCCGGCCGACCTCGTGGCGGCTGACGCCGACATCATCCTCGGAAACGCGTACCACCTGTACCTGCGGCCCGGTCTCGAGGTGCTGGAGGAGATGGGCGGGCTGCACCGCTTCATGTCGTGGTCGCGACCGATCCTCACCGATTCGGGCGGTTTCCAGGTGTTCTCGCTCGCCCGCAGCCGGACGATCGATGACGATGGCGTGACGTTCCAGAGCCACATCGACGGCAGCCGGCACCGGATCACGCCGGAGCGGTCCATCGAGATCCAGACGGTCATCGGGTCCGATATCCAGATGGCGTTCGACGAATGCCCTCCGGGACGTGCGGACCCCGAGGTCGCGCGCGCGGCGGTCGAGCGGTCGCTGGCCTGGCTCGCGCGCTGCCGAACCCGACACGAGGAGCTGACGGCCGACGGGGCGGGTCCGAACGGCGCCCCCGGGCTTCTGTTCCCGATCTTCCAGGGCGCCTCGTACGAATCGCTGCGGCTCGAGGCGCTCGAGCGGACCCTCGAGCTGGGGCCCTGGCCGGGGATCGCCATCGGGGGGCTGTCGGTCGGCGAGCCGAAGGACGTCACGCGGCGGATTCTCGACGTTTGCGAGCCGCGGCTCCCGGACGACCTGCCGCGATACCTGATGGGAGTGGGCTACCCCGACGACATCATCGAGGCGGTCCGCCGCGGCGTGGACATGTTCGACTGCGTCGCCCCGACCAGGAACGGGCGCAACGGGACCGCGTTCACGTCGGGCGGGCAGGTCAACGTCAAGGCCGCCCGGTTCGCGCGCGACGACCGGCCGCTCGACCCGGGGTGTGATTGCGAGGCGTGCGTGGGCTACT
>JAWWCR010000245.1:0-5510 GCA_033720355.1 Gemmatimonadota bacterium
CGACCCCGAGCGCGCGCTGCTCTTCGGCCAGTGCGATCCAGAGGTCCCGCCAGATACGCGCGCGGGTGGCGGGCGCGAAGATCGCCGCCATGTCGTCGGAGGCGTAGCGGTCGATCAGGGGATGTGGGTAGCGGCTTTCCGCCATATGTAGTTCAGACACGCTGGTCGGGGTCAGCGTCGGGCGAACGTCGTCGCCGTAAGGCCGCAATGTGGCGACTGCGGCGTCGGGGTCAAGTGCTCGCTCGAGGCCCTGCCGATTCCGGTCGGTCGACCGGTGGAGGCCCTTATCCGACCCGGAAGTCGGTATTCCCGCGCTGTCGACCGCGGACGAAGTTCACGCGCACCCACCCCTGGGTCTCGCCCGCCGTGCCGTAGTAGCCGAACAACTCGCCCGCGGACTCGGCGGTGTTCACCTGGTTCCCGTTGATCCCGAAGATCACGTCGCCGACCCGCAGATTCGTGATCCGCGCCACCCTGTCGTCGATGTCGACGATCATCGCGCCGAACTGGATCGCGAGTCCCTGCTCCTGCTGGATCTGGCTCGTCACCGTGATCAGCTGGAGACCCGAGAGCACCTCGACGCGCTCGGCCTGGGCCGACGGAATCTCCTCGAGCTCGAGCCGCGTCGTATGGAGCCGGCCGTCGCGGCGATACTCGACCTCGGCGACCTGGTTGACGCCGACGTCGACGAGCGCGGCGTCCCAGTCGAGGTCGTGGCTGATCCGCTGATCGTTCACCCGCACGATCTCGTCGCCCCGCTGGAGCCCGGCGCGCTCGCCCGGCGTCCCGGGGTACACCTGCGTGATGAGCGGGACCCGCACGAACTCCTCCGTCGGCGTGGTCACGACGTCGAGCCCCACCCACGGCTGTCGCACCCTCCCGACCTCGATGATCTCGGCCGCGATCCGGAGCGCGCGGTTGATGGGGATCGCGAACCCGAGGCCTTCCGAGCCGCCCGAGAGCGAGAAGATCGAGCTGTTCACGCCGATCACCCGACCCTCCGCGTTCACGAGGGGGCCGCCGGAGTTGCCGGGGTTGATGGCCGCGTCGGTCTGGATCATGTCGGCGTACAGGACCTCCTGGCCCTCCGACACGATGTCGCGCCCGATCCCCGAGACGACGCCGGTCGTCACGGTCGGCTCGGTGTTCGCGAGCTGGTACCCCGAGGGGTTGCCGATCGCGATGGCGGGCTCGCCGACGAACAGGTCCTTCGAGTCGCCCAGCGGCGCGGCGGGCACGACCCCGGCCCCGATCCGCAGGACCGCGAGGTCGGTGATCTCGTCGGAACCGACGAGCTCGGCCGCGTGCTTTCGCCCCGACTCGTCGACGACCTCGATGGTGGTGGCGCCGCGGACGACGTGGTGGTTCGTCAGGATGTGCCCCTGCTCATCGACCACGAAGCCCGACCCCAGCCCGGCCTGAGAACGACCGCGACGGCCGAGGTACTGGTCGACCACGCTCGCGCGACCGGGTCGCTGCGTCCGGATGCTCACGACGGATGGCCCAACCTCGCGCGCCGCGATGACGGTCGGCGTCAACCGGAGCCCGCTCACGTCCGCGGGTGGAGCGCTCTGCGGGGGAACGACCGTCTGCTGCCGGAACCGCTCCGCCGCCTCGGTCGACCCGGCGGTCGCGAAGTGTGTCCCCGTAGAGGAGCGGTCGGCGGCGTCGCCCCCGTCGCCGCGGAGGCTCGACACCACCGCGCCCACACCCAGCCCCGCGAGGAACAGCAGGCCGAGCAGCCCGATCACGCGTCCTGCCGCACCGGGCCCCGAAGATCCGCTTTTTCTCTCGACTCCCCTCATCGTGCCTCGTCGCGCGCTGAACCCATCGACACGGATGAACGACTCAACAATGTACGCAGGAACGCGCGGAAGGGTTCACCGCGCTCTACCACGGGAGATCGGCCGCCCGGTTCCAGCCGTCCGGATAGCGGACCGCGGACAGGTAGAGCCCGCCGGGCGGGGCGGGGAATACCGCGCGGGTCGCCGTGTCGCCCGCCAGCAGCGCCTCGAGGTCCGATTCCGGACGACGCCCCGCGGCGATCTCGACCATCGTCCCGACGAGATACCGCACCATGTGGTGCAGGAAGCGGTCGGCGGTGATGTCGAAGAGGAGGTATCCCGCGCCGTGTCGCCTCCACCCGGCGGACTCGACCGCGCACCGTGTCCCGCGCTCGGGCTGCCCCCTCTTCGCGAAGCTGTCGAAGTCGCGTTCCCCGGACACGAGGGCGGCGAGCCGGTCGAGGGTCGCCAGCGTCTCTTCGCCGTCGTCGAGACCGGGCCCGCCGGCGTTCGAGCGCCACGCGGTGCGCCTCGTGAAGGGGGAGACCCCGAGCGTCCCCGGCGCGACGACGTATAGATAGCGGCGTCGATCGGCGTCGAACCGCGGGTGGAAGCCCGCGTCGACGATGCGCGGGAGTCCCGGCGCGATGTCCTCCGGCAGGACCGCGCCGAGGGCCCGCCCCAGCTCGTCCGGCTCCCACCGGGCCGGGAGGTCGAACGCGGTCTCCTGCCCGAGCGCGTGGACGCCCGCATCGGTCCGGCCCGCGAAATCGACCCGCGTCCGGCGATCGGCCAGCCCGGAGAGGGCCGCCTCGAGCTCGCCCTGGACGGTCCTCACCTCCGGCTGAAGCTGCGAGCCGTGGAAGTCGGTGCCGTCGTACTGGATCGTGAGACGAAAGCGCGTGAGTTTGGGGGCGTTCTTCGACACGCTGAGGATGTTATGCGGGGAGACAGGTGACGGACACCATCCGAAAGGCGCTCGACGGGAATCCCCTCTCCGCCGAAGAGGCCGAGTCGGCGTTCGATCGCTTCATGGACGGGAGCGCGTCGCACGAGGAGATGGCGGCGCTGCTGCTCGAGCTGAGGCGACGTGGCGAACGACCCGAGGAGGTCGCGGGCGGCGTCCGCGCGCTCAGGAAGGCCATGGTCGCGCTCGACGTGGGGGATGGCGCGATCGATACGTGCGGGACGGGGGGCGGCACGCTCACCACGTTCAACATCTCGACGGCGGCGTCGATCGTCGCGGCCGCGGCCGGGGCGCGGGTCGCCAAGCACGGCAACCGCTCGTTCACGTCGAGGTGCGGGAGCGCCGACGTCCTCGAGATGCTCGGTGTGCCGATCGAGCTCGGTCTCGACGACGAGCGCCGGATGTTCGACGAGACGGGGTTCGTCTTCATGTACGCGCCCGCGCACCACCCGGCGATGCGGCACGTCGGTCCGGTGCGGCGGGAGCTCGGCGTGACGACCATCATGAACGTCCTGGGGCCGCTCGCGAACCCGGCCGGCGTGCGCCGGCAGGTGGTCGGCGTCGCGAGCGCGGATCTACTCGATCTGGTCGCGGCCGCGCTCGTCGAGCTCGGTCACGAGCGCGCGCTCGTCGTGCACGGCGAGCCGGGGCTCGACGAGCTGAGCCCGGTGGGCCCCACCCGCGTCCTGAAGGTGGAGGGCGAGGCGATCGAAGAGGCGTCGGTGCGGCCCTCGGACTTCGGGTGGCCCGACTACGACCCGTCGGATCTCGCCGGGGGCGAGCCCGAAGGCAACGCCGGGCGCGTGCGGCGGGTCGTGGCCGGAGAGGAGGGAGGCGCGGCGCGCGCGGCCGTCGTCCTGAACGCCGGCGCGGCGCTGTGGGCCGCCTCGGTGGTCGATGACCTGACCGCCGGCATGAGACGCGCGGAGGAGTCGATCGACTCTGGCGCCGCGGCCTGGAAGCTCGACCGCCTTCGCTCGTGGAGCTGAGACGACGGAAGCGCCGCCCCGACGGTTGGTGTGGTGGGAGGTGGGTGGCCGTCGGGGCGGGCTGTCGGGGCGGTTGCCCCGTTCAGGACCGGGGGTGGTGGTCCTCCGTCGATTCGAAGTCGATCAGTACCGCCGGATCACTCCGATCACGACGCCCTGGATGGTGATCCGGTCGGCGTCGAAATACATGGGGTCGAGCGTCTGGTTGGCCGGCTGGAGCCGGATCCGACCCTCTTCCCGGTAGAACTTCTTCATCGTGGCGTTCTCGCCGTCGATCAGCGCGATGACCATCTCGCCGTTATGCGCGGTCTCGCGCGACTGGACGATCACGTAGTCGCCGTCTCGGATCTGCTCGTCGATCATCGAGCTGCCGCGGACGCGGAGCACGTAATGTTCTTTCGTCGAGCCGGAGATCATGTCCTCCGGCACGCCGAGCGTCTCGCGGTCCTCGATGGCCTCGATGGGCTGTCCGGCCGCGACCGTCCCCTTGAGGGGCAGCTCGACGGCCGACACCGAGATCTCGGACTCGACCAGGTCGATCGATCGGCTCTCGTTGTAGTTGCGGGTGATGTAGCCCTTCGCCTGGAGGTTGCTGAGGTGCTCGTGGACCGTCGCGAGCGATCGATAGCCGAAGTTCTCGGCGATCTCCTCGAAGCTGGGCGAGTATCCGCGAAAGGTCACGAATCCCTCGATGAAGTCCAGCATCTCGCGCTGTCGCTTGGTCAGAGCCATCCTCGCCTCCTCTAGCCTCACCGGGCGTCCCGCCGTTCGACCGAACGGATCCCGAAGTTACCCGAAGAACACCCGAAGCGCAAGCCCGGACTCTTCGACCGGCGACTGCGTCCGACGACGGTGGCCCGATACGCGTCCGGGGTGCAGCTTGGACGTCATGAGCAGAACCACGATCCTCGACGAGATCCTCGCGGCGAAGCGCGAGGAGGTCGCCCGCCTCACGCTCTTCCGCGACGCGATCACGGGGGGCGCCGAAGCGGCCGACCCGCCCCGCGGGTTCGAGAACGCGCTCGGCCGGCCGGGCGAGGTCGCGGTGATCGCCGAGTTCAAGCGGCGCTCCCCGTCGGCGGGCGACATAAACCCCTACGCGCAGGTCGGCGGAACGAGCCGCGTCTACGAGGAGGCCGGGGCCAGTGCCGTGTCGATCCTGACCGATGAGCCCTACTTCGGCGGGACCCTCGACGATCTGCGCGCGGCCAGGGAGGCGGTGGGCGTGCCACTCCTGCGCAAGGACTTCGTGCTCGACCCGATCCAGCTCTACGAGGCGAGAGGAGCCGGCGCCGACGCCGTTCTGCTCATCGTCGCGGCGCTGACCGATGCCGGGCTGGGCGAGCTGCTCGATGTCGCGTCGGAGCTCGGGATGGGCGCCCTCGTCGAGGCCCACGACGAGCGCGAGATCGGCCGGGCGCTCGAGGTCGGCGCGCGCGCGATCGGAGTGAACGCCCGTGACCTCCGGACCTTCGACGTCGACCTGGAAACATCGCTCCGGCTGATCGATGACATCCCCGGCGACAGGATCGCCGTCGCCGAGAGCGGGATCCGCGGGGCGGACGATGCCGCCGCCGCCGGAGCGGCCGGCGCCGACGCCATCCTCGTCGGTGGGTGGCTGATGATGGGCGACCCCTTCGGCGGCGGCGCGGCGCTCGTGGGCCACCAGACGCGACCGCGCTCGACATGACCCCGCCGCGCGTGAAGATCTGCGGGATCCGCGAGCCGGCCGACGGCGTCGCGGCCGTCGAGGACGGAGCCGACTACATC
>JAWWCR010000246.1:0-5378 GCA_033720355.1 Gemmatimonadota bacterium
CCATCCATGCCGGCCATTCCGGCTTTCGGCTCATTCCTCTTCTCCGTCCTCCGCCAGGATCCGCCGCAGTGCCTGCCTGCCGTGGTGCAGGTTGGCCCGCGAGGTTCCGACCGCGATCTCGAGGATCTCCGCGATATCCGCGTGATCGTACCCCTCGAGGTCGTACATCATCACCGCCGTCCTCTGTCGCTCCGGGAGCTGTTCGAGCGCGTCGAGCACGCGTTTCCGCGCGGCGCGCTGCTCGAACTCCCGGTGCACGTTGTGCTTCGACTGCGCCGTGTCAGGTACCTCCGAATGCGACCGGAGCAGCTCCCTTCTTCGCAAATTGAGACACGTGCTACGCAACACCCGGTAGAACCAGGGGCCGAACCGGCTGCCCGGTCTGAGCTGTTCGATGCGGTCGAGAGCCCGTATGAACGCGGCCTGAACCGCGTCTTCGGCGTCCTGCTCGTGCCGCAATATCGACAGCGCGACGGCGTATGCCGGATCCATGTATCGTGCCACCAGCGTCGAGAAGGCCCGCGTATCACCCCCCTGCACGGCAGCGACCAGCCCGGGCTCATCCGCGCCCCGGTCGTCGCCGCCGTCCGAGCCCGTCCCGGTGCCGGACCCCGTCACCGAGCCGTCCGGGACTGTTGCGGGCGTTTCTGACGCCATGGACGTTGTCTCTTGCGCAACCAGTAAACACGCCCTTCGGGTGCCGCGTTGCACGCCGCGGGGGTCGTTTAACGTTCCGGCTTCTCGAGGCGTCGTACCGTCGAGTCATCGCCGGAGCACGCCTCCGGTGCCGTCTCCGCGGGCGCGCAGATTCAAGATGTGCTCTGACGAACGAAATGCTAGACGACCGCTCGGCTGTCGAACAGGCACGACAGGGCGACGAGCGCGCATGGAAGGCGCTGTACGACCGCACGGCGGACCTGGCGTTCCGGCTCGCCTTCGGGGTCGTGGGCGACCGCGATGCGGCGCTCGATGTCGTCCAGGAGGCCTACATCAACGCGGCGCGGTCGATCGATCGGTTTCGGGGCGATTCGAGCTTCCGGGGGTGGATCGCGTCGATCGCGGTGAACGAGGCGAGGTCGTGGCTGAGGAAGCGCGGTCGTGAGCGGAGGGTGTCGCTCGATTCGGTCGCCGAGCCCCGGGCTGGCGGTCGCGGACCCGACGAGCGGGTCGGCGACGCCCAGCTCGCCGGGCGCGCGCTCGAGGTCGTGGCGACGCTGCCCGACCGGCAGCGCGACGCGGTCCTCCTGCGTACGACGGAGGGTCTGTCGTACCGCGAGATCGCCGAGCGGATCGGCAGCACCGAGGGATCGGTGCGGGTGAGTTATCACTTGGGTATCAAGAAGGTGCGCGAGCAACTTTCCGGACTCGACCCGGCCACGGGAGCCGGGTCGTCGGGAGAGGAGGATCGCGCGCGAGGTGGCTGAGGAGACATGACTGGCCCGAGTCTGCATACGGATCACCCGGTCGACGCGCTGCCCGATTTCGTTCGGGGGAGGGCGTCGGACGCAGCGGAGATCCAGCACCACCTGCACGGCTGCGAGTCGTGCCGGGAGGAGGTCGCCCTCCTGCGTGCGCTCGCCGGGACGGCGGCCGCAATGACGGCCGAAGAGTCCGCGCGCGTCTGGTCGGGGCTCGCCGCCGCCCGCGTCGCGACGGTCGAGGCGAGCCCCGAGGCGGGTCGCCGCTCGACCTGGCTCAGCGTGGCATGGAAGGTCGCGGCGGGTTTCGCGCTTCTGTTCACGAGCGTGGGTGTGTGGCGGATCGTACAGACCGGGTCGACGCCCGAATGGAACCCCGATGCGGCGCTCGACGGGTGGGCCGAAGAGGTGGCCGACGTCGAGCTGTCGCGCGGCGAGCTCCGTCTGGTGCTCGGTACGGGACTCCTCGACGATATCGCGCTCGACGAAGGGTGGACGATGGGACTCTCCCCGGGCGATGTCGATGAATTGACGGTGCCGTGGGAAGAGGAGCGGTAGAGATGACGGATCGGCGATCGTGGCTTCGGGACCGTCTCCCGAGCTCGGTGCTCGGACTCGTGACGCTCGCGGCTCTCGTCGTGGCGTCGCCCGCCGAAGCGCAGGCCCGGGGCGCGACGCAGCGGGAGAGTCGCGCTCTCCCGGGCCAGAACGACGCGCAGACGAGAGAGGGCCGCGCCCTCCTCGACCGGATGGCGCAGCGGATCGGCCGCTCGATCGGGCTCACCGCCGACCAGACGCAGCGTCTGCAACGCGAGCTCCAGTCTTCCCGCGAGCGTCGGGCGATCATCGCCGGCCGGGCCCGGCTCGTCCGTCAGGAGCTCGGCCTGCTGGCCCGCGAGCAGTCGACGGACGAGACCCGGATGTCGGAGCTTCTCGACGAGGCGGTGGGTCTCGAGATCGAGGCGGCCGAGGTGGCTGCCGACGAGCAGCGACGGCTGGCCGAGTTCCTTACGCCGACCCAGCGGGTGCGTGTCATGTGGCTGCGCCAGCGACTGACGCAGGAGGCGCTCAGGCGCCGCGACTCGATTCCGCCGGACGGGTCGCTGTTCCCTCGCTGACCGCCCGGGCCGGTGACTCGCCGACCGGCCCGGTCCGTCCTTGTTCATGTCCGGGGGGCGGTGCATCTTCGGCACCGTGAACGACCAGACCAAGCCCATCCAGGGCACGGCGGAACACCCCACGGGAGAGCTCGGGCTCGCGGCCCGGATCCTCGTGCAGGAGCGCATGAGGGGGATCAGGAAGGCCGTGGGCCGTCGGCTGACGCCGGGCGACATCGTGCTGCACCCGTCGAGCGCCGACGAGCGCGCGCACCTCTTCGAGGAAGCGTGCGAGCTGTATTGGAACGAGCTGTCGTGGGAGGAGATCACCGAGGAAGAGCTCGTCGGAGACGAGGAACTCACCGAGATGGTCTTCCCGGGGCTGCTCACGCTGATCGACGCGTTGCTTCCGCGAGCCGCCAACGGCGAGCCGGATCGCAGCCGCGAGCACCGCGACGTCGCGCACGATTTTCTCACCTGGCTCGGGGGACAGCTGATCCAGCTGAGGTCCGAGTCGCCCGAGTCCGAAGACGATCGCGAGCGGCTGCTCCGCCGGCGCAAGGTCACCGACGACCTGATCGACCTGATCGCGTTTCGCGTCTGCGGACTGAACGACGAGGAGATCGCGACCTACCAGAGCAACTGACCCGCGGAGCGCGACCCGCCGGGGTTCTTCAACAACCTCCGAGATCATCCATTGAATACCATCGTATGCATAAAGCGCGTGCCCGATTCGGCCACGCGTGTGAAGATCGGCCCCGGCCGGACCGGGCTGGACCCCGCCGGCGTGAAGTTCGTGGTGAACCCCTACGACGAGTTCGCCCTCGAGGAGGCGATCCGGCGTCGCGAGGCGGCCGGGTCGGGGACCGTGACCGTGATCGCCCTCGGCCCCGCGGGGACCGGCGAGGCGCTGCGACAGGCGCTCGCGATGGGCGCCGACGACGCCGTCCACCTGGTGAGCGACGGGTCGCACGACGGGCTCGTCGTCGCGAAGGCGCTCGCCGCCGAGATCCGTGAGCGCGAGTTCGACCTGGTGCTGTTCGGCAAACAGGCGATCGACGACGACAACATGCAGGTGCCGCAGATGGTGGCCGAGCTGCTCGATCTGCCGTGCGCGACCGTCGTCGTCGGGCTCGAGATAGACGGCGCCCGGGCGGTAGCGCACCGCGAGGTCGAGGGCGGTCACGAGACCGTCGAGATGTCGTTGCCGGCGGTGATCGCGGCGCAGAAGGGGCTGAACGAGCCGCGCTACCCCAACCTCAAGGGGATCATGGCGGCGAAGAAGAAGCCGCTCGAGGAGAAGCCGGTCGACCTCGAGGCGTCCTCGCTAGAGCTGGTGTCTCTCGAGGAGCCGCCGGCCCCGGCCGCCGGCCGCGTCGTGGGCGAGGGCCCCGACGCCGTCCCCGAGCTGGTCGCGGCGCTCCGCGAGGAAGCGGGGGTGCTCTGATGGCGAACGTGCTCGCGGTCGTCGAGATCCGTGGCGGAGAGGCCACGAAGGCCGCGCGGGAGACCGTGTCCGCCGCGCGCGCGGTCGCCGGAGGGCTCGGTGGCGCCGTCCACGTGGTCGCCGTCGGCGGCCCCGGGACCGGTGCCGGCGCGGAAACGCTGGCGGCGAACGGCGCCGACCGGATCTGCGTGGCCGAGAGCCCCGATCTCGAGCTCTACCAGCCCGACGTGGTGGCCGGCGTGGTCGCGGGTCTGGCCGGCGATGGCGGCTACGGGGCGGCGATGTTCGCCGCCACGGCGCAGGGGAAGGACCTGGCCCCGCGGGTCGCGGCGCGTCTCGACCGACCGCTCGCGACCGAGGTCGTCGCCGTGTCGGCCGATGGCGGACAGATCACCGTGCGGCGACCCATGTACGCGGGGAAGGCGATCGCGACGCTCCGGTTCGGGGCCGCCCCCGCGCTGATGACCCTGAGGGCCAACGTGTTCGCCCCGACCGAGGCGGCGGGCGCCGGCGAGGTGGAGGATCTCGAGGTCGGAACGGTCGAGCCGCGCGCGCGGGTCACCGCGTTCGAGGCCGGCGACCGCGACCAGCTCGACGTCTCGGAGGCGTCGATCATCGTCTCCGGCGGCCGCGGCATGCAGGACCCCGAGAACTGGCACCTCCTCGAGGCGCTCGTGGACGCGCTCGGCGCCGAGGCCACGCTCGGCGCGAGCCGTGCCGTCGTCGACGCCGGGTGGAGGCCGCACGCAGAGCAGGTCGGACAGACCGGGAAGACCGTGTCGCCGAACCTGTACTTCGCCGTCGGGATCAGCGGCGCGATCCAGCACCTCGCGGGTATGAGGACGGCGAAGACGATCGTCGCGATCAACCGCGATGCCGAGGCGCCGATCTTCGGCGTGGCCGACTACGGGGTCGTGGGCGACCTGTTCGAGATCCTGCCGCGGCTCACCGAAGAAGTGCGGAAGGCGCGCGCGAGCGGCTGACGCGCGTCGAACACGGTCGTATCGATCGGGCCTGGCCGGGCCCGGTCGGTGCCTTGCGCAGGGCAACCGAGAGAGGTGGGAGCCGTCATGAGCCTCCGCGATGTACGCGAGGCGCTCGATAGCTGGACCCGGCGGGGTGACGGCGCGGCCGTCGCGACGCTGATCGCGGTGCGCCGGTCGGCGCCCCGCTCGCCCGGTGCCCGGTTCGCGATCTCGACGGGCGGCGACCTGGCCGGCTCGGTGTCCAGCGGCTGTGTCGAGGGCGACCTGCACGAGCACCTCTCCCGGCTTCTCGAGGGCGGCGCACCCGAGATCGTGACCTACGGGATCACCGATGAGATGGCTGCGGGCGTCGGACTCTCCTGCGGTGGCGAGATCGACGTCCTCGTGGAGTCCCACCCACTCGACGACCCGGTGTGGGCGCCGCTCGCGC
>JAWWCR010000247.1:0-5286 GCA_033720355.1 Gemmatimonadota bacterium
CGATTCCACCCCCGGCGAGATCGGCGAGGACACGGGGCTCCGCGAACGCGAGCGGCTTCGGGCCGAGTCGCCGACGCTCGCGGCCGCGCATGTCAGGTACGCCGATGACCTCGGGCTGCCCGACGACCTCGCCGATCTTCTCGCCGGCGACCCCGGCACGTCGGCCTACTTCGACGAGGCGGTCGAGGCGCTGCGCCACCGGGCGCACGCTCGTGGCGTCGCCAACTGGCTGATCCACGAGGTGCGGGGGGCCTCGGCCGATGGGACCCCCGGTCGCCTCCGTCCGGCGGCGCTCGCCGCCCTGGTCGAGCTGGTCGAGCACGATGAGGTGTCGCGCAGCGTCGGGAAGGACCTCCTCGCCCGGCTGATCGAGTCGGGTGGCGACCCGCACGAGATCGTCGAGCGGGAGGGCCTCGCGAAGATCGCGGACCCCGGGACGATCGAGGAGCTGGTCGACGGCGTCCTCCATGCGCACCCGGCCGAGCTCGCGCGCTACCGGGAGGGACAGAGGGGTCTCGCGGGGTTCTTCGTCGGTCAGGTGATGCGCTCTTCGGGCGGCCGCGCCGACCCCGAGCTCGTTCGCCGGACGCTGGAGGAGCGTCTCGACGCGTAGAGCAGGCCGCGTGGTCTATCACACAGGAGGAAGACCAGCCGTGATATCCGTGCACCCGTGCCGCACTCGCTCCGCGGTTTTCGCCGCGCTCGCCCTCGCCATCCCCGCCTTCGCCGCGGCGCAGGACCCGGAAGAAGTGCTCCCGCTGCGCGAGCTGGTGGTGAGTGCGACCCGCACGGCCACGGAGGTTCGCGACGTGCCCGTCAACGTCACGGTCATCATGCGCGACGAACTGTCGCTCTCGACGGCGCAGAACCTCGAGGACGTGTTGATGGAGATTCCGGGCGTCGCCTTCCAGCGCAACGTCCGGAGCGGCTCGGCGCACCCCTCGTGGCAGGCGGTATCTCTGCGCGGGCTTGGCGGCACGGCGGCGAGCCGTACGCTCGTCATGGTCGACGGCGTCCCGCTCAACGACGGGTTCTTCGGCTGGGTGCGCTGGGACCAGGTGCCCCTCGAGACGATCGAGCGCATCGAGATCGTGCGCGGAGGGGGGTCCACCGCGTGGGGCGGCCAGAGCCTCGCGGGCGTCATCCACGTGATCACGCGGGATCCGGACGCGGGCGGCCTCTCGATCGGCGCCGAGGCCGGCACGCAGTCGACGCTCCAGGGAGACGCCATGGCGACCTTCGGGGGCGGCGCCCTGTCGGGCTTCCTCGCCGGCGAGGTGTTCGACACCGACGGGTACATCCTCACGACACCCGACCAGCGCGGGGCCGTGGACGTTCCCTCTTCCGCCGACCACGTGGCGCTGCGCGCGAAGGCGACGCTCGAGGCATCCGAGACGGTGCGGATCCTCGCGAGCGGGAGCTACTACGACGAGGACAAGCTCAACTCGACTCCGCTCCGCCCGAACCACACCGAAGCGGGGTTCGGCTCGCTCGGTCTGCGGGCCGGTCGCGAGACGGGCTCGATGTTCGCCGTGAACCTGTTCGGACAGGGCCAGACGTACCGAAACGCGATCACCGACGTCGCGGACGATCGCGACAGCGAGGAACCGTCGCTCACGCAGACCGACGTCCCGTCGGACGCCTTCGGGGGCAACGTCCAGTGGAGCCACGGCTCGCTGGGCAGTCATGCCCTGACCGCCGGCGTCGACGTGCTGCGGATCCACGGCGAGGCGACGGAGGAGTACCTCTATGTGAACGGATCCTTCCAGAACCGGCGGCACAGCGGAGGCGACCAGCTCCTGACCGGCGTGTTCGTCCAGGATCGGATCGCCCTCGGCGAGCCGCTGGAAATCGTCGCCGGGGCCCGGCTGGACGTGTGGAACAACAGCAACGGCTTCCGTACGATATCTCAGATCTCATCGGGCGACATCGCCGAGGACGTCACCTTCGAAGACCGAAGCGAGGTCCGCTTCAGCGGCAACGTGGGGGCCCGGCTCCGCGCCTCCGACCGGGTCACCCTCCGCGCCAGCATCTACAACGGCCTCCGCATCCCGACCCTGAACGAGCTGTACAAGCCGTTTCGGGCTTCGGGCGGCATCGCGACCGCTGCGAACGAGAACCTCGACCCCGAGGGGCTCTTCGGACTCGAGGGGGGCGTCGACTACGCGATGGGTCGTCAGTGGCTGATCCGGGGCACGGCGTTCCTGAACGAGGTCAGCGACGCGATCTTCGACGCCACGATCATGGAGGTCGACCAGGGACAGGTCGTCGACCCGTGCGGGTTCATCCCGGCCGGCGGCGCATGCCGGCAGCGGATGAACGTGGGGACGGTCCGCAGCATCGGTCTCGAGACCGAGGTCGAGTTTCGCCCCGCGGCGGCGTGGATGGTCGGGGCGAGCTTCGACTACAACTGGAACGAGATCACCGAGGCCGAGGGTCGCGACGAGATCGTCGGCAACCGGCCGCCGCGCACACCGAAGGCCCAGGCCGCTCTCAGGGTCGGCCATGTCGACGCGTCGATCCTCGAAGCCGTCCTGATCGGCAAGTACCACGGGAACCGCTACGAGAACGACCTGAACACCGACGAGGTCGATTCGGCCTTTCTCGTCGATCTCCGGCTGGCGCGAGACCTGGGCCGCGATTTCCAGCTCTTCGCGAGCGTGCAGAACATCTTCGACGTCGAGTGGGAGGTCGGCAACGAGTCGTCGCTGATCCGGTTGGGCACGCCGCGCGTGTTCACCGGCGGCGTTCGGGTACGCCTGGCCGGCGCATCGCGGTGATATCCGCGGCCGTCGCGCGTGCGCGCGGGGGTGCGATCCGACTATTGTAATCGTCTGGCCGGCCCCGGGGGGCGGGCGGTGGGGCTGCAGCCGGGGGCTGCGGGAGGGGGCGTGTGACGGAGCGGACGGACGGCGGCGGCGGACCGGCATCCCGCGAAGACCTCTTCGCGAGCAGCAACGGGGCCACGAAGCTCAAGGAGCGCTCGGCCGCTTCGGGTCTCATCGCCGTGTCGGGACGGGCGGTCCAGATCGCGCTTCGGCTGGTCTCGGTCGCGATCCTCGCCCGGCTGCTCACGCCCGGCGATTTCGGCGTTCGGGCTCTCGTCCTCCCTGTCATCATCCTGACCAACTCCGTCATCAACCTGCGGCTCAACGTCGCGGCCCTCCAGCAGCCCAACCTCGACTCGGAAGGCCTGGGCCGCGTGTTCCGCCTCTCGATGCGGTTCAACCTCCTCATCGTCGTCATCATCGCGACTCTGGGCCCCCTTCTCGCGCAGATCTACCAGGACTCGCGGGTGATCGGAGTCACGGCCGCATGGGCGGCGGCTATCTACGTACTCAACTTCGGCGCATTCCACGAAGCCCTGCTCAAGCGACAGATGCGGTTCGGCGTGACCGTATCCATCGAGACGCTCGCGATGTTCATCGGGATGATCGTCGCGATCATCGCCGCGAGCCTCGGCGCCGGGTACTGGGCGCTCGTGATCGAGATCGGCGTGATCGGGATCGCGCGTTCGCTCGGCGCATGGCTCGCGTGCCCCTGGCGGCCGCCCCCCGCAACGCCGGGGGTCCCCGACGAGCGCGTGAACGAGATGCTCAGCTTCGGACGCAACCTGACCGGCTTCAGGGTCCTCCAGTGGATCTCCACCCAAACGGACCGCGTGCTGGTCGGGCTGTTCGGCGCCCACACCCTCGGGCTGTACGACGGGGCCCGTCGGTGGGGCTGGCTGTCGACGGTCGAGCTCGACAGCGCGATCAGGGAGGTGGCGGTCTCGTCGTTCAGCCGGGCACAGGAACAGCCCGCTCAGCTGCGGCGGCTCGTCCGTGGAGCGACATCCGCGATGCTATTCCTCTCGCTGCCGATCTCCGCTTTCCTGTTCATCGAGGCGGAAGGCGCCGTCCGCATCCTCTTCGGCGACGCGTGGCTGGGGGCCGTGCCGTTTGTCGAGTACATGTGCTTCGGCGCGTTCTTCGCGGCGCTCAGTCGACCGACGGGCTGGATCTTCGAGTCTCTCGGCCGCACGCGACGGCAGTTCCGTTGGGGGGTCCTCGAGACGGTCGTCATCTTCGGAAGCCTGCTCGTCGGCAGCATCGCGGGCCCCATGGGGATCGCCGCGGGCTACGCCGCGTCGCACGCGTTCCTCGCCTTCCCGACCATCTGGTTCTGTCTGCGCGGCACCTCGGTCACCCTGCTCGACTACCTCGGAGCGGCGCTCCGGCCCGCCGTGGCGGCGGCGGTCGGGGGGCTCGTCGCCGTCGGCACGATCCGCCTGTTCGGCGACCTCGGGACGCCCGCCCGCATGACCATCGAGTTCGCCGTGTTCACCACGGTCTACCTGCTGGCCTGGGTCCTCCAGCCCGGAGGTCGCCGGGCCGCGCGGGACGGGATCGCCCTGCTCCGCGAGCTCGGGCGCGGGGTCGGGGCGCGTCTGCGGGGAACCGCGCCGCCGACGGAGGCGAGCGTCACGGGGGATTGAGCGGCCGCCGGCGCATGAACCACACCGTCCCGGGCCAGGCCTCGGCGCCGTGCGTCGCGCCCATCCGGCCTCGGCGCGACCCCTCCACGCCGACACCGGCCGCTGCACGCTGGTCAGGCTCGCCCCGATCCCTACAACAGCGCCTCCCGCGCCCGCTCGAGCACGTCCTCGGGGATGAGGGACTCCCACTTCCAGCGCGCACGCGGCGCATCGGCGTCCGGGTCGACGCCGCGTCGGCGGTTGCCGGCGATGAGCTCCTCGACAGAGCCGGGCGCTCGCGTCCCGGACGCCTTCGCCCCGGCCCCCATCGCTCCCCTCCCCATGGCTCCCGCACCCACCCCTCCGCGGACCATCCCGCCGCGGACCATCCCTCCGCCCGGCGGCGCTCCCGGCCGCCACCCCGCGTCGTAGTGCACCTGCCCGCGCGGATCCTGGAACGCCACCCGCCCGTTCGGCCTCCGGGCATCCGCGAGCCGGATCATCGTCCAGCCGCCCTCGTGCACCAGCCGATGGTGATGGCCGCACAGCAGCACCGTGTTCGCCAGGCTCGTCTCGCCCCCGTCCGCCCAGTGCTTGATGTGGTGCCCGTCCGTGAACCGGTACCCGCACCCCGGGAACCGGCAGCCCCGGTCGCGGATCTCGAGCGCGCGTCTGAGCGGGGTCGGGACCGTCCGCGTCTTCCGTCCCACGTCGAGCACCGAGCCCTCCGCCCCGCGCTCCACCCTGACGAGCCCCGCGTCGCACGCGAGCCGGCGAGACGTTTCAGCTGAAACGCGCGTCCCATCCGCCAGCTCCGAGCGCCCCGGCTC
>JAWWCR010000248.1:0-5221 GCA_033720355.1 Gemmatimonadota bacterium
CCCGACCGCCCGGGGCCGCGATCGTGGCGGCGGGCGCGGTGACGGCGGGATCGGTGTCGGTGACCGGCGCGCCCCCGGTCACGACTCCGGGACCGGGCGCGACCGCGGCGGCTCGCACCGGGCTGCGCTGGAGCGACATCCGGTCGGGAGCGATCCCGTCGCCCGACGCCGTCGTGCCGGGCGATCCGTGGCCGCCGCCGGGCAGCGGCTGGCCGCTGGTCAGGCTGCTCGGACCCGGTCCGCTGGGCCCCGGTCACTCGGGCCGGGGGACCATCGCGGCCGACGGCGACCTCGAGATCGCGAACGGCTTCTCGTGGACCGGCATCATTCTCGTCGGCGGCTCGCTGCGGCTGTACGGCGATGCGCAGGTGAGGGGGGCCGTCGTGGTCGGGCTCGACACGACGTTGCCGGCCGCGGTGGATCTCGGGGACGGGATCATCTCGGTCGCGTTCGACCCCTGCGTGGCCGACCTGGCGGCGCAGCGGCTGGTCCCCTACCCCGCGGCGGTTCCCGGGCTGTGGCGGGACAGCTGGTAGCGGGATGAAGCGGGACGGCCGGTAGCGGCTACCCCGGCAATTCGGCCGCGACCAGCTCGAGCAACCCGGCGGGGTTGTCCTGGTGGAGCCAGTGGCCGCCATGCAGCTGGTGGGCGTGCGTCCTCTCCGGCGCGGCGGTGCGCGCGCGCGCCAGCTCGCCGGGCGGCATCACGTCCGACTCGGACGCGCGGACGAGGTGGATCTCGGTCCCGGCCGGCGGCGACTCGACGACGTCCCACAGGTCGCGTCGGAAGAAGTCGTCGAGCAGGGCCTCCATGTCGGACAACTCGAACCGCCAGACGAACCGCCCGTCACGCAGCTCGAGATTCGTTGCCATCCAGTGCGCCACGGGCGGGCTCAGCCCCTCGCCCTCGAGCGCAGCGACGCCATCCTGTCGGCTGTCGAACGATCGCGGCAGACGGCGGAGGATCCCGAGCATCCGGACCGCGCTGCCCCCGGGCGTCCGCTTCGACGGGGTCGAATCGATGACCCAGACCTGCGCCGGGTGGAGGGCCGGCGCGGCCATGAGGGCCACCTTTCCGCCGAACGAGTGACCGAGGATCGCGTCGGGGCGGTAGCCGAGCTCGTCGGACAGCGTCACCAGATCGTGCACGCAGCTCGAGAGCCGGTGTGGCGGGGCGAATCCGCGCGAGTGGCCGTGGAGTCTCAGGTCGATCAGCACCGCCACCCATTGGGGACGCACCTCGGCGAGCTGTCTCGCGAAGCTCGCCCAATTGCGGCCCGCGCCGTATATGCCGTGCAGGATGAACATGCGACGGGGGGCATCCTCGTCGCCGACGAAGAGGTGGTGCAGGACTGGTGACGACACGGGCGATCGCGCATTCGGGTGAGGGGACGGTCCGGAACGATGATACGTTCCGCCCCTTCCCCGGTCTGGGCAACCCGCACGCGCAGACGATCGCCGCGCGTCTGCGCCGCGCCCGGATGGGCTCGCGGTACGAGCGCTCGCGGATCGACACCGACGACGGCGACTTCCTCGACATCGACGTGAGAGAGCTCGACGTGAAGCCGCGGGCGGCCTGCCTCCTGCTTCATGGTCTCGAGGGATGCGCCGAGTCGGGGTACATGCTCGCCACGGCCGAGGCGCTGGCCGCCAGGGACATCCTGCCGGTGGCGCTCAACTTCAGGTCGTGCGGGGGGACGCCGAACCGCACGCTCGGCTCGTACCACTCGGGGCGCACCGACGACATCCGTCGGGCGCTCGCATGGATCGACGACGCCTACCCCGGTCTGCGGCGGCTCGCCGTCGGGTTCTCGCTGGGGGGGAACGCTCTGCTCGTGCACCTTGGCAGCACGGGCCCCGCGTCCGGCATCGCCGCGGCGGTCGCCGTCTCGGTTCCCTACGAGCTCGCCCGGTGCGCCGACGCGCTCGAGCGGGGCCTCGGCCGCGCATACGGGGCCTACTTCCTCCGGTCGCTCGTCTCGAAGCTGGGCGAGAAGGCCCGCCGCTTCCCGGGCCGCGTGTCCGAGCGGGCGCTGCGGGCGAAGACCGTGCGCGAGTTCGACGACGCGTTCACGGCCCCCGTCCACGGTTTCGACGGGGCGGCCGACTACTACGAGAGGTGCAGTGCCTCCCGGTTCGTCGAGGGAGTCCGCGTCCCCACGCTGCTGCTCCAGTCGGTCGACGACCCGCTCGTCCCGTCCACGTCGATCCCGAGCGAGCTCATCGCCGCCAACCCGGCGCTCGAGCCCCAGTTGACCGACCGCGGGGGGCACGTCGGCTACCTCGCACGCGGTGACGGCGGCGACGCGCCCGGCTGGATGGAACGTCGCATCGCCGACTACCTCGCGGTCCGCGCGCGAGAGCTTCGCGAGGCATAGATTGGCGCCGATGCACGCCACCGTCCGCTGTCCGTTCTGTCTCACGCTAAACCGCGTCGACGTCTCCCGCGCGCGCGACCGCCCCAGGTGCGGAAGCTGCTCGCGGCCCGTGCTCCTCGACCGTCCCGTAAAGGTCACCGACGAGGATTTCGACCGGCTGATCGGCGATGCCGAGGTGCCCGTGCTCGTCGATTTCTATGCGGATTGGTGCGGTCCGTGTAAGATCATGGCCCCCGCCCTCGACGACCTCGCGCGCGAGCGCCAGGGGACGATGCTGATCGCCAAGCTGGACACCGACGCCAACCCGAAGACGTCTCAGCGCTTCGGAATCCGCGGGATCCCGACCGTCATCGTGTTCGACGGCGGCGAAGAGGCGGGGCGTCTGACCGGCGCGGTTCCCGCGGCGAGCCTCGCCGAGCTGGTCGACGGAACAACGAAGCGAGACGGGGAACTGTCCTAGGCAACTGTACACAGGTCACGAGGCCGGACCGGTCGAGAAGGCGGCGCACGCCCTCGCCGGCGTTTCGAAGGTTCATTCAGGAAGGGAACGAGATGCGTACGTTTATCAGGCTTCTCGCGGTCGCCCTCGTCGCGACGGCGCTCCTCCCGACGAGCGCGTTCGCGCAGGGCTTCGCGTCGGGGCTCGCGGTCGATGGAGACCGGGTCCTCATCGGCGAGCGCGGCGGCGCCGCGACGACGGGCATGGTCCACATCTACGAGCGGTCCGGCGGCGACTGGGCTCTCGCCGCGTCGATCGCCCCCGAGGGCGCCGAGGCGGGCATCGGGTTCGGCGGCGCGGTCGCCGTTTCCGGCGACGTGATGCTGGTCTCGTCGCAGAGCGGCGTCTTCGTCTTCGACCGTGATGGCGACGGATGGTCGCAGAGCGCGGTGCTGACGGCGATGACACCCGAGGGCGTCACCTTCGGTACGGGCGTGGCCCTTCAGGACACGCGTGCGTTGATCGCCGCCGGCGGCGGCGGGTTCCGCGGGCCCAACCCGGCGGGCCAGGTCTACGTGTTCGATCGCGAGGCGAACGGCACCTGGGCGGAGAGCGCCACGCTCATGCCGTCCGGATCGGCCGAGGGTGACCAGTTCGGCGCCTCGCTGGCGCTTCGCGGCGACTACGCGGCGATCGGCGCTCCCGGCGCCTCCGCGGGGAACGCGCAGCGCGCGGGCGCCGTGTACGTCTTCCACCGCGAGGACGACGGTTCGTGGGCGCAGGTCGGCGATCCGATCGTCGCGCCCGACGCGACGACGGGCTCGGGCTTCGGCTCCACCGTCTACCCGCACGTGACCGAGGAGCGCGTCACGATGTTCGTGGCCGCGGGCGGCGCGGCCGGCGGGGCCGGCACCGTCTACAGCTTCACCAACAACCCGGACGGCTCGTGGACCGCGCAGAACCGCTTCTTCCCACCGGTGGCGAGCGCCGGTGGCGGGCGTCGCTTCGGCGGCGGGGGCTTCGGCACCGCGATCAGCGTCGTCGGTGACGAGCTCTGGATCGGCGCAGGCGGCTCGGGGAACGGCGGACAGGTGCTCCGCTACACGATGACCGACGACGCGTGGATGCCGGCCGGAGCGCTTTCCGGCGAGGGCCTGACGAGCGGCGACGGGTTCGGCGGCAACATCGCCGTCGGCGAGGACGTCGCCGTTGTGGCCGCTTCGGGCAAGGACTACCGGATGGGCACCGCGTTCATCTTCGACCGCGCCGGCGACGGGTGGGACTCGGGTACCGAGGTGTGGACGGAGCCGGGCAACTACACCGCCGTCGCGGGCGGCGAGGTGTCGTGCGAGGAGGGGATGGCGTCCGACTTCGCCTGTTCGGACATCGACATCCTCTCGTACATGCCCGTCGGTCAGCTCGGCGCGGGTCGCGGCGTCCGCACCAACGACGTGTGGGGCTGGACCGATCCGCAGACGGGTCGAGAGTACGCGCTCGTCGGGATGACCGACCAGGCCTCGTTCGTCGACATCACCGACGCCGAGAACCCGCGGTTCGTCGGCCGGCTCATGATGACCGAGGGGGCGCGCGGCTCGACCTGGCGCGACATCAAGGTGTACGAGGACCACGCGTTCATCGTCTCCGACGGCGCGGGCGAGCACGGGATGCAGGTGTTCGACCTCACCCGCCTGCGCGATGTCGGCAGCGAGCCCGTCGAGTTCGACATGGACGCGCACTACGACGGGATCGCGTCGGCGCACAACATCGTCATCAACGAGGAGACCGGGTTCGCGTACAGCGTGGGCTCCTCGGGCGGCGGCGAGACGTGCGGCGGCGGTCTGCACATGATCGACATCCGCAACCCCACCGAGCCGACCTTCGCGGGCTGTTTCGCTCACGCGGACACGGGACGCCGCGGTACGGGCTACTCGCATGACGCGATGTGCATCGTGTACGATGGCCCCGACACCGAGCACGCCGGCAAGGAGATCTGCTTCGGGTCGAACGAGACGACCGTCTCGATCGCCGATGTGTCCGACAAGGACAGCCCGGTCGCGCTCTCGCAGGCGGACTACCCCAACGTCGGGTACGCTCACCAGGGATGGATCACCGAGGACCACCGCTACTTCTACCTCGGCGACGAGCTCGATGAGATCCAGCAGGCCGGTCAGGGGAACGCGTTCCCCGGGACGCGGACCATGATCTGGGATGTGTCGGATCTCGATGACCCCGTGTTCATCGGCGAGCATTTCGGCGAGTCGACGGCGAGCGACCACAACCTCTATATCGTCGGCGACCTGATGTACCAGTCGAACTACAACAGCGGTCTGCGGATCCTCGACGTGAGCGATCCGGAGAACCCGACCGAGGTCGGCTACATCGACACGGTGCCGTACGCCGAGGG
>JAWWCR010000249.1:0-5196 GCA_033720355.1 Gemmatimonadota bacterium
GGCTCGGGTTCCCGATCCGCATCGACTATTCGTGGTTCCTCGTGGCCGCGCTGGTGGTGTGGACGTTCAGCTACAGCGAGTTCCCGCTGCGTCTGCCCGGGCTGGGTCGGGAGACCTATCTGGCGATGGGCGGTCTCGCGGCGTTTCTCTTCTTCCTTTCCGTCCTGTTGCACGAGCTGGGGCACGCGGTCGTCGCGCGGCAGCGAGGGATCGCGGTCGAGGGCATCACGCTCTTCATCTTCGGCGGGATCGCGCAAGCGCGCGAGGAGGCGTCGCGACCGCTCGACGAGTTTCTCCTCACCGCCGCCGGGCCGCTCACGAGCCTGGCGCTGGCGGGCGCCTTCTACGGCGCCGAAGCGGCGGCTTCGAGCCTCGGCGTACCCGCGCCGATCGTCACCGTGTTCGGCTTTCTCGGGCTGCTCAACCTCGTCCTCGCCGTATTCAACATGATACCGGGGTTCCCGCTCGATGGGGGACGGATCTTCCGGTCGATCGTGTGGGCCGTGACCGGCGACATGCGTCGGGCGACGCAGTGGGCGACCTGGGGCGGGCGTCTGTTCGGCATGGCCCTCGTCGCGCTCGGTCTCTTCGGGCTCTCGATGGGGCTGATCCTGCCCGCACTGTGGTCCGCGTTCATCGGGTGGTTCCTCTACAACGCCGCCTCGACGAGCTACCGCCAGTTCGAGATGCGACGTGTGCTCGAGTCGTTGTCCGTGGGACAGGTGATGCGGCTCGAGTCGCAGGCGATCCCCGCGAACACGCCGATCGGCGAGGTCATCGAGGACTACTTTCTCCGGGGGCGCCGCGACGCGTATCCCGTCGAGCTCGACGGAGTCGTGCTGGGTCTGCTGCACGTGAAGGACGTGGCGGAGGTACCGCCGGAGGCGCGCGCCCGAGCGACCGCCGCCCAGGTCATGCGACCCACATACGACCTGCCCACCGCGCGCCCCGACGAGTCGCTCGCCGCCGTCCTGAGCCGGCTCGGGGCGGGCGAGAACTCGACCGCGCTCGTGCTCGAGCATGGCCGGCCCGTCGGGTTGATCGACGTGCAGGAGGTCGGTCATTGGGCGGCTCGAGCGCGGCGGTTGGGATACCCCGATCCGTCGGCGCCGTCGGCCGAGGAGATCACCTATCCGAGGGCCGTCGAGGAGAGCGCGTAGACATGAGGCCGCGGCGCACCGTCCGTCCGGCGGCGTAGGACGGTCCGCGCGTGCGTCGTCCACGGTCGCTGAAGGCCCGACGCGAGCACGCGGCCGCACTGTCCCCGCTGCTGGCCGAGCTGTATCCGAGTCTGAAGGTGTCGCTCGACTGGGAGACGCCGCTCGAGCTCACCGTGGCGACCGTCCTCTCCGCGCAATGCACCGACGAGCGGGTGAACCAGGTCACGAAGACGCTGTTCCCGGCGTACCCCGACGCGAGCGCGTACGCGGACGCCGATCTCGACGAGCTGAAGGAGGCCGTGCGACCCACCGGGTTCTTCAACAACAAGGCGAAGAACCTCAAGGGTCTCGGGGCACGGCTCGTGGAGGCGTACGGTGGCGAGGTGCCCGACACGATGGAGGAGCTGCTCACGCTGCCCGGTGTGGCGCGGAAGACGGCGAACGTCGTGCTGAGCAACGCGTTCGACACGCACGTCGGGGTCGTGGTCGATACGCACGTCAAGCGGGTCGCGTATCGGCTCGGTCTGACGAGCGAGACGGACCCCGTGAAGATCGAGCAGGACCTCATGAAGGTGCTCCCGCAGGGGGAGTGGCACGCCTTCCCGTGGCGTCTGATCCTCCACGGGCGGACCGTGTGCCACGCCCGGAGCCCCCGGTGCGACGAGTGCCCGCTGGCCGACCAGTGTCCGAGCGCCGGGAAGGTCTGACCCCCGGCGAACCGCCCGCGGGAGCCGTGAGTCGCGCGGCCCTCACCGAGCGCGTCCGCCGCGCGGCGCTCGACTGCGGGTTCGATCGGGTCGGGTTCGCACCCGCCGATCCGCCGGCGCACGCCGACACCTATCGAGCGTGGCTCGGCCGCGGGCACCACGGCGCGATGGGCTACATGGCGCGCGAGGACGCGGTGCGGCGGCGTCTCGATCCGCGCGAGGCGCTGGAAGGCTGCCGGACGATCATCGTCGTCACGCTCGTGTACGGACCGGGGGAAGTGGCGGGCGATGCGGGGATGCCTGGCGACCCCGTGCCCGGGCGGGCGATGGTCGCCCGGTACGCGAGGGGCCGCGACTATCACGATGTGTTCGAGGAGCGGCTCGACCGCCTCATCGATGTCCTGGCCGCGGAAACGCCCGGGGCCTCGTTCCGTCGATACGTCGACTACGGCCCGGTCCTCGAGCGCGACCACGCGCAGCGCGCCGGGCTCGGATGGATCGGCAAGAACACCATGCTCATCCACCCCGACGACGGCTCTTACGTGATGCTAGGCGAGCTGCTCACCGATCTCGATCTCGCCCCGGACGACCCGTTTCTCCCCGACCGGTGCGGGACGTGCCGCCGCTGTCTGGATGCCTGCCCCACGGACGCGATCCTGCCCGACCGGACGATCGATGCCCGCCGCTGCATCTCCTATCTGACGATCGAGCTCCGCGGGTCGATCCCCGTCGAGCTACGTCCGGCCATGGGAACCCGTGTGTTCGGGTGCGACATCTGCCAGGAGGTGTGTCCGTGGAACGCGGACGCGCCGACACCCGAGATCGCTCCCTTCGCCGCGCCGGGGACACCCGTCCCGCCCGAGACGCTCGTCGAATGGGCCGGTGAGCTGGCGCGGCTCGACGATGACGGGTTCCGCGAGCGGTACCGCGGCACGGCCTTTCGCCGGCCCGGCCGCGACGGGCTCCTGAGAAACCTCGCGGTCGGTCTCGGGAACACCGGGTCGGCCGACGCCCGCGCCATGCTCGAGCGGCTCGTCGACGACCGATCGGAGCTGGTGGCCGAGCACGCGAGGTGGGGCCTCGCCCGGATCGAGGGGACCGGGCCCGACGAGCGCTGACCCCCCGCCGGCCGGCTCGACGCGCCCGCGGAGAACAGGGCTCGATGCGCCCGCACAGACGGGGCTCGCCGTGCCCGCGGGTTCCGGCTTTCCGCCGTCTGGTGTATGCTGATGGGCGTGGTGGCCGGGGCGGTGAGGCATCGCGCGCGGGCGAGGCGTCGCGCGCGGGCGAGACGGCCCGTCCTGGTGCCTATCGGCCCTGCTCGACACGGAGGACGACACGATGCCCGGGTACGGAGCGCTCTCGACCCCCTGGTGGGTCCCCGTCGTCTACGTCATCGCTCTCGGCCACATAACGAACGTCTGCAACACCCTGTATCTCCACCGCAACCAGACGCACGGCGGGGTGGAGTTCCACCCGGTCGTCGCCCACGCGATGCGGTTCTGGCTATGGCTCACCACGAGCATCGTCACGAGGGAATGGGTGGCGGTCCATCGGAAGCATCACGCGTTCGCCGACCGTGAGGGCGACCCGCACTCGCCGGTCGTCGAGGGACTCGCCGCGATCGCTTTCAACGGGCTGTTCTTCTACAGGAAAGCCGCACGCGACCCAGAGACGCTCGAGAAGTACGGGAAGGGCACGCCCGACGACTGGATCGAGCGACACGTCTACACCGGGAAGCGGACACTCGGGCTGTTCATAATGCTCGCCCTCGACATCTGGCTGTTCGGGTGGGCGGTCGGGCTGATCGTCTGGAGCTGCATGGCGATCTGGATCCCGATCATGGGCAACATCATCAACGGCATCGGCCACGCCCTCGGCTACCGGACCTTCGAGACCCGCGACCACAGCCACAACATCTACCCGTGGGGCATGTGGATCGTGGGCGAGGAGCTTCACAACAACCACCACGCCGACCCGCGCTCGGCGAAGTTCAAGGCGAACTGGTGGGAGTTCGACATCGGCTGGGCCTACATCCGCGTGCTCTCGCTGCTGCGGCTCGCGAACGTGATCTACGCGCGGTCCGTCTCGGCAAGGGAGTTCGCCGCCAGGTACTACGAGGAGCGTGTCGCGAGCCCCGTGGGCGAGCGCATCGAGCGCGCGATCGCGGCGCTTCAGGCGGCGAAGGAGGAAGGCCTCGCGAGGATCGAGCACGCACGCGAGGAGGGCCGCGCCCGGCTCGAGTCGATCCGCGCGAGCGGTCAGGCGCGGCTCGAGAACCGGATCGAGCACGGCCAGGCGCGTCTCGAGCACGCGCGCGAGGAGGGTCGGGCGCGCCTCGAGAACGCCCGCGAGGAAGGCAGGGCCCGTCTCGAGAGCGCGCAGGCGCGGCTCGAACAGACGAGAGAAGAGTGTCTGGCGCGCATCGAGCTGCGCTTCGAGGAGGCCCGCGCCCGGATCGATCGCGTGAAGACCGAGGGTCGCGCCCGGCTCGAGACCCTCAAGCTCGAGGCCACCGCCGAGCTCGAAGGCGCGCGTGCGGCTGCCCGGGCCTCCGTCCTCGCCCTCGCGCCGGCGGCCCCTCCGGGCTAGTAGGCGACGGGCCTCCTGCGGGACGCCGGCGAATACGCCCTCCCGGGCCCCATTACGGGACTCTACGATTCGTAAACTCCCTCCGGAGGCCGCGGGTGACGGGGTCTCCCCGGATTCGCGAGCCGGCCGCGCCCTTGACGTTCGGGGACCTCCATACCCATACTTCATGTGATTTTTAGGGTAGACTAAAAATAGCTCATCGCTGAAGCATATGGACGGCGCGTCGGGAAACCGGTCGCGCCGGAGGGAAAGACATGAAGCCGGAACGGTTGAGCCGTCGGGACTGGCTCAAGCTGGGTGCCGCGGGTGTGGCGGGGATCTCCGGGGCGACGGTCCTCGATCTCGCGGCGCGGGGCGGAGCCTCGAGCGCGCTGGCCGCCGCGGGGATCGCGCCGCGTGGTCAGGCATCCCCCGATGCGGGGACGTCGCGCGCGGTGGGCGGCGAGAGCCGGCACGGGGGGCATCCCCAGCAGATCAGCTCGTCGCTCGGCGTCGTGGGCGAGACCCGCCCCGAAGGCGACTTCGATCCCGAGGGGTTCCTCACGCACTTCGACTACGGCGAGGCGAGCGTCGACCCCGACGGTCGCACGAGGCGCCGCTGGCAGATGGTGGCGCTCGATCGCGAGATCGAGGTGGCGCCGGGCGTGTGGTACCCGGCGTGGACGTACAACGGCCAGGTGCCGGGTCCGACGCTGCGGTGCACCGCGGGCGACATCGTCGAGGTCGAGTTCGTGAAC
>JAWWCR010000250.1:0-5097 GCA_033720355.1 Gemmatimonadota bacterium
CCACTCGCGTCGCGTCGTCGATCGCCGCATGGTAGAACTCCCAGCCACCGCCGTACGCTCGCCTTCGCCGATCCCCGTGGATCCGATGCCCGACCCCAAGGATCCGGGCGAACTTCTTGATGTCCATGTGCACCAGCGAGCCCGGTCGTGCCCGCTCGTATCTCACGACAAGCTCCGGCGGCGCGAGCCGCGAGAGACGGTTCAGACCGGCCCGCCTCACGACCACCGTCACCGTCGACACCGGCATCCCCAGGTGATCGGCGATCCGCGGGCTGCTCCACCCCTTCCTCCGCAGGCTCTCGATCCGTCTACGTCGCGCGCGCGGCGTCGTGTTCGGGTGGTAGTGAGGCCGCGAGCTCCGATCCTCCAGCCCGGCCTCTCCCTCGCTCCGGTACCGCTTCAACCACTTGAACGCGGTTCGCCGGCTCACACCCATCTCTCGAGCCACCACCTCGGCTCGCTCTCCCGACTCGATTCGCTTTACCAGCACCGCTCGCCCCGCAGGCGTCAACTTCGCATTCTTGTGCACGTTCACCGGGCCCTCCCGACGGTAGGGTTGAAGGCGTTAGACACCTCCACCTTACTCGTCGGGATCCGGTGAACAACTATCCTGCGATTCACACCTAGGAGGCTCGCCCCGGTCGCTCTAACCGACCGTGGCGGGCTCGGCCGGCTCGAGTCGTTCGAGGACCGTTTCCGCGATCCGCTGGAGAGCGTGGCCCTCCGGCGAGTCGGGCCGACCGATGACGGTGGGGATCCCCCGGTCGCCCTCCTCGCGAACCGCGGTACCGAGCGGGACGGCGCCGAGGAAGGGAACCTGGATCGATGCGGCGAGCCGCTCGCCACCGCCCGACCCGAAGATCTCGTGTGTCTCGCCGCACGAGGGACAGGCGAAACCGCGCATGTTCTCGACGATGCCGAGCACCGGCACGTCGAGCTTCTCGAACATCCTGACCCCCCTGAGCACGCCGCCCACCGCGACATCCTGCGGTGTGGTGACCATGACGGCGCCATCGACGTGCACGAGCTGGCACAGCGAGAGCTGCGCGTCCCCCGTCCCGGGCGGGAGATCGACGACGAGGTAATCGAGCTCGCCCCAGTCGACCTGCTGGAGGAACTGGCGGACGACGCCCATGATGATCGGTCCGCGCCAGATCGCGGGCGCATCCTCCTCGATCAGAAAGCCGATGCTCATGAGCTTGACCCCGTGGGCCTCGATCGGGACGACGCGCTCGTCGGCGATCCGCGGCTTCTCCATCACGCCGAACATCGTCGGGATGTCGGGGCCGTAGATGTCGCCGTCGAGGAGACCGACGCGCGCGCCGCCCATCGCCAGCGCCGCGGCGAGATTCGTCGAGACGGTCGACTTCCCGACCCCGCCCTTGCCCGAACTGACGCCGACGACGCGGCCGACGCCGGGCATGCGCGGTGCCTCGGACGGGTGACGGCTCGCCGCCTTCCGGTCATCCGCCCGGGGTCGCGGTGGTCCCGCGTGTCCGGAGGCGGCTGCGGCCGGGCCCGACGGATTCATGATCGGAAGGGCGCGTGGAAAGTCGTCGGAATCTGTCATGGGGACTCGTCTCGATGGGCGCGAACGCCCCGGGGTGGATCGGCCGCGTTGCGGCGGGTCACTCGACGGCGTGGACCGATCGCACTTCCGGAAGGGACATCTTCAACCTCTGCTCGATGCCCGCACGCAGCGTGGCCATCGACATCGGGCAGGCGTAGCAGGCACCGACCATCCGGAGATCGACGCGACCGGACGGTTCGTCGAACCCGACGAGCACGACGTCTCCACCGTCCGCCCGGATAGCCGGGCGAACCTGGTCGAGAACTTCCTCGATCCTCGTCGCGATGATGTCGTCGGTGGCGGTGCTCATGGCAGGTAAAAGCTACCCGAAGCCAGGGGGCCCGTCAACGAAAATCGCGGGTTTTTGCCGGCTTTTCGCGGGTTTCGCGGAGCCTCGCGGCGCTCTCGCCCCCCTCCGCGACCCGACTACGAGTCGTCCGCCGGCCTGAGCTCGAGCCGCCATCTCTCGGCGTCCTCCGCTTCGGAAGGATCGAGCGGGATCTCGATCATGGCACCACCCGGCCAGCCGTGCACCATCGAGCGATACCGGGGGTCGAGCGGGTTCCCCGCCTGGCCGGTCGGAAGGTAGAAGTAACCGAGCGGACGGTCCGGGTTCATGCGCGCGACGAACCGCTGACTGGGCCCGAAGGAGCCCGTAAAGGGCGGCTCGAACGCGGCCGAGTCGAGCGAGCTCCAGAGAGCGGGATCGTCGGGCCGCACCGTCGAGCGGCCACCCGCCACCGGGTATGGCCCGGTGTTGAACCTGAACAGGCGGTCGAGCACGGCGAGCTGTCCGAGCGGGTGCTCCGATCGCTCGAAATGGACTGCGCCCCAGACGCGGTCGTCGGCCAGATCGAGCGCGTCCGACATCGCGGCCTCCTCGAGCTGCTCGAGGCTTTCCACCGCCCCAGTCCGGACATCGTCGACCCAGACGGACCCGCCGGACGCGAGCACGCGATCGAGCGCCGCGTCGGGGAAATACCCTGCCCCGTCGAGCTCGTCGGCCGCGATGGCCGCTCGCAGCCGGTACGTCCACAGATGGAACCACGTCGCTTCTCGAGAATCCAGCGACACATCCAGATCCCAGCTCCGCAGGGCGTCCGCCACGTCGTCGCGACCGATCCGCTCCGCGGCGGACACGGCCCGCGGGCGCAACCGCTCCGCCCACAGCGACCTCGAATCGAGCTGGAGCGCGACCATGTCCTCGACGGTCCAATCGCGCGCCTCACGGAGGACATCGTCGATACGGCGCGCCCTGAACGGAAGGTAGTAACGCGTGCCGACGACCCCGAAGAGCGCGCGGCTCTGGAGATTGTTGGCGCTCGCCAGGTAGTCCGTCGCCGGGGCGCGGAAGGCGGGCATGTCCTCGGGGGCGACGAAACCGGGCCACCCGGCGGGGAGCACCTCGAACGGGATCGGCTCGACGGGGTCCGCACCATCCCGCAGCGGGAGCGACCCCGCCAGCCGGTACCGCAGCTCGCCGTCCGCCGACACGAAGATCACGTTCTGGTGCGGCAGCTGGAACGAAGCGAGCGCGCGCTCGAACTCATCCGCCGATCGGGCCCGGTTCATTCGTGGCAGCGCGGGAGCGGCCCCGCGCCGCTCGCGTCCGACCCACAGCAGCGAGAGCGTGAGACCGGCCGAGGGAACCACATCGGTGATCACCGGACCACGCGCGGTGGAGCGAACGGTGTGCTCGACGGGCCCTTCGCCTCGCACTTCGATCGTCTCGCGGCGTGTCTCGAACGGCGCCCAGTCATCGCCCAGCCGATACATCGACCCGTCGAGGTTCACGCCCTCCACGACGAAGTCGCCCCCGTCTACCATAGCGTTCGTGAACCCCCACGCGACGGTGCGGTTGAATCCCACGACGACCCCCGGCACGCCCGGGATCGACAGACCGGCGACATGCAGGTCCTCCGCCTCGGCATGGAGCGCGTTCAGGTACCAGGTGGACGGGGCTCGCAGCGACAGGTGCATGTCGTTCGCGAGCAGCGGGTGGCCGTCGGCGGTCCGTGATCCGCCGAGCGCCCACGAATTCGACGAATGGAGACCGAAAGAGGCGAGGGTCTCGAGGGGATCCCACCCGGCGAACGGCGTTTCGGGAGCGGCGCCCGCCAGGTCCCCCGCGGCGAAGCCGACGGGGGCGCCGGTCGCCGGGGGGAGCGCGAGCTCGTCGTCGCGGGGGTCCTGCATGATCGTGGGCCCCCACTGTGGGTACTCCAGCGCGAGCTCCGGGTGGAGGGACGACGGAATCCGCGCCATGGCGGCGATCCGCGACAGCTCGCTCCGCCACCCCGACAGATCCAGCGCCATGATCCGGCCGATCGCCAGAGACGCCTCGGGGCTCCACGGCTGAGGGCGGATTCCCAATATCAGGAACTCGGGCGGAAGCGGCCCCCGCCACGTGCGGATCCGCTCGTTCACGCCGGCCGCGAACGCTTCCAGCGGACGGCGGCTCTCGGGGTCGAGCCCGTCCAGCTCCGCCCGCGCCGCCCCGGCGAGGTCGAGCGTGCGGATCAGGCGATCGGTGTCGACGGCCGGGGCCCCGAAGATCTCGGCCAGCGTGCCCCCGGCGATCCGCTGGAACAGCTCGAGCTGCCACAGCCGTTCGGATGCATGGACGAACCCCTGCGCACGGAAGAGGTCGTCCTCGTTCGCCGCCGAGATCGTGGGAATGGCGTGGTCGTCGTAGCCGATGAAGACGGCTTCGTCGAGACCGGCGACGTCGACGTTGCCTCCGCGCGGCTGGATCGACAGCCGCAGAAAGAACGTCCCGCCCGTGACCGCGATCCCGCCGGCGATCACCACCGCGGCGATCGCGGCTGACAGGGTGCGGGGCGGGGTCACGTCGAGCGAGTCCGGCCGCTACCGCGGGTCTTCGGAGCGAACGTCGGCCGGCGCATCGGCGAGGGCCCGTCCGAACGACACGTAGTGCTCGCCGTCGCGGAGGATCAGACGACGCGAGTCGAGCTGCGCGAGCAGCTCGGCCGTGTCCGCCACCGGCAGCGCGAGGCGCTCGGCGAGGTGGGGGGTGCGCGCCCGGCCGAGATCCCACAGGCGACGCCAGCACCGTTCGGTCTCCGGCTCGATACGCCCCATGACGAGCGGTCTTCCGTCCACGGTCTCCCCCGCCGCGACGAGACCCTGACGCGACAGCGCCGACTCGATCGGCTCGGCGTGCCGCTCGGCGATCCCGCGGAAGAGAAACAGGTGTCGGCGGACCCGGCCGCCGTCACCGGTCACGAGCTTCGCCACGACCTCGTCGGCACAGGAGAAGTCGATGAGCTCGACGTGCTCGAGATCGAGGACGGCGAGCACCCGGCCGTCGGCGAAGCGCGCCAGCTCGGCCTCGATGTTCGTCCGCACCGTGCGCCCGGTATGCCGGGTCACCAGGTAGCTGTAGAGCCGGGTATGGGAGATCGCGGGATCGTTCACTGGTTATCCACGCGCTCGGGAAGCACGATCATGATCTGCGCGCCCGGAAACGCCGTGAGACCCGACTGGAGCGGCGGCGTGTCGTCCCA
>JAWWCR010000251.1:0-5020 GCA_033720355.1 Gemmatimonadota bacterium
AGCCCGTCCCGGCTACATTGGTCGGCCCCGTAGCGGCGGCTCGGGGGACCGCGCTCGGGTGGCGGAATTGGCAGACGCGCAGGATTCAGGATCCTGTGGGATTAAACTCCCGTGGGGGTTCGACTCCCCCCCCGAGCATTTCGCGAGGCGTCGCACGAGCGCGGCCGGTGCACCCGGCACCCGTGTACGACCGAGCGGACACCTCGCCCAGGTGGCGGAATTGGCAGACGCGCTAGCTTGAGGGGCTAGTGTCCCAAAAGGACGTGGAGGTTCGAATCCTCTCCTGGGCATGAACGGCGTATCGACACGTTTCCGGATGAGACCCGGGTGATGCGCCAGCGACATCGCCGGCCGACCGGCCGGCTCCAGCGCCCGTAGCTCAACTGGATAGAGCACCTGACTACGGATCAGGAGGTTGGGGATTCGAATTCTCCCGGGCGCATTCCTTGCTCCGCTCGTCATGCGCGCGCGCTTGCGCGCGCGGAGAATTTGCGCGCTTCGCTGACCGAATTCTCCCGGGCGCACTTCACTCGCTTCGCTCGTTCCGTTCGCCCCTCTTCGCGCGCGGAGAATTTCGCATGCTCCGCCCCCGCCTCGAGTGCGGGTGCCGCGAGGGCAGAGCCATGGCCCGCCTTGCAGACCGCCTGCGGGGCCTGAGCCGTCAGATGCGGACCGCCACGAAGATTGCCCTAGGGCGCTGGTCGAGCTATCGGCTCCAGTCCGCAGAGACATTGAATCCCGCGGGCAAGTTGGGGATCATCTCGATCCCTGTACCGTCGGGGTTGATCGCGAAAATCTGAGTAAGGCGGTCAAAAACGATCTTCGCGCCTGGTGACCAATTCGCGCGGAACTCCTGCTGCGGGCTGTTGGTGACGTTTGTCTGTCCGTCGCCGTCCGAGTCCATCACGTAAATCTCCCAGTTTCCGTCGCGAAAAGTCTCAAATGCGATCTGGGAGCCGTCCCTCGACCATGCTGGCCGGGCATCTACCGCCGGATCCGTCGTGAGCCTCGTCAGGGTCGACCCGTCGCTACTCATGATGTAGATGTCGACGTTGCCGTTCTCCGTACGATTGAACGCGATGCTGCTCCCGTCCGGTGACCAAGCGGGCTCGAAGTCAATCGACGTAGAGACGGTCTGTCGCTCCGATCCATCGGCATTGACGACGGCCAGACCGACCCCCCCACCGGTGAACGAGAATACCAACTTCCCGCCATCCGGAGACCAATCCGGCGCAAACTCATCGACGCCTGGAGTGTTGGTGACGTTGATTGCGTTCGAGCCGTCTCCGCTGGAAACAAAAATGTCGAAGTTGCCTGGCTGGTTGGATGCGAATACCAGCTGTCTCCCGTCGGGCGACCACTGGGGGGTTCGTTCGCGGGAGGTGGGTGCGGTTCGAATATGGAGGCCGCTGCCGTCTCGTTTGATGAAAGCGATATCCTCATCTCCGAGGCCCCCCGCATCATGCTCAAACGCGATTGCCGTGAGGAAATGGGGCCCGACTCCGGGCGGTGGACCCGCGCCGGGTGGGGGGCCTTGACCAGGCGGGGGTCCGGGGTTGCCGCCGACCGCGAGCTGCGCTTCAGGCTGGAGCATTGGAGCGCCTTCGCAACCCACGAGGAGTACCCCGAGCAACGTTAGGTCAAGAAGTGTCCGACGCATGTTTAGCTCCTGTTGCGGAAAGTGTGCGGCCTCACCGCGCGCCCCTCTCGTTCTCATTGTCGAGGCTCGCCCCCGGTGACGTGGGAGGCTTGGCCGTTACTCGGTGCGAGGCCGATTGAGGCCGCCCGTCAATCGCTCTTGGCCGCCGTTCGCCTTTCGTTGAGCCCCAGGTAGCGGCGGTCCATGTTGCACGATGCGGCGCGATCGCGGATGTGCCGCAGCGACCGATCCACGATGCCGGAGGCGCGTCAGCATTCCGTCAGGGACGTGGGTCTTCGGTGTTAGCCGCTTCTGCAAGGGTCCGCGACATCGTGAGTTAGCAGGACGCGACCGGAAGGGGTGATGGACGCTATCTTCCAGAAGGTCGAATCACTGAACTCGGGTTTGGATCAGCTGGCGAGCTGAGGACTGATAGGAACGGCGGGGTGTGGGGAGGAGGCGGTTCCTCGGAGCAGATTCGCCTACTGTAGGACCTGCCGCATTTGGTGTCGCACTTCTTGCCACGGTCGGGAAAGGTGGGCCGTACGGGCCTGAACGCGGAAATCCTCTAGTTGCACGTCGATCTGAATCGGTCGATCGACGGCCGCATACAACAGGATCCCTTCATGTCGCGGTCCGGCTGGTCGGCTCGCCTGCCGACTCTCCAGGTACCTGCGAAGGCCCGAGCGCGGCGAAGCCAATTCTCCCGGGCGCACTTCACTCGCTTCGCTCCTCTAGCCCGCCACCAGCGCCAGGCTGACCCCCACGGGGTCCTGAATCACGGCGGACGCATACCGTGAGTCGGGTGCCGTCTCCTTGATGACCGTGCCGCCTTCCTCTCGAACGAGTCGAAGGCTCTCGGCGAGATCGCCGACCGGGAGGTAGATGAGCCAGACGGGCGGGAGACCCCGGTTTCGGCCGCGCGCATGACAGACACCGGCCGCCCCCTCCCCGTCGCCGTCCAGCATGCTGTAGTCAGCGTACGGCTCGTCACCGTCTTTCATGTCGACGTCCTGCACCGACCAGCCCACGACCTCCCGGTAGAAGTCACGCGTCGCATCGGCGTTCTCGACCGTCAAATCGAGCCAGGCGATACGACCGACGCTCGCAGCGTCGGCATCGATCGGTGGAATCGCCTCGGCGGGGACGACGGGGACGAGCCCGAACGCCGCCCCGTTCGGGTCGAGCAGGACCGCCCACTGGCTATTCCCGTCTTCGTCCTTGCCGTGCATCACCTCGCTCCCGCCCAGATCGAGCGCGCGCTTCACGCTGGCCCCGACGTCGGCGACCTGAATGTGCGGCATCCATTGCAGCGGGAGGTCGCCGTACTCGGGGCTGGCCGCGCCCAGGCCGATGACCGGCGCGCCGTGGTTGTTCATGAGGTCCTCGCGCCAGAGCGGGGTCTCGCCCGTGGTGAGGACGCGCGAGTAGAAACGCAGCTCGCGCTCGTGCTCGGGAACGGCGATGTCGGCGCTCAGGACGCCGCCGACGCGTGGGACAAACGGATCGCTCATGGTGGCATCACCCTGTAGGCGGTCGTGTCGTCGCGTCGCCCGGTGGACAATCCGGCCCGGTAGGGAGTTCCTCGCCCAGCCGGGTCGTTCTCGAGGCGACGTGATGAACCTATCAGCGGGACAGGCTCCCGGGCCGCGGAGATCGGCGCCGGGGTACGGGAGTGGCCCGACTCCTGCTCGGAGCGCAGGATCATGAAGATGACCGGACACGAGCCCGTTGCCCCATGACCCGACACCGGCGAACCACCCGTATCCTCCTGCTGGCGTGTCTCGCCGCTCTCCCGGCCTGCGGGGGGGAGGTGGAGTCCTCCCGCACGTCGCTGGAGGTGGTGACCCGCAGTACGGGGGCGGCGGATCCCGACGGCTACGTTCTGTCGCTCGGAGCCCGGCGGTGGAGCCTCGTGCCCAATGGGGAGGTCGAGTTTCGCGGCATCGAGATCGGGGCGCACGACGTCCGTCTCGACGGGCTCGCTCCCGGGTGCGCCGTGGCGTCCGGCCCCGAGCAGGTAGTGCTCGAGGTGGGGCGTCCCGGTCGCCTCGAGCTCCACGTCGAGTGTGACGCCGCCGTCGGCGACCTCGTCGTGCCCGGCGGGGACGAGTGGACGGAGCACGGTCCCGTGATGGTAGAGGGGGAGCCCGGCAACTGGGCCCGGCGGCTCGACGGGATGATCAGTCCGGCCGCGGCGATGAAGGGTGACGGCGTCTACTTCCTCTACTTCGTCGGGGCGGACGGCGACCGCTCCACCGACGGCGGTCCCCGGCACAGGGTGCTGGGCGTCGCGCTGAGCGACGACGGTCTCGACTTCCGGTCGTACGAGGGCAACCCCATCCTGACCCATGCCCCCCACGGGAACGAGGAGGAGGGGATCTTCTCGGCCGGCGTGGCCCGTGCGGAGGACGGGACCGTGGTGCTCTACTACGGGACCATGACGGCGCCCGACGCCACCTCGGAATCGGTGGACGGCGAGGCGGTCGTGGCCTTCTCGGCCGACGGGCTGTCCTTCTCGGATCCCACCGTCGTCGTGTCTCCCCGGGACACGACGGTCTACAACGACGGTGACGAGATCTTCCCCGTCGGCGCGTTCGCGGCGCCGGGGGGCGGCTGGCACGTCTACTACATCGGGAAGGGACGGGAGGGGCTGTGGACGCTCGGCCTGGCCATGGGGCCTGCCCCGGACCGGATGGAGCGGACGACCCGCGTGCTGGACCTGCGACCGGACTGGATCGTCGGGGGAGGGGATCCGGTCCGAATCGCCGACGACCGGATCGCCGTCCCCTTGGTGATCAACTACTCCTCCCCCGGGCGCATCCTGGAGTGGCGGACGGCGGCCGTGGACCGGCCCTGGGACCTGGGCACCGTCGCCGACCGCTACGTACTCCCCATGCAAATCCCCGTCGTCCTCCTCGACCGCGAGGAGGAGCGCTGGCTCATGTACTACCTGAACGCCGAGGGCACCGCCATCGAGGTCCGCTCCGCGCCGCTCCGGCGGCGGGAGCCGGGGTCGTGAAGGTCAGGCGACTTTCTTCTCAGGGACTCCTGCGGTCCGGGCCGAGCGACACCGCGTCCAGCCACGCCTGTCCCGGGCCGACAAACGCAAACCCGCCTCGGATTTCCTCGGCGTCGTCGGGGATATCGGCTGAAGTCTCGTGCTCACCCCACTCGTGCGAGGTGATCGGCTCGTAACGGTAGAACGTGGTCCCCCCGGGACCCGTCACTTCCAGCCACAGATAGCCACGGCTTGCCGCCGTCACCGCCTCGATGCGGGCCGACGCCTCGAGGGTGACACGTTGCCCGCGCCACCGGAGGGCGTCGATGCGCTGCTCGATCTCCCCCGGGGTCTCGCCGAACCAGTTCTCGTCCGTCCGG
>JAWWCR010000252.1:0-4906 GCA_033720355.1 Gemmatimonadota bacterium
CCTCGCCGACGCCTACGACGAGGAGGAGCTGGAGAACGAGACGCGGACGGTGCTGCGTCTGTCGCCGAAGCTGGCGCCCGTCACGGCGGCGGTCTTCCCGCTCGTCAAGAAGGACGGGATGCCCGAGATCGCCGAGAAGCTCGCGGCCGATCTGCGCGGTCAGTTCAACGTGCAGTACGACGTCGCGGGGTCGATCGGGAAACGGTACCGGCGTCAGGACGAGGCGGGCACGCCGTTCTGTCTGACGATCGACGGCGACACGGTCGCCGATGGGACGGTGACGGTGCGCGATCGGGACACGCTCGAGCAGGAGCGGATCGCGATCGACCGGGTGGCGGGGTACCTGGCGGACGCGATCGCCGCCGCGTGACGGCGCGGCGACCGTAGCGCCCCGGCGACCCCAGCGGACCGGCACGGCCGACCATGCCCTTCGAGGTCGCGGAGATACGGGAGAGAGCCGAGCGTCTCAAGAGCTCGATCGCGCTCGAGCGCTATCAGACCCGTGCGGGGCTGCGCCAGCGGTCCGCCTTCGAGACGATCTATCGCGAGCACCGATTCCTGCTGGCGCCCGAGGTCCTCCCGGCCATCCAGCGCGAGCTCGCCGAGGCCGAGGGGGACCGGCGCGGCCGGCTCCAGGCACTCTTCGGGTGGGTTGCGGGCCAGCAGGTCGAGGCGCAGCTCGCGCCGCTCGAGGACGAGCTCAGGGCGTGGGAGGCCGGCGCGATGGTCGGTCTGCGCGACGGCGACCTCCCGCTGCGCCGGGTTCCCGCCGCGATCGCCCGCGCACAGGTCCGCGGCGAGCGGCTGGCCTGGGAGATTGCCCGGAACCGCCGGGTGGAGGAGGCGTCCGCCCTCCAGCTCGATGTGCTGCACCGCGAGCGCGAGGCCGTCCGCGAGCTGGGGCTCGGCGACTACATCGAGGCTCGCGAGCGGATCGGCGGTCTCGGGCTGCGCGCGCTCGAGCGCCAGGCGGTGGAGATCCTCACGCGGACCGAGGAGCCGTACCGGGAAATGTTTCTGCGCGAGGTCAGCCAGCGGTTGGGGATCGAGGCGCGCGCGGCCTCCCGGTCGGATGCGGTATGGCTGCTCGGGGGTCGGTGGCTCGCCCAGCCGTTCGCACTGAACCCGCTCCTCGGACGCATGCGCCGTGGCCTGGAAGCGATCGGATTGCCGCTGAGACCCGACGGCCTGCGGCTCGATCTCGATCGGCGACCGCTCAAGGAAGCGTTGTCCTACTGCGCGGCGATCCGGGTCCCCGGCGATGTCGTGCTCGTCGTCTCGCCGATCGGCGGTCAGGCCGATGCGCGCGGTCTGCTGCACGAGATCGGGCACGCGCTCCACTTCACCTTCACATCGGCATCGCTCCCGTGGGAGGAGCGCGCGCTCGGCGACACCTCGGTGACCGAGACGTTCGCGCTCCTCTTCGAGGGGCTGACACTCGATCGCGGCTGGTGCGCCGGGGCATCCGGGCTGACGGGCGAGACGCTCGAGGACTACCTGTCGCTGGCCCGCTTCCTCTACCTCTACCGGGTGCGCCGGCAGGCGGCGCAGTTCCTCTACGAGATGGAGCTCGCCGCGACCGACGAGCCGAGCCAGATGGCGCCGCGGTACTCCGAGCTGCTCGGGAGGGCGACCGGCTTCGCTCACGATCCCCAGACGTACATCGAGGATGTGAAGCGGGGCTTCTGGGTGGCGCGGCAGCTCAGGGCGGCGATGCTCGTCTCGATCCTGCGGAAGGCGCTCCATGACCGGTTCGGGAACGAGTGGTTCGCCGAGCGCCCCGCGGGCGCGTTCATCGGCGAGCTGATGTCGGCCGGACAGCGCGAGAACGCGGTGCAGATCGCCGAGCAGCTCGGCGAGTCCTCGCTCGGCCCGGGCGCTCTCGTGGCGGACGTCGAGCGCTGGTTCCGCCCGAAGCCCGCCGGGGCCGGCGCATGAAACGCGCGGCGAAGTTCGCCCTGGGCGCGCTCGGTGGCGCTGCCGCCGTCGTGTACGGACGGGCGATGGTCGCGCGCAACAGGGCGCTCGAACGGCCCCCGATGCGGAAGCTGAACGGGCAGCCCTACGAGATCGACGCGTTCGAGCTGTCGGACGGGTCGGCCGTCGAGTACGTCGACACGGGCGAGGGTGAGACCCTCTTCTGGATCCCCGGCGCCGACGGTCCCAAGGAAACCTTCCTCTACCAGATCCCCCACTTCGCGAAGCGCTACCGCGTGGTGAGCGCCGATCTGCGAACCGACATCGAGCCCGAGCACGGTCTCGACCGACTGGTCGACGATGTGGTCGAGCTGCTCGATCACCTCGGCGTCGAGCGGTGCGTGCTCATCGGGCAGAGCCTCGGCAGCGCGATCGCCCTCCGCTTCGCCGTGCGGTTCCCCGAGCGACTCGTCGGTCTCGTCCTGTCCAACCCGATCGCGCGCCTCAGCTACGATCATGTCGGTCTCAACCGCACGGCGCTCGTCCCCGTCGCGCAGGCGACGACCCGTTATCTGCCCACCGGGCTCGCACGTGTGCTGGCGCGGGCGGTGTGGAATCCGCTCTCCGTGTGGATCTACGACGACTCACCCGGATCCGAGGCGCTGATCGACTACGCGCTCGATATAGGGCCGCGAACGACACCGCCGGCAGTGTCGAACGACCGGGTCGAGCTCTTGAGGGGGCACGACCTGACCGAGCAGCTCTGGCAGGTCGACGTGCCTGCGCTCGTGGTTAAGGGCCCCCACGATCTGTATTGTCCGGTGAGCTGGGCGCTCGAGATCGTCGACGCGTTGCCGGACGCGCGATACGTGACGATTCCCGGGACAGGGCATTGCTCGCACATCTCGCGGCCGGGCGCGTTCAACCAGGTGCTCGACACGTGGCTGGATGTCGTGCTCGAAGAAGGTCCGCGGCGGCTGCCCGAGGCCCCCACGATGGCGATCGAGACGACGGCAGCGACGGAGGACATCGAGGCGGACCCCTGAGCGCGGCGCCACCCGGGCGCCAGACCGACGGTCGGCCATAGCTCTTCAACCGGGTTCCAGAGGAGACCGCATGTCGAAGCCCGCGTTCAGCTCGCGATCCGCGACGATGCTCGCCATGCTCGGCATGGCGGTCGGTACCGGGAACATCTGGCGCTTCCCCCGGATCGCGGCGTCGAACGGCGGCGGCTCGTTTCTCGTCGCGTGGGTCGTCTTCCTCCTCCTCTGGTCGGTCCCCCTCATCCTCGTCGAGTTCGCCGCCGGGAAGGAGTCGCGAAGCGGGCCCGTCGGCGCGTTCACGAAGCTCGCCGGACGCGGCTGGAGCTGGATGGGCGCCTGGGTCGCCTTCGTCTCCACCGCGATCATGTTCTACTACTCGGTCGTGATGGGGTGGACGATCCGCTACCTGTTCGGGTCGGTCACCGGCACCGTGCCGACCGGGCAGTGTGCGGCCGGCGAGGTCGGGTGCGTCGACCCGAACGCCTACTGGGAGGGCTTCATCGGGTCGCCGTGGCCGATCGTCACGCACGCGCTCGCGATGATCCTCGCGGTGTCGGTCGTGCTGCGCGGGGTCAAGGGGATCGAGCGGGCGGCCCGCATCCTCATCCCCAGCCTCCTCGTGCTCGTCGTGATCCTGACGATCCGCGCGCTCACCCTTCCGGGTGCGAGCGCCGGTCTCGAGTTCCTGTTCACCCCGACGTGGAGCGACCTCGCGAACGCGGACATCTGGCTCGAGGCGCTCACTCAAAACGCGTGGGACACGGGCGCGGGGTGGGGGCTGATCACGGCCTACGCGGTCTATCTGCGGAAGCAGGAGGACACGACGCTGAACGCGTTCATGCTCGGGTTCGGCAACAACTCGGTGTCATTGCTCGCCGGGATCATGGTGCTGTGCACCGTCTTCGCGATCATGCCGAACGCGGCGAGCGAGATCGTCGGCGCGGACAACGAGGGCCTCACGTTCATCTGGGTGCCGCAGCTCTTCGGCCAGATGCCCGGCGGCTCGATCTTCATGGTCCTCTTCTTCCTGGCGCTCGTGTTCGCCGCGTGGTCGAGCCTGATCGCGATGATCGAGCTCGCCTCGCGGGTGCTGACGGATGCCGGAGTCGCCCGCAGGAAGGCGATCCTCGTCGTCGGCGGGCTCGGGTTCGGGCTCGGTCTGCCTTCGGCGATCTGGATCGAGGTGTTCCGCAACCAGGACTGGGTGTGGGGCGTCGGGCTGATGGTGAGCGGGCTCTTCTTCGCGCTCATGGTCATGAAGCACGGGGTCGAGAAGTTCCGCACGACGCTCGTGAACAGCGCGGACAGCGACATCGTGATCGGGCGCTGGTGGAACGTGGTCATCCAGCTGGTCGCCGTGCAGGCCATCGTCATCACCATCTGGTGGCTGTGGCAGGCCGTCGACCGCGATGACCTCGGTGCCACGTTCACTCTGTTCTCGCAGTTCAACGTCGGAACCGTCCTCATCCAGTGGGCCATCGCGCTCATCGCCTTCATCGGGCTGAACCGCTGGCTGGCCGCCCACTCCGGGGCGAGCGCCGACCCCGACGTCTGACCGGCCGGGGACAGCTGATGTCGGCGGCTCCGGAGGAGTACAAGCGCGCGCTCTCGCACCTGGCCGGCGGCGTCGTGATCGTCACGACGCGCGGCGCCGACGGAGAGCCCCGGGGGATGACGGCGACCGCAGTGTGCTCGGTGTCGGTCAACCCGCCGCTCGTCATGGCCTGCATGAGCCAGGCGGCGATGACCCACGCGGCCGTGGATGTGTCGCGCGTCTTCGCCCTCAACTTCATGCCCGCGTCCGCACGCGATCTGGCCGAGCAGTTCGCCCGCTCGACCGACGACAAGTTCGCGGGCGTGGAGATCGTGGACGGCGTCACGGGTGCCCCGCTGATCGCGAGCGCGCTCGCGCACTGCGACTGCGAGGTCGACCGATCGATCGCGGC
>JAWWCR010000253.1:0-4842 GCA_033720355.1 Gemmatimonadota bacterium
CTTCCTTGGATCCGGGGCTGTGGCGCGCGTAACGCGACCCGCCGTACTTCTTCAACACCCTTCTAGAGCGATGATGAACACAGAACCCGTGCCGGCCGGCGAAGAAACGCCCGGTCGGTGGAGTCCGGCCCCGTTCACGCCCCGCGAGATCGTGGCGGTGCTCGATGAGTACATCATCGGGCAGGACGACGCGAAGAAGGCGGTCGCGATCGCGCTGCGGAACCGGTGGCGCCGCCGTCAGGTCGAAGAGGAGATGCAGGAGGAGATCCTCCCGAACAACATCATCCTCATCGGGCCCACCGGTGTCGGCAAGACGGAGATAGCGCGACGGCTCGCGCGTCTCGCCGGCGCGCCCTTCGTGAAGGTCGAGGCCTCGAAGTTCACCGAAGTCGGATACGTCGGTCGAGATGTGGAATCGATGATCCGGGACCTGGTCGAGATCGCCATCGGGATCGCCCGCGAGGAGCTCGAAGCCGAGCACCGCGAGGTAGCGGAACGGCGCGTCGAGGACCGTCTGCTCGATCTGCTGCTGCCGCCGGTAGCGGTCGAGCCCGAAGAGCCGGAGAGGACGCGGACGTTCGTCGTCTCGATCGGCGGAGAGACGTCCGCCGATGAGGATGCATCCCCGGACCGGAAGGCCCGAACCCGCGAGAAGCTCCGCGGGCTTCTGCGCGACGGCAGGCTAGACGAGCGGGAGGTCGAGGTCCAGGTGACCGAGAGCTCGGTGCCTCTGCTCGGGTCGGCGGGCGGGATGGAGGGGCTCGACGTCCAGATGGGCGAGATCCTCCAGGGCATGCTCCCGAAGAAGAAGAAGCGCCGGCAGGTGACGGTCGCCGAAGCGCGGAAGATCCTCGTGTCCGAAGAGCTCGACCGGCTCGTCGACATGGACGAGGTCCACCGCGTCGCGCTCGACAGAACCGAGAACATGGGCATCGTGTTCCTCGACGAGATCGACAAGGTCGCCGGCGGGCGGACGAGCGGCGGACCCGATGTCTCGCGCGAGGGGGTGCAGCGCGACCTCCTGCCGATCGTGGAGGGGTCGACCGTCCAGACGCGGTACGGCATGGTGAAGACGGATCACATCCTGTTCATCGCCGCCGGCGCCTTCCACGTGTCGAAGCCCAGCGACCTGATCCCCGAGCTCCAGGGCCGGTTCCCCATAAGGGTCGAGCTGGAGACGCTCGACGCCGAGGCCTTCGCCCGCATCCTCATGGAGCCGCGATTCGCCCTGCTGTCGCAGTACCAGGCGCTCGTCGCGACCGAAGGGGCGAAGCTCGATTTCACTCCGGAAGCGATCCGCGAGATCGCGCGCATCGCCAGTCACGTCAACGAGCGTACCGAGAATATCGGTGCGCGGCGGCTGCACACGGTGCTGAGCACGCTGCTCGAGCGCATCATGTTCGAGCTCCCCGAGGTCGGGGCCGGCGGGACGATAACGGTCGATCGGGAGTTCGTCGCCGAGCGGCTGGCGAAGATCGCCGAAGACGAGGATCTGCGCCGCTACATACTGTAAGAGGCTGCTGAGGAACCAACCGGCAGCCTCCCGCCGCCGGTTGCCGCGGCGCGGAGTCCCGCGGCCCTGAGCCTCCCGGGATCGGGATCCGCGGGAGCCCCGGACGGCCAGGTCGAGGGATGCGCGACCGAACTCTCACAAAGGAACAGGCGAAGGTGAACCGCACCGATCACTTTCTCTCGATCGCCGACTGGTCTCGCGACCGACTGACCGAAGCCCTCGACCTGGCGGCCCGGCTCAAGCGCGACCCCGGACACCTCGGGAGACCTCTCGAGGGGAAGACGCTCGCCATGGTGTTCGCGAAGAGCTCGACCCGCACCCGGGTGTCGTTCGAGGTGGGGGCACACCAGCTCGGGGCGCAGGCGCTCTTTCTCTCTTCCCGCGACATCCAGCTCGGACGGGGTGAGCCGATCGCAGACACGGCGCGCGTGTTGTCGCGTTTCGTCGACGGCATCATGATCCGCACGTTCGCCCAGGCGGATGTCGAGGATATCGCCCGGTACGGATCGGTGCCGGTCATCAACGGCCTGACCGATCTGCTGCACCCATGTCAGATCATGGCCGACCTGCAGACGGTTCGGGAGGAGTTCGGAGAAGACCTCGAGCCGATCGAGGTCGCCTGGATCGGCGACGGGAACAACATGGCCAACTCGTGGCTCAACGCCGCCGGCGCCCTCGGCTTCGGGCTGCGGCTCGCATGTCCCGAGGGATACGACCCCGACCCCGCGATCCTCGCGGCGGCGTCGACGGGGGGACGCGTGAGGCTGGTCCGCGATCCTCGGCAGGCGGCCGAAGACGCCGATGTCGTGACGACCGATGTCTGGGCATCGATGGGGCAGGAAGACGAGGCCGCGCGACGGGCCATCGCCTTCGAGGGCTTTCACGTCGATGCCGGCATCATGGACGTGGCGGCCGATCGTGCCATCTTCCTCCACTGCCTGCCTGCCCACCGGGGCGAGGAGGTCGCCGCCGAGGTGATCGACGGTCCGTCGTCGCGCGTATGGGACGAGGCGGAGAATCGGCTGCACGCTCAGAAGGCGATCCTCTCGCTCCTGATGGGGGCGTGAGGGGGACGTCCCGCAGGAGCCCGGCGCCGCACGAAGCGGAGCCGTCGAGAAGAACACCGATCGGGAGAGCGCATTGGACGAGGATCTCGCGAGAACGCCCCTTTACGACGAGCACGTCCGGCTGGGCGGGAAGATGGTCCCGTTCGCGGGATTCTCGATGCCGGTCCAGTACCCCACGGGGATTCGGGCCGAGCACGCGGCCGTGCGCGAGAGCGTGGGGATGTTCGATGTGTCGCACATGGGCGAATTCCGGGTGCGGGGGTCGGGGGCGCTCGACTTCGTGTCGTACGCGACGACCAACGACCCGACGGACCTCGCGGACGGCGACGCGCAATACTCCGCGATGTGTCACGAGACGGGTGGGGTGGTCGATGACCTGCTCGTCTACCGGTTCGCCGCAGACGACCTGAGGCTGGTCGTGAATGCGGCGAACATCGAGAAGGACTGGACGCACCTCGCGGGCCTCGCCGGCGGATTCGACGTGGAGATGTCGGACGAGAGCGGGGACGTCGCCCTGATCGCGGTCCAGGGCCCCGCCGTCGAGAATCTCCTCGCCGGCCACACCGCGACGCCGCTCGGCGAGATCGGTTACTACTCGTTCCGCGACGGACAGGTGGCCGGCGTGCCGTGTACGATCAGCCGGACGGGATACACTGGCGAGGACGGGTTCGAGCTCTACCTGCCCTCGGACGCCGCTCGGCCGGTGTGGCGGGTGCTCGAGGCGGCCGGCGCCGTCCCCGCGGGACTGGGGTGTCGGGACTCGCTGCGGCTCGAGATGGGGTACGCTCTGTATGGAAGCGACATCGACGATGAGACGACGGCGCTCGAAGCGGGGTTGGGGTGGCTCGTGAAGCTCGACAAGGGCGATTTCATGGGGCGCGAGGCCCTGCGGGCGCAAAAGGAAGAGGGGCTGTCGCGGCGTCTGCGGGGGCTGCGGCTCCTCGACCGGGGCTTCCCGCGTCCGGGCTACACGGTTCGGTTCGAGGGCGCGGACGCCGGGCTGGTGCGGAGCGGGACGATGAGCCCGAGCCTCGGGTACGGGATCGCGACCGCGTATCTGCCGTCTGCCGCGACCTTCGGGGCGTCGGTCGAAGTCGTGATCCGCGAAACGGGCGTCCCGGGCGAGGTGGTCAGACCGCCGTTCTACACCGAGGGCTCGATCAGGCGATGATGTCGGCCGGACGATGACGTCGTTGCGCGTCGGGGTGCTCACGGTGTCGGATGGCGTCCACGCGGGCACCCGCGAGGATCTGTCCGGAGCCCGGATCGCGGCCTGGGCCGTGGAGCGCGGCTACGAGGTTCGGGCCCGTGAGACGGTGCCCGACGAGATCGACGCCATCGGACCGTGGATCGCCCGGCAGGCGGACGGGGGCGACGTCGAGCTGCTCATCACGACGGGCGGCACGGGGCTGGCCGGGAGGGACGTGACCCCGGAAGCGACGCTCGCCGTCATCGAGCGCGAGGCGCGGGGGATCGCGGAGGCGATCCGCGCTCACGGGCGCGCCGCCACGCCTTACGCCGCGCTGTCGCGCGGGGTCGCGGGGGTCCGTGGCGCGACCCTCATCGTCAATCTGCCCGGTAGCCCGTCGGGCGTCGAAGACGGTCTCGAGGTGCTCGCTCCGCTCGTCGAGCACTCCGTGTGGCTACTCCGGGGAGAGACCGGACACCCTCCGCCGACCGGGAGCCTGAAGTAGATGGCCCAGGTGTTCATCGACGGGCGCGCCGTCGAGACCGCCGTGCTGGCGCGCGAGGCGCTGGCCGCCGACGACCATGATGTCGAGCTCGTCGACTCCGCACGAGGTCTCACCGGCCGCCTTTCGGGAGGCGACGGATCCGCGCTCGTCCTCACCGGAGACCCGGGGGACAGGGTCGGATCCGCCCTCCGTGGTGCGTTCGAGGCCGAGATCCCCCGTCCGCCGGTGATCGCCTTTACCGGCGAGGACACGCCCTCCGCCCGTCGCGCGGTCGTCACGGAGTTCGGCGTCGACGAGGCGCTGTCGCTTCCCGTGGACGCGGACGAAGTGCGGGTGGTCCTCGACAAGCTGCTCGAGCGTTATCGCGTCCAGGCCGAGACGGGGATCATGGGTCGTACCGAGCCCGTCCACGAGATCCTCGAGCGCATCCACCTGATCGCGCCGGTGAACAGCACCGTACTCCTCACGGGCGAGAGCGGGACGGGGAAGGAGCTGGTCGCCCGCGCGATCCACCGGCTCTCGCCGCGACGGTCGAAGTCCTTCATAGCCGTAAACTGCGCCGCGCTCC
>JAWWCR010000254.1:0-4840 GCA_033720355.1 Gemmatimonadota bacterium
AGGGGCCGTAGCTCAGCCTGGGAGAGCGCTTGAATCGCACTCAAGAGGTCGAGGGTTCAAATCCCTCCGGCTCCACTCCCGCCACCGTAGCTCAGGGGTAGAGCACCGCATTCGTAATGCGGCGGTCGTCGGTTCAAATCCGACCGGTGGCTTCGCACACGATGTGTCACACATTTCGGGGCGTGGCTCAGTCCGGTAGAGCGCTGCGTTCGGGACGCAGAGGTCCCCGGTTCAAATCCGGGCGCCCCGATTGATCAAGCTGGACGTCTCCGCGGAGACGTCCAGCGCTTCAGCTGAAACGCCCCGCCACGTTTCCGCGGAGACGTCTCTCCCGCCTCGCCTTCTGTTCGCGGCGTTCTCCGACGGCCAGCTTCCGGCATGAATCGCTCGCGTCTGCTGCTCGTTTCCATGATGACCCTCGGCCTCGTGGTCGCGCTGGTCCTGGTGGCGACTCGTGACGTCGGGTCGGCCGAGACCGACGACGCGCCTTTCGCCATCGTGGTCGAGCGCAACGTGCCCGCGGCGATGCGCGACGGAGTGATCCTGCGCGCGGATATCTACCGGCCCGACGCGCCCGGGCGCTTCCCCGTCGTCCTTCGCCGGACTCCTTACTCGAAGGCCACGCCGGGCGCGATCGACGGGATCCGCGAGCTCGCGGCCCTGGGCTACGTCGTGATCGTCCAGGACACCCGCGGGCGGTACACGTCCGACGGGGTGGCCGTGCCGCACGACGAGGGTGACGATGGGTTCGACACCGTCGAGTGGGCCGCGGGTCTGCCCTATTCGAACGGCCGGGTCGCGATGTACGGCGGGAGCTATCTCGCGACCACCCAGCTCACCGCGGCCGCGCGCCGCCCGCCGCACCTCGTCGCGATCGCCCCGAGCTCGTCGTACGCGAACCGGTACGAGATGGTGTACCAGGGGGGCGCCTTCTATCTGTCCGACGGTCTCGGGTGGAACCTCGGCCAGGCCGCCGACGTCCGCCGTCGTCGTGCCGGCGCCGGCTTCGAGGAGCGGGACGGGCCCATCGGCATGTCCGACGAGGAGCGGACGCGGTTCCGCGAAGACTGGGTCTGGCACGTCCCCCAGTCCGGCGTGCCCGCACCCGACCTGCGCGATCTCGCGCCCGGGTACTTCTGGATGCTCGAGCACCCGACGTACGACGGGTTCTGGGAGACCTACGACATCCGGGCGCGGCACGGCGAATTCGAGACGCCGGCGCTCCACGTCACGGGCTGGTACGACACGCTCCTCGATGGGACCATCGAGAACTTCACGGGGTTGCGGGCGAATGCCGCCACCGAACGGGCGCGCGACGGCCAGCGTCTCATCATCGGGCCCTGGACGCACTCCGGCCCGACGCTCAAGAGCACCCGAATCGGCGACGTCGACTTCGGGCCGGACGCCGGGCTCGACTACCGGGCCGAGTTGATCGACTGGCTCGATCGCTGGTTGCGCGAGGGCGGGTCTGAGGACGGCGAGGCCGCGCGCCAGGGGTCGGCCGCGCCGATCCGCCTGTTCGTCATGGGTGAGAACCGGTGGCGGGACGAGCGGGAGTGGCCGCTCTCGCGTGCCCGCCCGACGCCGTGGTACCTGGGCAGCGACGGGAACGCGAACACCCTCTCGGGAGACGGCCGACTGAGCCCCACGCCTCCCGCGACGGACCCGCCCGATCGCTACGTGTTCGACCCGCACGATCCGATGCCGACGGCCGCGGCGGGCGGGTACTCGCGGTCGCCCGCCGATCCCTCCGCCTGGCAGACCCGCCCCGACGTGCTGGTCTACACCTCGGCGCCCCTCGATGAAGACCTGGAGGTGACCGGGCCGATCGAGCTCGTGCTGTGGATCGAGAGCTCCGCGCCCGACACCGACTTCACAGGGAAGCTCATCGACGTCTCGCCGGACGGGACCGCGCGCACGCTGACGGATGGGATCCTCCGGGTCCGGTACCGGGGCGGGTTCGAGACGGCCCGGCTCCTCACCCCCGGCGCGCCCGCCGAGATCCGCATCGATCTGCTCGCGACCAGCAACCTGTTCAGGGCGGGGCACCGGATCCGGCTCGTGGTGTCCAGCAGCGACTTCCCACGGTTCGACCGCAACCCCAACACGGGGACGGCGGTCGCAGACGAGCCGACCCTCGTCCCCGCCCGTCAGACGGTGTTCCACGATCCCGAACGGCCGTCGCGGATCATCCTGCCCGTCGTGCCGCGCCCGGGTGGCGACGCCGGAGGTTGAGCGACGCCGCCCGATCCGCGCGGTTGGCGCTCTCCCGTCGGATGGCCGATCATTTGCAGGCTCGGGTCGGCGAAGATCGAGGCGACGGTTTCCTGACGAGGGCGTAGTGATGAGCGGAGACAGGCGGGCCGGGCTCACGGTCGTCGTGCTGAGTTGCGGTCCGCTCGGCCGTCGGGTCGCCTCGAGCCTCATCGCTCTCGACGACGTCGATGCGGTCGCCCTGGTCACCACTCCGTACCGGAGGCGGACGCTCGGTCCCGTCGGGAAGATGAAGCATGTCGTCAGATATCAGGGGTGGCGCGGGCTCGTGCGCGTCTTCGTCGGCAAGCTACGGCCTGCGGCCCCGCACACGACGGAGCCCCGCCCCGAGCTGCCCCCGGGTGTCGCGCACGCGCGCTTCGACGACTTCCATGCGCCGGACTGCCTGGAGTACCTCGAGAATCTCGAGGCCGATCTCGGCGTGCTGGCCGGGACGTACATCCTCCGGGAATCCGTCTTCGGGATTCCCCGGCTCGGCTGCATCAACCTGCACACCGGGAAGGTGCCCGAGTATCGCGGGGCGGCGCCCGCGTTCTGGGAGCTCTACAACGGCGAGACCGAAGTCGGCGTGACGGTCCATGAAGTGACCGCCGATCTCGATGCCGGCCGCGTCCTCCTCCAGGAGGTGTTCGCCCTCGACCCGGCCCCGGAGGGAGACCCCATGGACTACATCGCCGGCGTACGCTCCGAGGTCCTCCTCCCGAACGGGGTCCGCATGCTGACCGAGGGAGTCCGCGCAATCGCCTCCGGGACGGCCGAGTGGCGGACGCAGGACGTGTCGCGGGCCCGCACCTACCGGACACCCGATCGGGCCGCGCAGAAAGAGCTGCGCAAGCGAATCGAGCAGCGGCGTCGTGCGGCAGGATCGACGACCCGGGGCGGCGCTTGAGACAGCCGTCTCGAGGGGGCGGACCATGGACCTGAAGCGCCGGGTGAAGCACCACCTCGGCCAGATCATGTACCGCACCGGGGCGTATCGTTCGCGGCTCGCGGACCGCGCCGTGATCGTCCTGTTCCACCGCGTGGACGACCGGCTCGAGGGCGACCCCATCAGTTGCACGGAGGCCGAGTTCCGCGGGTTCTGCGCGTTCTTCAAGCGGTACTTCAACGTGATCTCGTTCGGCGAGCTGCTCAACAAGATCGACACCGGACGACCGGTCGGCGGGAATCTAGTGATCACGTTCGATGACGGATACCGCGACAACCGCATCACCGCCGCTCCGATCCTGAAGGAGTTCGGCCTGCCGGCGTGCTTCTACATCGCGACAGGGTACATCGGTACAGAGCGGGTGCCCTGGTGGGACGAGAAGCTGGCGTTCCGTCCGGAGTGGATGTCGTGGGACGAGGTCCGCGAGCTCGGCGAGCTGGGGTTCGAGCTCGGCGCGCACACCGTCAACCACGTCGATCTCGGCAGCGTCTCGAACGAGGTCGCGTACCGCGAGATCAACGAGTCCAGAGCGCGGCTGGCGGAGGAGGTCGGCCGGCCCGTGGACCTGTTCAGCTATCCGTATGGCCGCGTCTACCAGATCACCGAGGATGCGCGGCAGATGGTGCGCGACGCCGGCTTCACCTGCTGCGTCTCGGCGTTCGGGGGATACGTGACGGGTCGCGAGGATCTGTTCGAGCTAAGACGGACGCCGATCTCGCCCTGGTACCTGACACCGTATCAGTTTGGGTTCGAGCTGCTGACCGAGCCGGGTGAGACCGCCCTGCCCGGGCCGCCGCCCGATCGGGACGCGCTTCCGGCTGAGACGGGCGCGAGACGCGGTCCCGTTACGCCGGGATCCTAGCTTTCCGGATGCTTCGAGAGCTCTCGAGGTTCGCGCGGGATCCGCACGCGCGTCAGATGCTGACGCTTCCGTTGACGCTGCCCCGCACCCTTCGTGCATTCTTCAAAGACGGCCCGACGATCGCCGGGGCGCGTGGCCGGCTCGCCGGGGCGGTGGCGACCCGCGAGGCCAGGTTTCGGGCGATCGCGCGGGAACGCGTCTTCGCACGTCCCGATGGCCCCTACGGGCGGCTCTTCCGACACGCCGGGTGCGAGGAGGGCGACCTCGCGCGCCTCCTCGACACGGAGGGCCTCGAGGGAACGCTCTCCCGCCTGGCCGGCGTCGGCATCTATCTCATGCCGGACGAAATCAAGGGGCTGCGCGACGTACGGCGCGGGTCACTGTCGTTTCGAATGGACCCCCGGAACCTCTCGGGCGGGCGTACCGGGGCGCGGCGTTTCTTTCGCAGACCAGCGGTAGCACCGGCCGGCCGTTTCGCGATGTGGCGTCGACGGAGTGGCTGAAGGCGGAGACCCCGGCGTTCGCCTCGTTCGTTCACGCGCACCGACTCGAAGATCACCGGTTCGCGGCGTACGAGCCCGCGCTCGCGGGCGTCGCGGCGGGGATCCAGTCGCTCCTTCCACTCGTTCGGATGGGGCTTCCGATCGAGCGCTGGTTCGCCAGGGATGTCCCCATCTCGAGCCGGCTCGAGGGCGCGTTCTTCCGTCTCACCTCGAACCAGATCGCGGACGCGGGCACCCGGTTCGGGCCCGGGTTCGCCCGGCCCGAGACCGTAA
>JAWWCR010000255.1:0-4840 GCA_033720355.1 Gemmatimonadota bacterium
GCCGGGAAGGCCTGCGAGGTCCGGTTCGCGGACACCGGGTTCGGCATTCCGGCGGACGACCTGCCCCGCGTCTTCGACTTCCTCTTCACGACCAAGGGCGTGGGGACGTCTCCCGATCGACCACGTCGCGCTCGTCGTGCCGCTGGTCCTGCTGGCCCTCGGCGTGATCTCCGAGTCGACCGCGCTGTCCGGTCTCTCGAGCCCGGCGACCGTGACCGTCGGTGCGATGCTCGTGCTGGGTCTCGGGCTCGAGCGATCCGGCGCCGTGTCGGCCCTCGGCCAGTGGGCGTCGGCCGCCCCGCTCGGCGGTACGCGAACCCGGTTCTTTCTGCTCTGCGGTCTCGCGTCTCTCGTGTCCCCGTTCCTCAACAACACGGCCGTGGTCGTCGTCTTCATCCCCGTGTTCATGGCGGTCGCCCGCAGTCTCTCGGTCTCGCCGTCGCGATACCTCATTCCTCTCTCATACGCGGCCATCCTCGGCGGCACCGTCACGATCATCGGGACGTCGACCAACCTCATCGTCGTCGGGATGGCCGAGCAGCGGGGCTTCGACGGCCTCGGGATGTTCTCCATCGCACCCCTCGGTATCATCTACCTGGTCGTGGGACTCGGCTATCTGTTCACCGTCGGGCCACGACTCCTCCCGGACCGTCCGCCCCCGCCGGACATCGTCCGCAGGTACGACATTCGCGAGTTCACGACCGAGCTCCTGGTCGACGCAGGCTCGCCCGCGGTCGAGAGGACGCTCGAGAGTCTCGGTTGGGGGGAGCGATACGGCGTCCGCGTGATCGGGATCCGCCGCGGCGACGCGTCGATCCCGGCGCCGGGGGCGAGACGCGAGATCCGCGCGGGCGATGTCCTCCTCGTGAAGGGGGATGCCGCGAGCCTCCTCCGTCTCGAGCGCGAGCAACGGCTCTCGTCCCCGGCAAGACGCGCGTTTCCGGGGGTCGACATGACCCGCGGCGACGGCAAGCTCCTCGAGGTGCTGCTCGCCCCCGGGTGTGAGCTCCTCGACCGGACGCTCGCCGAGGTCGGGTTCCGCCAGCGGTACGACGCCGTCGTGCTGGCCGCGCAGAGCCACGGCGTGATCCGGCACGCGCGGCTCGCGGAGTCCGGGTTCGAGGTCGGCGATGTCCTCCTCGTCCACGGCACCGTCGTGGGGCTCCAACGCATGCTCGCCGAGCCGGGCTACGTGTCGCTGGGCGAGGTCGAGCGACCGGTCACGTCACGCTCGCGGGCCATCCTGGCGGCGGTCACGCTGTTGGGCGTCGTCACCCTCGCCGGCACGGGCATCGCCTCGATCCTGACGGCGGCGCTGGCCGGCGTCGGCGTTCTCGTGCTCGGAGGCTGTCTGTCGCTCAAGGAGATCTACGCGGAGCTCGAGTGGTCGATCCTCTTCCTCCTCGCCGGGCTCATTCCGCTCGGCGTCGCGCTCGACGAGACCGGCGCGGCCGCGTGGCTCGCGAGCGGACTGGCCGCGGCCATCGAGGGCGCATCACCCGTCGTGGCCGTGATCGCCTTCTACCTCCTGACGTCGCTCCTGACGGAAGTCATGTCGAACAACGCGAGCGCGATCGTCCTGACCCCCGTCGCGCTGAGCGCCGCCGCGGCGCTCGGCATGAACCCCTACGCGCTGCTGGTCGCCGTGATGTTCGGCGCGTCCGCGTCGTTCATGACGCCGATCGGCTACCAGACCAACACGCTCGTCATGGGCCCGGGCGGGTACGCCTTCCGCGACTACTTCCGGGTCGGGGCCCCGCTCAACCTCATCCTGCTCGTGACCGCCGGTCTGCTGATCCCGGTGATGTGGCCGTAGTTGCTACCGGCGCGCTCCGCGCCCCAGATTCCCCCTCCTCGCGGGCGTAGCTCAGTTGGCAGAGCGTCAGCCTTCCAAGCTGAAGGTCGCCGGTTCGAGACCGGTCGCCCGCTTCCGCGAAAGCCCCCGTCCTGCGGGGGCTTTCGTTTTGTGGCTCCATAACGGACGCGTCGGTTCCCCTGACTCTTGGCGAACCGAGGAGTGCGGTGGCGAACGCTCCCGGATCCCCCGTCTGCGCTGGCCGGCCCGGGTCTCCCACCTCATGTTTTAGGACATGTCGGACACGATCGACCGTCTCAACGAAGCCCTCTCCGATCGCTATCGCATCGAGCGGGAGATCGGCGAGGGCGGGATGGCGACGGTCTATCTGGCAAAGGACCTGCGGCACGAGCGTCAGGTCGCACTCAAGATTCTGAGGCCAGAGCTTGCCGCCGTCGTCGGCAATGAGCGCTTCCTCGCCGAGATCAAGACGACGGCCAAGCTTCAGCACCCGCACATCCTTCCACTCTTCGACTCGGGTGCGGCCGACACGTTCCTCTATTATGTGATGCCGTACGTCGCTGGCGAGTCGCTCCGCCAGCGCCTCGAGCGCGAGCCGCAGCTGCCTGTCGAGGAGGCCGTCGGGATCACGCACGCCGTGGCCAATGCGCTCGACTACGCTCACCGCCAGGGCGTCGTCCACCGGGACGTCAAGCCCGACAACATTCTGCTGCACGATGATCAGCCGGTCGTCGCCGACTTCGGAATCGCGCTCGCGCTCACCGCGGCGGGCGGAGGTCGGCTGACCGAGACGGGCATGAGCGTGGGGACGCCTGACTACATGAGCCCCGAGCAGGCCGGGGCGGATCCAGACATCACCGGGCGAAGCGACCTCTATTCTCTGGGCGCGATCCTCTACGAGATGCTCGCGGGCGACCCGCCACACGTCGGGCCGAACGCGCAGGCCGTGCTGACCCGGGTGCTCACCGAGAAGCCACGGCCGATCTCGGCGGTGCGGCCGTCGGTGCCGCCCCACGTGGTCGGCACGGTGACGAAGTCGCTGGAGAAGCTTCCCGTCGACCGCTTCGAGACCGGGGGCGACCTGGCCCGCGCGCTCGAAGATCCGGCGTTTCGCTGGCCTCCCGAGAGCGGGGCAGGTGCGGCAGGGCCGTGGAAGGCGGCGTTCGCCGGGGCGGCGGTCGTGGCGCTGATCGCCTCGTCTCTCGCCGTTCGCGCGGCCCTTGAGACGGTGCCAGGGGCGCCGGAGCCCACGGCGCTCTCCTTCTTCCTCCCCGAGGGACAGTTCCTCGATCTACAGAGCGATCCGACGTTCGTTATCTCCCCGGACGGCACTCGGCTCGTCTACGTGGCCGAGACGGGCACGAGCCGACGCCTGTACGTGAGGGAGCTCGGCTCCTTCGAGGTCCGGGCCCTGGAAGGCACGGAAGGCGGGAGGGGCCCGTTCTTCTCGCCCTCTGGAGACACGGTGGCCTTCTACGCGGACGGGGCGCTTCGCCGGGTGAGCGTGGACGGTGGGATCCCCGCACGTATCGCTGCCGTGGACGGGTTCCCCGTAGGGTCCGATTGGGGTGAAGACGGGACCATCCTGTTCGGCCGCGAGTCCAGCCTGTGGCGCGTCCCGGCCTCCGGGGGAGTGCCGTCCGAGATTCCGATCGAGGTCGACTCCACCGACCTCCGGGGCTTCGGGGACATTCCGCTCCCGTCGCGCATCTTGGATGCACGCTGGCCGCGGTTCCTGCCTGGCGAGCCCCAACTGGCGTTGGTCACGTTCGACTATACGCCGTCGGTCCTGGGTGTGATCGACCTCGAGACGGGACGCTTCCGCCCCGTGGGGGCCGGTGACCGCCCGCATCTGCTTCCGAACGGTGACCTCGTGGTCTATTCGGGTACGGAGGTTGTAAGCGTCCTACCCTTCGATCTCGACCGGCTGGAAGTTACGGGGCCCGAAGTGCCGGTGGTGGATGAGGCGCTCCGGCCCGCCGGCAGCGAAGGCAGATTAGCCGTTTCCGAGTCCGGATTGCTCGGCTACGCGAGAGGCAGCTTCGAGCGTCGAATCGTGATCGTGGACCGGAACGGTCGGGAAGAGGAGCTACCCCTCGATCGACGGGGATACCGCTTCCCGGCCGTCTCACCCGACGGGCGATACCTGGCGATCACGATCGATCCCCAGCCCCCTCGGATCTCGGTCCTCGACCTCGAGCGCATGACTCCTCCCCAGCCGGTCTCGCCCGCAGGCGACTACAGCCTGATGCCGCGGTGGTCGCCGGACGGCGACCGACTGGCCTTCGTCTCCGAATCTCGCATCGTCTGGGTGCCGTGGCCCGGCCTGGGTGAGCCGACGCCGCTCTCCGCCTCGGGCGGCCTGTCGGACTGGGTTTCCGGTGACCGAATACTCTTTACGGCGGCGGGCTCGGGGATTCAGGTGCTGGACATGGCTACCGATCGGATCACCACCTGGCTCAGCACTCCTGCCCAAGAGCTCCAGGCGGAGTTGTCGTACGAGGCGGGGTGGGTAGCGTACGTGTCCGATCGGACCGGCTCGCGCGAGGTCTACGTGCGCGCCCTCGAGGGAGACGTCCGGGACTTCCCGATTTCGGTGGGCGGAGGGACCGAGCCACACTGGTCGCCCGGCGGCGACGAGATCTTCTACCGCAACGGCGACGCGCTGATGGCCGTGCAAGTGCGAACGGGCCCCGAGTTCGCCGTGACCGGCGAGCCGGAACTACTGTTCACCGGGGTGTCCGATCCGACCAACGACCAGAACTGGGATGTGATGCCGGACGGGCGCTTCGTCCTCATCCGGAACCACCCGAGCGTCGGACGGGAGATCCGCATCATGAAGGACTGGCAACCAGGAGTAACCGTCTCCCGCTGAAGCCGACGCCTTCACGCCGGACCCGCGAGTTCATGTGGTCGCCGGTTCGAGACTGGTCGCGCGCTTCGCGTGACGCCCGTCCCCAACGAGTCGGGGGGCGGGCGTTTGGCTCCATGCCCGTTCCCCTCGCGTCCTCGAGGGCGGCTCGC
>JAWWCR010000256.1:0-4803 GCA_033720355.1 Gemmatimonadota bacterium
CCGAGACCGCCGGCGGGCTGCTAGCTGCCGCCGCCCTGCGACGTCGCGGTGGCCCGCTCGCGCTTCGCGTCCTCTACCATCTCGCGGACGTCGGCGAGCAGCTGCTTCGCGTCGTTGACGATCCCGTCCTTGATCGTGTACTTGATGCCGCCGACGCGCTCGACCTCGCCGGTCTCGTCGTTGAGCCTCACCGCGCCCGTCCCGTACAGGACCTTGAGGTTCTCGAGCGGGTTCTCCTCGACGACCACGAAGTCGGCCTTCAAGCCCTCCCGGATCATGCCGAAGTCTGGCGCGACGCCCTTCGGGTCGTTCAGCTCCTGCGCGCCGTACATCGTTGCCGAACGGATCACTTCGATCGGGTGGAAACCCGCCTCCCGGAGCAGCTCGAACTCGCGGATGTAGTCGAACCCGTAGAGCTTGTAGATGAAGCCCGAGTCCGACCCGGTCGTCACGATCCCGCCGCGGTTCTTGTACTCGTTCAGGAACTGCATCCAGACGCGGTAGAAATTCCGCCACGCCACCTCGTCCTCGGACGTCCAGTAGAACCAGTACGACCCGTGCGCCGCCCGGCTCGGCTGGTAGAAGTCCCACTGGCTCGGCAGCGTGTACTCCTCGTGCCACTCGGCGTTGCGCGCCCGCATGACGTCGCGGCTCGCCTCGTAGATCGTCATGGTCGGGTCGATGCCGAAGCCGAGCTCGAGGAAGCGGTCCATCAGCTCGTCCCAGCTCTCCGAGCCGGGGCCATCGACCTGATCCCACAGACGGGCCACGTTGCCGAACCGGTGCTGTTCGTTCTGGTAGTTGTAGTCGAGCGGCCAGTCCTGGACGGAGTAGCTCGACAGCATCGACTCGAAGAGCCCGTAGTAGTGGGTCATCATGTCGAGCCCGAGCTCGGCGGCGTCGAGCGCCGTCATCCGGGCGACGCCCATCTGCCCGAGGTGCGCCACGGTCCCCAGACCGTGCTGGTGGGCCTCGTCGATCAGGGCCTCCATGATGGGCGGGTCGAACGACCCGAGCTTGAGCCCGTCGATGCGTTGCCCGTCGACTTCCTGCGCCGCCGCCCAGCGCACCCACTCACGCGCCTTCTCGGGCGAGTCGATCGAGCCCTGGTCCCACGCCTCGCCCGGGCGCACGTACGTGTACATGCGCGGGGCCACGATCTCGTTGCGCGCGGCCCGCGCCTTCTCGTTCAGAGACCACATCATCGACCCGTGACCGACGCCGCGCGACGTGGTGATCCCGTGCCCCATCCAGAGCTTGTAGACGTACTCGGGCTGGGGCGCCTTGGGGCTGCCACCGGTGTGCGCGTGCATGTCGATGAACCCGGGCATGACGTAGTGGCCGGTCAGGTCCATCTCGTGCGTGCTCGCGTCCGGGTTGTCCTCGATCTCCACATCGGGCCGGCGGTCCTCGTTGATCTCGAGACCGGGATACCCGACGGTGCGGATCGAAGCGATGCGGTCGCCCTCGATCACGAGATCCACCGGTCCCATCGGCGGTGCGCCGGTGCCGTCGATCACGGTGACGCCGCGCAGGATCAGGCGGTCGAACGGGCCGTCGCCCTCGTCCGCACCGCGAGCGGTGGTCTCTTCCATCTGCGCCCACGCCGTCGTGGCGAGAAGCGACATCGCGATACCGGCCGCGAAGGCGCGGCGGATGATCCTGGTGACGCTCATGATTCCTCCGGTCGGGGATTGCGAACTGCCGATCGTCCAAACTCGCCGCCATCGCGGACCACGTCCATGCCCCGGGCAGCCTCCTTGTTGACACACCGCCGATCGCCGACGTTGTGAATCCCACACCCATCCGCAACGCAGGAGAGCACGATGTCCGACGACCGCATGAACGCCGGCGACTTCCCGCCCGAGGTGCTGAGCCTCTTCGACAAGTACGTGCACGGTTTCATCGATCGCCGGGCGTTTCTCGAGGGCGCTGCGAAGTTCACGGTCGCGGGGATGACGGCGAAGGGCTTTCTCGAGGCGCTGAGCCCCAGGTATGCGTGGGCCCGCCAGGTGGAGCCGGACGACCCGCGTATCCAGGCGCGCTACGTCGAGTACGAGTCGCCGAACGGCCACGGCACGATGCGCGGTTACATGGTGAGTCCCGCGGATGGGGCTCCGAAGGGGGCCGTCCTGGTGATCCACGAGAACCGCGGTCTCAACCCGTACATCGAGGATGTCGTCCGGCGCTTCGGCGCGGCCGACTTCCTCGCGTTCGGCCCCGACGCGCTCACGCCGCTGGGCGGCTACCCCGGCAACGACGATGAGGGGCGGGAAATGCAGCGCGAGCTCGACGGCGCGAAGATCACCGAGGACTTCGTGGCGGCCGCCGGCTTTCTGCGAGAGCACGAAGAGTCGACCGGCAGGGTGGGGGCGGTCGGCTTCTGCTTCGGCGGCGGGATGGTGAACACGCTGGCCGTGCGGCTACCGTGGCTCGCCGCGGGCGCCCCCTTCTATGGCCGCGCCGCCGACCCGGCAGACGTCCCGAGCATCCAGGCGCCTCTCCTCATCCACTACGCGGGTCTCGACGAGCGCGTGAACGCGGGCTGGCCGGCGTTCAAGGAAGCGCTGGACGCGAACGGCAAGACGTACACGATGCACATGTACGAGGGCGCGAACCACGGATTCCACAACGACACCACCCCGCGCTACGACGAGGCGGCCGCGATGCTCGCCCAGGAGAGGACGATGGCCTTCTTCAACGAGCATCTGAGGTAGGCAGCCCGTGGCGGAAGGTGCCCCCGATCCCGGGTGACGCGCGGGCCCCACAGAAGGCCGCGACAGTCCCCTCGGAACGGCGACGGAGAAGGTGGTCAGCGCTCGGCCGGGAAGCTCCCGTCCGCCTCGAGACCCCAGGCACGCCGGACCCTGCGCAGCAGGCTCTGGAAACGGGGGTCGTCACGTAGAGGGCGCCACACCGCCCGGTAGAGGTGGTGGACGGAGAGGACCGGCCAGTACGACTGCACCTCGGCCCGCTCGAACGACTCGAACGCACGCTCCCGGTCTCCCAGTGCGGCGTATATCAGCCCGACCGCGAATCCGTCGCCCCGCTTCGCGAGCCGGGCCCGCCACTCTCTGACTCGGGTCTCCCGTCCCGAGGCGGCGTGCGCGAGCGCCAGCGTGGCCTCGGCGCCGTTCCCGGCCCACGCCTCGTGGAGTCCCTCGAGCGCCCGAACGACATCGTCGAACGCGCGGAGTCGTGGGAACCGTGGAGTACGGAGGCGGTGGCGACCCGAATCGCGCCCCGGAGTGCGGGGGGGACTGGTTCGCCTCGAAGGCCGAGAGCCCGCTCTTCGAGGTGCAGGAGCGGATCACGTTCGGCAGCGGCTGTTCGGATGGTACGGTCCGCCTGGTACTGGACGTCGCGTCGAGTACACTGGACTACGTCTTCACGTCGGACAGCGGTGCTTCGGGCGCGGAGGGCGCGCTCGTTCGCGGCACCGACCCCGGAGATCGGCCCTGACCTCGTGAAGGCCCGCTGCATGCCCCGTGGTCGTCCTCGAGGCGTCCAGGTGATGGCCGCTCGGCGCGAGCCGGTGCGGCCCGTGCCCTACCGCTCGGAGCGTAGCGCGAGCGCCGGGTCGATGCGCGCCGCCCGTCGGGCCGGGAGGTAGGCCGCGAATCCGGCGACCGCCACGAGCCCGAGCGGCACGGCGACGAACGTCCCCGTGTCGAGCGGGGAGATCCCGTAGAGCTGGCTCGAGAGAAACCTCGTCAGCCACGCCGCCGCGAACCCTCCGACGATCACGCCGGCCCCGGCGATCCCCACTGCTTCCCGCACGACCATCCGGGCGACCTGACCGCCGTCGGCGCCGAGCGCCAGCCGGATGCCGAGCTCGTTCGTGCGCCGGGACGTCGTGTACGCCGTGACCCCGTAGAGGCCGATCGCGGCCAGGGCGAGGGCGAGACCGGCGAAGAGACCGAAGACCCCTGCGGTGAACCGCTCCTCCGCGAGCGCGCCGCCCGTGACCAGCGCCATCGGTCGAGGGTCGGCCAGCGGGATCGAAGGATCAATGGCCGCCAGCTCTCGGCGCACCGCGGGCATCAACGCGAGTGGGTCGCCGTCCGTCCGAACGGCCAGCGACATCGTCCTGATCGGGCCCCCGCCGCCCCGAAGCTCTGGCCACTGGTCGTGCAGCAGATACATCTCGACGCGGGCGTCCTCGAGCACTTCGTTGTGCCGCACGTCTCCCGCCACTCCGACGATCTCCGCGAGGGGCTGGTTCAGGGTCCCGAGCTGAAAGCGACGCCCGAGCGCCGTTCCGTCGGGCCAGACACGGCGCGCCATGGTCTCGCTGATCACGGCCACGAGGTGACCTCCCGCCCGGTCCCCCGGCTCGAAGAAGCGGCCCTCGCGAAGCTCGAGTCCCATGACGTCGAAGTACGCCGGCGTCACGACCTGCCAATCGGGCTCGACCTGAGCGTCGGGATCGGGCAGCGGCTCCTCGAGCGTGATGGTCCAGCTCCCGATCGACTCGCCGAGCGGCACCTTTCGCACCGCCGCCGCGGCGCGTACGCCCGGAAGGCGCGCGACGCGATCCGTCAGGTCGCGGAAGAACGTTCCGACATCTTCCGGCTCCGGGTAGGCCGCCGCGGGGACGGTGAGGCCCCCGACCAGGACGTTCCGGGAGTCGAAGCCGAGATCGATCCGGCTCAGCTCCAGGAAGCTGCGCCCGAGGAGCGCCGCGCCGATCACGAGGACCACGGCGAGCGCGCTCTCGAGCGCGATGAGGAGCCGCCTCATCGGACCGCGTCCTCCGGCGGCGTCGGCCCCGCGACCTCCGCCGATCGCGGCGGTGAGCGG
>JAWWCR010000257.1:0-4776 GCA_033720355.1 Gemmatimonadota bacterium
CGCTCGCGCTCGTCGTGCAGCATCGAGAACAGGCCGCCCTCGTTCACGAGACCGGGGGTACCGATTCCGAGCGCCACCACGGAGAACACGCCGAGCGCCAGCATCACGAAGCGTCGCGACGACATGTTCTCGGCCAGCCAGTGATCCATCGAGTAGACGTTGTAGAGGGCGAGCGCGGGGTCGAGCTCGGCGACGGCCGCCCGGATCGTCCCGGCATGACTCGCGGCATCGCCATCCGTCCGCACGACGACGGTCATGTTCGAACGGTCCTGCCACTGTAGATGGTGCCAGTAGATCTTGTCGCGTAGCTCGGTTTCGGGGCCGTTGTGGCGCACGTCTCCGGCGACTCCGATGATCTCCGCCACGAGCGTGTCGGCCCACTCCATGCTGAGCCGCTGGCCGATGGGGTCGGCTTCCCCGAAGTGGTTCCGGACGAGCGTCTCGTTGACGATCACCCGGATCGGCGCGTCCGCGTCGTCCGACGCCTCGAACGCCCGACCCCGCACGATCGGGATCCCCATCGTCTCGTGGTAGGCCCGGTGGATCCACCGGATGTCCGCGACCGGGAACTCGCCCTCGGCCGGTACCTCCCGGTCGTTCAGCCAGTAGCTGGTCCCCGTCTGCGAGCCCGAGAGCGGCAGGTTGGTGATCGCGCTCGCCGCCGTGACGCCCGGGGCCGCGGCGAGCCGGTCCACCAGCTCCTCGAAGAACAGGCGCCGCTCGTCGAGCTCCGGGTACTGGTCGCCCGGTAGCGCGACCTCGGCGGTCATGAGCCCCCCGGTCTCGAACCCGACCCCCAGATCGAGGAGGTTCGCGAAGCTCCGGATGAGGAGGCCGCTGCCCACGAGAAGCACGAGCGCCACCGCGATCTCGCTGATGACGAGCGCGTTTCGGGCACGAACGACGGCCCGGGCGCGCCCCGCCTGTCCACCACCGTCGCGCAACGAGCGGACGAGATCGGGCCGGGACGCCCGGAGGGCCGGGACGATCCCGAAAACGAGCCCGGTGAGGATCGAGAGGGCCACCGTGAACAGCACGGCCGTGCCGTCGAGCCCCACCTCCGACAGACGCGGGACATCGGGACCGAGCGCGACGAGCGCGCGCACCAGCCCGTAGGCGAGAAGCAGCCCGAGCCCGCCGCCGACGGTGGCGAGCGTACCGGCCTCCGTCAGCAGCTGACGCACCAGACGGAGCCGGCTGGCCCCGAGCGCCGTCCTGACCGCGATCTCCTGGTTGCGAGCGCTCGATCGCGACAGGAGGAGGTTGGCCACGTTGCCACAGGCGATGAGAAGCACGAGCGACACCGCGCCGAACAGGATGATGAGGGACGTCCGGGCGCTCCCGACGATCTGGTTCTGGAGCGGCACGACGTTGACCGACCAGCCGGCCTGCCCGTCGGGGAACTCCCGGGCGAGACGCGACGCGAGCGTCGCGAGCTCGGCCTGTGCCCGCTCGACCGTCACATCAGGGGCGAGCCGCCCCACCACCTGAAGCCAACGGCCTCGCCAGCTGCGTAGTGACGGATCGAAGGCCTGCGGCATCCACACGTCCTGCGATCCGGTCGCGTTGAACGCGTAGGGCAGGTCCCTGAAATCGAACCCGCGCGGAAGGACTCCGACGACCGTCCTGTCCACCCCGTTCAGCTGGATCGTCCTCCCCAGAATCGCCTCGTCGCCGCCATACCGCCGCTGCCAGAACCCGTACCCCAGCACGAGCGGGCGCGCTGTCGACGTCGGATCGTCCTCGTCCGGTGTAAAGAACCGTCCGAGATGGGGCTGGACGCCGAGCATCGGGAAGAAGTTCGCGTTCACCGCCAGCGCGCCGACGCGCTCGGGCTCGTCGGTGGCGGTGAGCGTCTGGCTGAACCAGGTGACGGCGGCGAGGTCCGAGAACAGCTCGGTCTCGTCGCGCCACGCGAAGAAGTTGGCCGGCGCGACGACGTTGGTCCTCTGATCCCGCTGGACCTGGTGCTCCCAGACCATGACGAGGTCGTCGGGCTCATCGTAGGGGAGCGGTTCGAGCACCACGTCGTAGAGCACGCTGAAGATTCCCGCGTTGACGCCGATCCCGAGCGCGATCGTCGAAATCACCACGAGGGTGAACGCGGGGCGCTTGAGGAGTCCGCGGAGCGCGAACTTCAGATCCTGGAACAGCATGTCGGGTCTCCATTCCTGGCCTCTCAGCCAGAGCGCGTGCACGACGGCTCCGCCACTGCGGCGCACGACCTCCAGGTCGGCGGCGAATCCCGGTCCCCTCACCGGCTCACGCGTCGCCGTACGAGCGCGGAGGTGGGCGATCTCGGCCTCCCACTCCCTGACCCACGGACGCCGCTCCGAGCCGGGCGCGATGAGCACCGCGAGATCGAATAGCGAGTCGGCGATCCAGACCAGGAATTTCCTCATCGAGTCTTGCTAGCTCGCCGGGGACTCGAGCGCCGACGCGTCGCGCGGAAGGGTGCGCTCGAGCGCCCGGATGCGCTCGGTCGCCTCGAGCAGGCGCTCCTTCCCGTCAGCCGTGATCTGGTAGTACTTGCGGGGCGGACGCTTCTCGCGCTGGGCGACGCTGTGCGCCTCCCACTTCGCGCGCAGCAGACCCGCGCGCTCGAGGCGGCTCAGCGCCGGATAGACCGTCCCACTCGGCAGCCCGGTCGCATCCATGATGTCGAAGCCGTACCTGGTTCCGAGGGCGACCGCGTGCAGCACCTGCACGGTGGTCATCCCCAGTGTCTTTCTCGTCATCGCGTTTCTTCCTCCGCGCTTCGGCGTCCCCGACGTAGCGATGCTATCTATGTAGCACTACTACGCGAACCGTGCAATCGAGGTTTCGGCCGGTTTGCCGGACCCCCACCGCGACGGCATCTTCCGCCGCGACCGGCGGTTCTTCGGAGGTGGACGTGGCCTCCTCCCGAACCGAGGCCCCTGGCGAAGAGGATCAACCCGGATGTGGCACGAAGACATACTCGGCACGATCGGCGACACGCCGCTCGTCAAGGTGAACCGGCTCACCGCCGGCTTCCCCTGCACCGTCCTCGCAAAGCTCGAGTTCTTCAATCCGGGCGGATCGGTGAAGGACCGCATCGGGATCTCGATGATCGAGGACGCGGTCGAGCGCGGCGAGCTCGAGCCCGGCGGGACGATCATCGAGGGAACGAGCGGCAATACCGGTGTGGGACTCGCGCTCGCGGCGATCGCGCGCGGATATCGCTGCGTGTTCACGACGACCGACAAACAGAGCCCCGAGAAGATCGCGCTACTGCGGGCGCTCGGCGCCGAGGTGATCGTCTGCCCGACCGCGGTCGCCCCCGAGGACCCCCGCTCCTACTACCAGGTCGCGCGGAGACTCGCGAAGGAGATCCCCAACTCCGTCTACCTCAACCAGTACGACAACCCGGCGAACACCCGGGCGCATGTCCTGACGACCGGACCCGAGCTGTGGGAACAGACCGAAGGGCGCATCACGCACCTCATCGTTGGCGCCGGCACCGGCGGTACGATCTCGGGGACCGCGAAGTACCTCAAGGAGCGGAACCCCGATATCAAGGTGATCGGGGTCGACCCCTACGGCTCCGTCTACTGGAAGTACTTCCACACGGGCGAGTTCGACGAAGACGAGATCTACCCGTACGTGACCGAGGGGGTGGGGGAGGACATCCTCGCGGGCAACATGGACTTCGGTATCGTCGACGACTACGTGCGGGTCACCGACAGGGACTCCATGCTGATGACCCGGCGTCTGTGCGAGGAGGAGGGCATGTTCCTCGGCGGCTCGTGCGGGATGGCCATGGCGGGCGCCCTCCAGTGGATGGAGACGAATCGCGACGCCCTCACCGGGGACGACGTGATCGTGATCATCATGCCCGACGGCGGCTACCGCTCGCTCGGGAAGGTCTACAACGACGTCTGGATGCGGGAGCACGGCTTTCTCGACGAGGACTCGGCGCTCACGGCCGCCGCGATCGTGGGCGATCGCGCGTCGCGCCGGCCCCTCGTGTCGGTGCCGGCGGACACGACGCTCGATGACGCGATCGCCCTGATGAAGGAGCACGCGATTTCGCAGGTCCCCGTGTTCGAGGAGGGCGAGGTCGTCGGGAGCCTGATCGAGCAGGACATCCTCGCCTCGCTCATCGGCGACCCCGATGCGCGCGCCCGTCTCGTCCGCGACCTCATGGGACCGGCGTTCCCGGTCGTCGAGGCCACCGCGGCCGTCCAGACCTTCGCCGGAGGGCTCAGCGGCGACAGCCCGGCCGTCCTCGTGCGGATGCCCGATGACGAGTTGGCCATCCTCACGCGATCCGACCTGATCTCGACGCTCGGGGCCTGACAGCCCGTACGTCTTCCCGGCCGACACCCCTCCCGTCGATCGCCACGTCGCGGACGGGAACACCACCTCCCGGGAAATGCGTAGCAGTGCTACGCATTTTCTGTGAAGCCCCCGTCCGGTGGGCGGATTCGGGGGCCGATTCGGGGGGTCAGCCTGCCGCGAGCGCCGATCGGATGGCCGAGATGTCGGCAGGGCGTACGCGACAGCAACCACCGATTCCCGAGGCGCCGGCGGCGCGCCACTCGCGTGCGCGGGCGGCCCAGTCGGTCGGCGTGGCCGTGCCGACCCAGACCTTCCGTCTCGCGTCCCACGTCTCGCCGGAGTTGGGGTAGACGAGGACCGGGCGGTCGGTCGAGCCCTTCGCGATCTCGATCAGTGGCGTGATGAGCTCCGGCGCGGTGCAGTTGATCCCGACGGCGACGACGTGCGGTTCGGCGTGCGCGACCGAGACCGCCG
>JAWWCR010000258.1:0-4760 GCA_033720355.1 Gemmatimonadota bacterium
CGCGGCCGCCGGCCCCCGCGCCGGCGCAGCTTCTCAGCGTGTGGAACGTGTACGCGATGGTCCTGGCGGCGCTGGTCGCCAGCTGGGTGGGGCAGGTCCGCCTCAGCCGGCTGCCGTTCACGGGGCTGGGGCTCCCCGGCGGTGCTCGCGCGGGCATCGATCTGGTGGCGGGAGCGGTCGTGGGCGTCGGCGTGCTCGGAGCCGTGGTCCTCGCGCTCGTCGCCTTCGGGTGGCTGACCTGGGAGTCGGACGGGTCTCGGGGCTCGGCAGTCGTGGCGGCCGCCTCGCTGGCGGGCGTTCTGTTCGGCGCGGCGTTCGTCGAGGAGCTGCTGTTTCGCGGCTACCCTTTCCAGGTGATCGAGCGGCGGTTCGGCGGCGTCGCGGCGCTCGCGACGACGTCGCTCCTCTTCGCCGCCGCGCATGGGGCGAACCCGAACACGGGAGCCCTGCCGCTCGTGAACATCGGGCTCGCGGGGGTGCTGCTCGGTCTCGCGTACTGGAGGACTCGAAGCCTGTGGTTCGCAACGGGAGTCCACCTCGGCTGGAACTGGATCATGGCGGTGAGCGAGCTCTCCGTGAGCGGGCTCGATTTCGGGATGCCGGGGTTCGACCCCGTGCTCTCGGGACCCGACCTCCTCACGGGCGGCGCGTTCGGCCCGGAGGGCGGTCTGCTCGTCTCGCTGGCCAGCGTCGCGACGATCGTGTGGATGTGGCGATGGCGGCCGAAAGGGGAGAGTTTGTCGCCCCGGCCGACCCCGGTCGAGCTCGAAAGGAACAGGTGAATTGCTAGCTGCCGGTGACGTCTCTCGCGTCGGTGTCGTGGGCGCGGGAACCATGGGAAACGGGATCGCGCACGTGTTCGCGCTCGCGGGGATGGAGGTCGACCTCGTCGACGTCGACGAGTCGGCGCTCGAGCGCGCGCAGGCGACAATCGAGAAAAACCTGGGCCGACAGGTGGCGAAGGACCGCATCTCCGCCGAGCAGGCGGCCGACACCCTGAGTCGGATCACGCCGGCCACGGGTATGGGCGCCCTCGGATCCGACGAGGTGATCGTCGAGGCGGCGACCGAGAACCCCGAGCTCAAGTTCAGCCTGTTCGAGGCCATCGGCGACGTGGCTCCCTCCGACGCCCTCCTCGCGACGAACACGAGCTCGATCTCGATCACGGAGATCGCGGCGAGCGCGCCCGATCCCGACCGCGTGATCGGCATGCATTTCATGAACCCGGTGCCCGTCATGCAGCTCGTCGAGGTGATCCGCGGGCTCGAGACATCGGACGAGGCGGCGGCTCTGACCGTCGCGCTGTGCGAGCGGTTGGGGAAGACACCCGTCCTGGCAAACGACTACCCCGGCTTCGTGGCCAACCGGATCCTGATGCCGATGATCAACGAGGCGGTCGTGTGCCTCATGGAGGGGGTGGCCGAGGTCGAGGCGATCGACTCGATCATGAAGCTCGGGATGAACCACCCGATGGGTCCGCTCGCGCTGGCGGACCTGATCGGGCTCGATACCTGTCTCGCGATCATGGAGGTGCTGCACCGGGACCTGGGCGATTCGAAGTACCGCCCGAGCCCCCTGCTCAGGAAGTACGTGGCCGCCGGTCGGCTGGGACGGAAGACCGGGCGTGGCTTCTACGAGTACGTGAGCGCGTGAGCGTGGCGCGTCCTCCGCTCACCGGCATCGCTCTTTCCGAAGAGTCGCGACAGATCGTCGAGCTCGCCCGCCAGTTCGCCGAGGAGCGGCTGGCCCCGACGGCCGAGGAGCGGGACCGCAACGAGGACCGCTTCGATGCGGAGATCCACCGCGAGCTCGGCGAGCTCGGCTTTCTGGGGATGCGCGTCCCCGAAGAGTACGGGGGGCTCGAGCTCGATCTGCTGACGTACACCTACGTGCTCGAGGAGCTGGCGTGGGGTGACGCCGGCATCGCCGTCTCGGTCAGCGTCCACAACTCGCTTCCGGTGTCCATCCTGTGCACGAGAGGGACCGACGAGCAGCGCGAGCGCTGGCTGCCCGACATGGCCTCGGGGAAGGCGCTCGCCGCGTTTTCCCTCTCCGAGGCGGGTGCCGGGACCGACGCGGCCGCGCTTCGCTGCCAGGCCACGCGTGTCGACGGCGGCTGGGTGATCGACGGCGAGAAGATGTGGGTCACGAACGGCGCCTCGGCCGAGCTGGTGTTCCTGTTCGCGCGCACGGACACGCCGGAGGACCGGCAGGGGAGCCGGGGGATCGGGGCGTTCGTCGTCCCGCAGGGGGCCGAGGGGTTCTCGGCCGGCAAGAAGGAACGCAAGATGGGGCAGCGCGGGTCGGAGACGGTCGCGCTGAACCTGGATGGCGTCCGTCTCGGCGACGAGCATCTGATCGGCGAGCCCGACCGCGGGTTCGCCTACGCGCTCGAGGCGCTCGAAAGCGGGCGTCTCGGTATCGCGGCGCAGGCCATCGGGATCGCCGCCGCCGCCCTCGACCACGCGTTCGACTACGCCGCCGAGCGTCGACAATTCGGGCGTCCCCTGCGCGAGTTCCAGGGGATGGAGTTCAAGCTCGGCGAGATGGCGGCCCGGCTCGAGGCGGCTCGTGGGGCGCTCGAGCGGGCGGTGCACGCGCAGATGGCGAGCGATCCGCGACGGCGCCGGCTGTCGAGCACGGCCAAGCTCATCGCGAGCGAGGCCGCAATGGACATAACCCGCGAGGCCGTTCAGGTGTTCGGGGGGTACGGGTACTCGCGCGAGTACCCCGTGGAGCGGTTGTTCCGCGATGCGAAGGTGACCGAGATTTACGAAGGAACCAACGAGATCCACCGCGTGATCGCCGCGCGGCAACTATACAGAGAAAGGGGTGGCGAGACGTGACTCGTCCCGGGTTGGAGGTGCCTGCCGTCGGACTGGAATCGGTCGAGGAGTCCTCGCCCGAGCTGTTCGAGTTGCTCGACGAGATGGGCCACGAGCAGGTGGTGATCAATCACGATCCCTCGTGTGGCTACCGAAGCATCATCGCCATACACGACACGACGCTGGGACCCGCGCTCGGCGGCACCCGGTTCTGGCAATACGCCTCCGACAGGGAGGCGCTGATCGATGTCCTCCGGCTGTCGCGCGGCATGACGTACAAGGCCGCCGTAGCCGGGCTGAACCTCGGCGGCGGGAAGGCCGTCATCATCGGCGACAACAGCGTGCGCGATCGCGAGATGCTCATGCGGGCGCACGGGCGGGCCATCGACAGCCTCGGAGGACGGTACATCACGGCCGAGGACGTCGGCGTGTCCGTCGAGGACATGGACTTCGTCCACATGGAAACCGAGTTCGTGGTCGGGATCCAGGGCCGTTCGGGCGACCCGTCGCCCGTCACGGCGTACGGGGTCTACCGCGGCATCAAGGCGTGCGCGCTCAAGCGGTACGGAGACGACTCGCTGACCGAGCGGTCCGTCGCGGTCCAGGGGGCCGGGCACGTCGGGTATTACCTGTGCCGCTACCTGGCCGATGAGGGAGCGAAGCTCTTCGTGACCGACATCGACGAGGTCAAGACGGGCAAGGTGGCCGAGGACCTCGGTGCCGAGGTCGTGCAGCCCGACGCGATCTACGACGTCGAGGCCGACATCTTCGCCCCCTGCGCGCTCGGCGCGATCATCAACGACGACACGCTGCCACGGCTCCAGGTCGACATCGTCGCCGGCGCCGCGAACAACCAGCTCGCGTCGGCCTCGCACGACAACGAGCTCGAAGAGCGCGGGATCATGTACGCCCCCGACTACGTCATCAACGCGGGCGGGCTGATCAACGTCTACTCCGAGCTCGCGGGGTGGTCGCTCGAGCGGTCGAAGCGGAAGGCCGGCGAGATCTACAACGTCCTGCTCGACATCTTCGATCTGGCGGCGGCCGAGGGGATCACCAGCGGAGAGGCGGCGGACCGGGTGGCGGAACAGCGACTCAGGCGGGTGGGCCAGCTCCACCGCGGGCCCTTCTAGCGAGAGGGGCACCGGCCGGAGCCCCGGTCCCACGAGCGGATAGCCCAAGCAGCGCAGGAGGTGGCGACCGAATGAACCCAGCGACCCTTTCCGGGAGTCAGGCGGCGATGCCGACGAACCTGGCCGAGTCCGACCCCGCCGTGTTCGCCGCCATCGAGCGCGAGCTCGATCGGCAGCGGCGCGGGCTCGAGCTTATCGCCAGCGAGAACTTCGTGTCGCCCGCGGTGCTCCGGGCGATGGGCTGCGTGATGACGAACAAGTACGCCGAGGGGTACCCCGGAAAGCGGTACTACGGCGGGTGCGAGCACGTCGACGAGGTCGAGAACCTCGCGCGGGACCGGGCGAAGCAGCTCTTCGGCGCCGATCACGCGAACGTCCAGACGCACAGCGGCGCACAGGCGAACATGGCGGCCCTGTTCGCGCTGATCGAGACGGGCGACACGATTCTAGGGATGGACCTCTCGCACGGGGGGCACCTCACCCACGGCTCCCCCGTGAACTTTTCCGGCCGGTGGTACCGCGTCGTCTCGTACGGAGTACGCCCGTCCGACCGTACCGTCGACTACGATGCGCTCGCGCGGCTGGCGGAGGCCGAGCGGCCCGCGCTCATCATCGCCGGGGCGAGCGCCTACCCGCGCGAGCTCGACTTCGAGCGCTTCGGCGAGATCGCGCGGTCGTGCGGTGCGAAGCTCCTGGTCGACATGGCGCACATTGCCGGTCTCGTGGCCACCGGGGCGCACCCGTCGCCCGTGCCGCACGCCGACATCGTCACGTCGACGACGCACAAGACCCTTCGCGGGCC
>JAWWCR010000259.1:0-4734 GCA_033720355.1 Gemmatimonadota bacterium
CCCACCGCGACCCGCCCCCCCACGAGCGTCCCGAGCATCGTGAAGAAGCGGCGTCCCTGGCTCGCGATCGGGCTCGAGTACGCGCCTTCGGCAGAGACGGACGCGAACCGGTCGAGCAGGTGGTCGCGCGGAATGCGGACCTGATCGAAGGACAGCCTCCCGTTGTCGACGCCGCGAAGACCGATCTTGTCGCCGCAGTCCTCGATGGTGACCCCGGCGGCGGGCTCGCCGCTCTCGTCGCGGATGGGGACCAGGAAGGCGTGGACGCCGTGACGCTCGCCCGCCGTCTCGAGCTGGGCGAAGACGGTCATCATGCGGCCGTGCGCGGCGGCGTTTCCGATATAGTCCTTGCGGCCCCGGATGCCCGGCGTGTCGATGACGAACTCGCCGCTCTCGGGATCGAAGGTCGCCGTGGTCACGAGGTCGGCGACGTTGGACCCGTGGCCGGTCTCGGTCATGGCGAACCCGCCGGGGAGGTCGAGCGATCCGACCCGTTCGAGGTAGCGCTCGTGGTGCCGCTCGGACCCGAGCTGGAAGATGCTCCCGCCGAACAGCCCGAACTGGACGCCGAACTTCGTGAGGACGCTCAGATCGCCGTAGCCCAGCGTCTCGAAACAGGCGACGAAGGCGGCGGGGTCGTCCGCGCCGCCGAACTCGACCGGTCCCGCGAGCCGTCCGAGCCCTTCGTCGGCGAGGACGCGACAGCACTCGAGGACCAGCTCCCGGTACTCGCGGCCGGACTCCGGGGCGGGTCGGGTGAACGGCTCCTTCGACATCAGCTCCCTGACCCGGGCTCTCATCAGGTGTTGCTCGCCGTCCAGATAGCGCGCCATCGCGTCGACCGCGAAGGCCGAGCGGATCTCGGGCAGATCGGCGACCGGCCGTTCTGCGGGGAGGATCGACGCGACACCAGCCGCGCCCCCGAACCCGAGCGCCTCCTCGAGACGCAGGAGCGCGTCGCGTCCCTCCTCGGTGGGGTCGCGCCCGGCGGCCACCGCGATCCGGAGCCCCAGGTCGGCGAGCGATCGCCGCTCGGGTTCGGCACCTCCCGCGGCAAGACGCCGGATCTCGGAGAGCAGCTCGAGCAACTCGGACGCGTCGGGCGGATCGCCGGGATCGAGCCACCTCGCGATGGGCGCCACGCCGATGCCCGCCTCCTCGATGGATGCGCGGATCAAACGCACCTCGGCCTCGTCGAGCACCCCGTCCGCCCACCCGACGTAGAGGAGCGGGTAGAAGGGGATCAGACGCGGGTCATGGTCGAGACGCGGTCTCTCGCGCTCCGGGGTCGCGGTCACGGGGTGCTCCGGCTCAGAGGGCCGGGCCGGGCGAGACGAACGGGCCGTCGGGGTGCGACTCGTCCTTGTGCGACCCGTCGCAGAACGGCTTCGTGTCGGATCGTCCGCACCGGCACAGCGCCGGGCGGGCGATCCACCCTACCGACCCGTCGGCCGCCGTGAAGCGCACGGTGCCGTCGATGAACAGACACCCGTTGGCGCGCGGGCTGAGGGTCGCACCGGCCGGCTCTGGCGGCTCCGACACGGCCCGCTCGGGGAGCTCGCGCAGGTCGCTCCCGACGAAACCGGCCTCCTGGTGCGAGTTGTCGCAGAACGGCTTGTTGGAAGACTGTCCGCAGCGGCACAGCGCGACCCGTGTCTCCCTCACCGGCTCGCTCTCGTCGGGGATCTCCACGGTCAGATCGCCGCGGACGTGGACCGGCCCGTTCGGCACGACGCGCACGGAGACCCTCTCGTCCGGTTCCTCCTCGGGGGCGCCGTCGCGCCTCCTCATCGAGAGCGCCCCGCTCGGACATCGCGCGACCACGCGGGCGATCTCGTCCGCCGACGCGCCGTTCGCGTCGATCCACGGCTTGCGACCAGGCTGAAATACGGCGCCCAGACCGCGCACGCAGTTGCCGGAGTGGATGCACCGCCGGGGCTCGAACCGGATGTCGACCGCCTCGCCCTCGTAGGTCTTCCCTCGACTCATGGCACCAGCTCCTCGCGGCGCGGCCTGAGCAGAAAGACGCCCTCGAGCATGCTCGTCACGAGCACGATCCCGCTCTCGAAGAACGGGTACGCCGTCCACGCGCCGTTGAAGCCGGGCGGGTCGACGCCGTAGGGGGTGGTGTCGAAGTGGCCCACCTCGCGCGGGGCCTCGGGATCGCTGATGTCCACGACCCTCAAGCCCGCCTGGTAGTTCGCCTGGTACATCCGGTCGCCGACGATGTAGAGGTTGTGGTCGGTGGAGGCGTTGGGCCCGTAGTACTCGCCCGCGACCACGGGGTCGTCGAGATCCTCGAGATCCCAGATGATCGTCTTGGTGCGAGTCGTCGACCCCACGAGCTCGTCGAGCTCGTCGTCGAGGAAGAAGTAGCGCTGGTCGTCGCTCAGCCATCCCTGGTGGATGTAGGCGACGCCGGGGTAGGCGGCGGCGGAGATCGGCTCGGGATTCGCCTTGTCCGTGACGTCTACGATTCGTAGTGCCGTCTCGTTCGACGCAAAACACAGCTCGCGGCCCGCGTAGTCCTCGTCGGGCCCGTCGTACACGACGCACTGCGCGTCGTGCGTGCGGCCGGGGAAGATCAGACCCTCTGTGTCGGTGAAGCACCCGGCGAACTCGGGGGCGAGCGGCTCGCGGATGTCGATCATCACGAGCCCGCCGCCGCACGTCTGTCCGCTGCCGCTCGTGCTGACCGTGAACGCCGTCCCGGCATCCGTATCGATGATGAGGTTGTGGGCGCTCCCGATCCCATCCCACCGGAGGTCGGGCTCGAAGGTGGCCGGCGCGTTCGTCACGTCGCGCAGCCGGGCCAGGTCGAAGATCATGAGGCCGTGCTGCCCCGCCCCGTCGCCGGTGAAGAAGAGGTGGTCGCGGTACACCTTGAGGTCGCGCGCCCCGCTCGGGTTCGCCGGGATCTCGCCGAGATACACCGGGTTCGCCGCGTCGGTCACGTCGACGATGACCGCCGCGTTCGTCCGCCCGACGAGCGCGTACTCGCGGCCGGTCTGCGGATCCGTCCAACCCCACGCGTCGCTCACCCGTTCGCCGGGGCCACCCCCGATCGAGGCGAGCGGCAGGAATGCCTGGAGATCGACGTCGCGGCACCCGAACCCGACCGCCTCGTCCCCCTCGCACCTGACCTCGCCGCCCGTGACCGCGACGTAGTCCTCCGCCGCCTTCACCCAGACCGGCGCGCTCCACCCGTCGCCGTCGCGCGTGAGGATCCCGGCGAGACCGCTGTTGCCGTTCGCGCCGGGCGCGCCGATGACGCCGAGCCCATCGCCGAGGGCGACCGACGCGCCGATCGCGGCGCGCTCATCGAGCGAGGCGTCCTCGATCGAGCCCGCGGGCTCCCAGGCCGCGCCGGCGCCAGCACGCGTGAAGCGGTCGACGCGGCCGCGGCCTCCGCCGGCGCCGGGGACGCCGACCCAGAGCTCGGTGTCGGTCGCGCCCAGCGCGGCGCCGAACCGTCGGGCGCCCGAGTCGTCGCCCGGCTCGAGTCGGGTCACGCTCCACCCGCCCGCCCCGTTTCTCCGGAACGCCACCACGACGCCGCGGGCGTTGTTCCCGGCCGGCGAGCCGACGATCAGCTCACCACCGGGGGTGAACGCGAGGGCGTTCCCGACCCGGGCGAGTCCATCCGTATCCGACTGCGGCAGCTTGCCGGCGGGGCTCCAACCGTTCGCCCCGCGCTCGAAGAGAAAGACCGCGCCGCGCGCCTCGTGGCTCGGCGCCCCCACGGCGGCGAGATCGCCGCGAACGGCCAGGGCGGTGCCAAAGCCGTCGGACACCTGCACGTCGGGGTGGGTCAGCTCGCCGTCATCCGTCCAGACGCCGTCGGCCCCGCGGGTGAACGCGCGCACGCTCGACCCCGACCCGGCGGTAGCGACGAGCGCGCGATCGCCATCGGCCCCCACGACACGGCCCGGCGGCTGGAGGATCGCCATGACCGTCTGGAGGCTGACCGCACCCGGCCCCTCGGCTTCGCCGGTCGCGAGGGGGATCGCCGCGGTTTCGCCCCACCCGTCGGGCAGACGCTCGAACGCGTACGCGCCGAACCGCACGGCGGGGTCGCCGCTCGCGACGAGGATCGCGTCGGCATCCGCCACGAGCGACGTCGAGAAATTCTCGCCGCGCTCGGCGGTCCCCTCCGACCACAGCTCCTGCACCGGATGCCACTCGCCCGAGCGCCGCTCGAACACGTATGCCGTGGCCGGGCCACGACCGAACGCGGGTTTGAGCACGACGGCCTGGTCGCCGCTCACCGCAACGGCGGCGCCAAAGCGATCCTGGGCGACCGCGGGGGCAGCGAAAACGGCGGTGAGCGCGGCGGCGCAGAGTGCCGCGACGAGGGGTTCGGTCGAAGTGCGCATCGGATGACCTCTGAGGGATACCGGTCGAGCGGACGCCGTCAACATGAGCGGTCGGCGGCGTCGCTGCGAGATTCGTCGGACGTGTCAGCCGTGCACCGCCGCCCCGAGCCCCCGCGCCAGCTCGCCGAACGCGTCCTCGGATTCGCCCAGGGCGGCGATGAGGGCCGACCCCACGACCACGCCGTCCGCGATGTCCGCCACCTGTCGCGCCTGCTCCGGCGTCGCGATCCCGAAGCCGACGGCGACCGGGAGGCTCACCTGCTCGCGCAGCGCCTCGACCTTTCGGCGCAGCGCCTCGTCCAGGTCGGTCAAGGCGCCCGTCACGCCGAGACGGGAGATGTAGTAGAGGAACCCGGAG
>JAWWCR010000260.1:0-4500 GCA_033720355.1 Gemmatimonadota bacterium
CACACGGATGTCGCGCGCGCCGCCGAGCCTCGCGGCCAGAGCCTCGAGCCGGTCGAGCCGGCGGGCCCACAGCACGAGGTCGGCGCCGTCGCGCGCGAACCGCTCGGCGCACGCCGCCCCGATCCCGGCGCTCGCTCCGGTGATCAGGGCGGTCTTGCCGGCCAGTCGACTCATCCGCCCGCCCCCGCCTGTTCGGTCGTGGTCGTCTCGAAGAGGGTTCGCCCGAAGAAGTCGGCCGACGCCCGGAAGGCGGCGAGCCAGTTGCGGTGGAGCAGGAAGCCGTGGACCTCGTCGGGGAACACGAGCTGCTCGACGTGTACGTCGCGTTTTCGCAGCGACTCGATCAGATCCACCGATTCGGAGAACGGGACGTTGCGGTCGTCGTCCCCGTGGATGAGCAGGACCGGAGACCGCCACCCGTCGATCGACGCCATCGGCGACGATTCGAACGCGAGACGTGCAAACTCCTCTCGTGTCTCGGCTTCGTACGAGGGGACGAAGTTGCGGATCACGACGTTCCAGTCGTGCACGCCGTGGATGTCGACCCCCGCGGCGAAGATGTCCGAGTCGCGCGCGAGACCGAGCGCCGTGAGGTAGCCGCCGTACGACCCGCCCCACAAACCGATCCGCTCGGGATCGACGTCGGCTCGCGCGGCGAGCCACCGCCCGGCCGCCACGACGTCGCGGTACTCGCTGGCCCCGCGCGCACCGTAGTCGAGCGCCTCGCGGAACTCGAGCCCGTAGCCGATCCCGCTGCGGTAGTTGACGGAGAGGACGACGTAGCCGGCCGACGCGAGGTACTGGTTGAACGCGTACGTGTTGTGGTAGTAGCGCAGGTAGTGCCACCCGAGGAGCATCTGTCGGCGCGACCCGCCGTGGAAGAACACGGCGGCCGGCCGGCGCTCACCGGGCGCGAGATCGGGCGGAAGAAAGAGCTGCCCGTGGATCTCGAGCCCGTCCTCGGCCTCGAAGACGACCTGCCGGGGCTCGACGAGATCGCCGTAGGGGAAGCTCGCGGGCATGAACCCCGAGACCATCGCCCGCCGGGCCGCGCCCGCCGGCAGCACCTCCGCGTGCGCCGGCTGTCGCGCATCGCTGGCGAGGAAGGCGACCGTCCCGTCGCCCGCGACGGCCGGGCTCCACTCGATACCGGCGCCCGAGGTGACGGCTTCCCGGGCGCCGCCACCGGTCGAGACGCGCCACAGGTGCCGCCGGTCGATGTCTCCCTCGTTCGAGGAGTAGTAGATGGTCCGGCGGTCGGGGCCGAGACGGACATGCTCGACTTCGAACTCACCGGGTGTGAGCGGCGTGGCGTCGCCCCCGGCGGCCGGCACCGAGTAGAGGTTCACCCACCCGGTGCGCTCCCAGGGAAAGACGAGCTCATCGTCCGCCGTCCAGATGAGCGACGGACCCGAGACACCGTGGAACGCGCTCCCGCGCCCCTCTGCGGCGCGCCACACCTCGCGCCCCGCACCCGTCGCGACGTCGACGACCCTGATCGACCACGGTAGCGCCGTCCGGACGGGTGCGAACGGCAGCCTTTGCCGCTCGTTGGGCATGCGCACGAAAGCGATCCGTGTGCCATCGGGCGACCACACCGGCGAGCCGTCCCGGTCGAGGCTGGGGTCGAGCCAGGTGATGGATCGCGACGCGGGTTCGAAGACGCCGATGAAGGCGTGGTCGCCGCGGTTGCTCGCGAAGGCCAGCCTGTCGCCCGAGGGCGACCATGACAGCGAACCGGCGCTACCCCGGATCCCGAACCATGGACGGCCTGTCGACGCGCTGTCGCCCGCCCCGCCGCCGATGAGCGGGATCGAGAAGACCTGCCCGCGCTGTGCGTAGACGAGCGTCCCGCCGTCGGGCGAGATCTCGTGCCCGGCGCCGTCCGCGAGCTTGCGCGGCTCGCCGCCGTGGACCGGCACGGCCCAGATGGCGCGCTCGGCCGGTTCCGGCTCGCTCGTCGGGTTTGGAATCTCGCCCGCCCGGTTCGGGCCGCCCCCGCGTACGAAGACGATCTCGCGTCCATCGGGCGTGAAGACCAGATCGAGTACGTCCTGCCCGTCGTCACCGGTCCACGAAGTGACCTGACGGCCGGTGAACGCCGGGGCCTCGGCCACCCATATGTTCCGTGCACCCCGGTCGTACCGCACCCACGCGAACGCCCCACCGGCCGGCGAGGCCGCGAGGTCGCTCACGAAAGGTGCGCTCAGGATGTCCTCGACCGAGAATGCCCGGGTCTGTGCCGCGACTGAGCCCGGCGCGAGGGCGAGCGACCCGACGAGCGCCAGGACCGCCGTGCGTGAGCGGACGTTCACCTCAGCCCCTGCGCAGCAGGTAGTAGCAGGTGGCTCCACCGGCTTCGCGGTAGAAGCTCGTAACCGCATATCTCCTCCCGAGATACGTGAGAAAGGCCCGTCGCACGGTGAGCCGCCACGGCTCGACCTCGGCCGGGCTGCGCTTTGCGACCGACGCGATGTCGCAGGGGATCTCGATCCGAACCGAGGGCGTCTCGGGCAGCTCGACGTCCTCCACCGTCTCGCCGATGTCCGGGACGGTGACGAGCGGGGCGTCGTCGAGCGTGGCAGGGCGGTCTATCGCCGGCTCGCCCTCGACCGCCCACCTCACGCGAGCGCTGTCGAGGTCCCACCTCGCGATGCAGCGGTCCGTGTCGCCACCGACGTGCAGGGGGCTGCCCGTCGCCGATCCGTACATGTTCGGGATGTAGCCGGCCACCGAGGCGCCAAGTCGGTTCACGTTCAGGTGTGCGTTCCGCGCGACGAGCGGGTCGAACGTCCAGTAGACGGTCTTGATGCCGCCCTTCAGGAGCTCGGCGCGCTGGAAGAGCTTGAGTCGCCGCCCGAGCCCCTGGCCGCGCGCGTCGGAGTGTACCGCCAGCATATGCGACCAGTGGACGAACGTCTCGCCCTGCTGACCCACGAACGAATACACGAACCCGACCATTCGGTCGCCTTCGAACGCCCCCGCCAGCAGACCGCCGATCTTCTGCGTGACCTTGAGGACCGATGCCGGGACGATGTCCCCGAACTCGTCCCCCCACGTGACGCGCTGGAGCGCGACGCAGTCGGCCAGGTCCTTCGACGTCTCGAGGTGACGGAAGTGCGCCATGCTCGGCCCTCTACACCGGGGTCGGTCTGCCCGAGAGCACCTCGGTTCTCACAGTGAGGCTCTCGATGCGCTCGGCGTCGATCTCGACGCCCAGACCGGGTCGGCCTCGCGGCACCTCGACGAATCCGTCCCCGGTCATCGTCCACTCCGGCGAGACGATGTCCCGCGCCCAGTAGCGCGCGCTCGGGGACAGATCGCCGGGAAGCTCGAAGTTCGGGAGAGAGGCCAGCGCCACGTTGTATGCGCGTCCGATCCCGCTCTCGAGCATGCCCCCGCACCACACGGGGATTCCGGCCGCCTGCGCGGTGTCGTGGATGGCGCGCGACTCCGCGAACCCTCCGACGCGCCCCGGCTTGATGTTCACGATCCGGCCGGCGCCGAGGGCGAGCATGTCCTCCGCCGACGCGACGTCGACGATCGATTCGTCGAGACAGATCGGCGTTTCGATGCGCTCCTGCAACCGCGCGTGACGCACGAGATCGCCGGCCGCGAGGGGCTGCTCGATCATGATCATGTCGAAGGCATCGAGACGGGCGAGGTGATCGGCGTCGTCGAGCGTATACGCGGCGTTCGCATCGACGGCGAGCGCGGCATCGGCGCCGATCGCATCCCTGACGGCGGCCACATACTCGATATCCGCTCCGGGCGAGATCTTGAGCTTGACCTTGCGGTATCCGGTCGCGAGCGCCGCGACGGCGCGTTCCACGAGGTCGGAGGGCGTGTCCTGAATCCCGATGGAGATCCCGGTCGCCACGCGCTCGCGCGTCCCTCCGATCAGCTCGGCGAGCGAGATCCCCGCTCGCTCGGCCGCCAGACCCCAGCACCCCATCTCGAGCGCCGCTTTCGCCATGCGGTGGCCCTGGACGCCGTCCGCGAGAAGGGCCGCCACGGCCTCCGGCCCCGCCGGCTCGGCCTCGAAGAGCTTCGGAGCGAGCCACTCGCGGATCGCGAGCCACGCGGTGTCGATCGTCTCGGGCGAGTAGTTGGGGCGCTCGCCGGCGACGCACTCCGACCACGTCGTCGCGCCGTCTTCATCGCGCAGCTCGAGGAGCAGGATGCGCCGGTTGTCCATCCACCCCGACGAGATGACGAAGCGCTCCACGAGCGGGAGTCGGATCTCCCGGAGCGTAAGCTCGGCGATGCGAAGCGGGGTCATGGCATCCCGTGCGAGGGCGTCGGTCGGTGCGCGATTCGCCCAAACATAACGCGCGTCGGCCGATCCGGCCGGTGCCTCTCCGGCGCCCGCCTCGGCCGGCCTGCGGACCCCGTCGAGCGACGGAGCTCGCCCGCTCAGAAACTGAGGTAGTGGCTCACCTTCACGATGAAGACGTTCTCGGAGGGGGCGGCGAACAGCCCGCCGAAGTCGCGGCCGAA
>JAWWCR010000261.1:0-4340 GCA_033720355.1 Gemmatimonadota bacterium
ACTTCCCGGTCGAGGAGGCGTTTCAGCTGAAACGCGTCGCGGAGACGTTCCGCGAGGTCGGGTGGGCGCTTCTCCTGCCCGTCATCATCATCGGCGGGATCTTCACCGGGTGGGTCACGGCGACCGAGGGGGCGGGGCTCGCCGTCGTCGCCGCGCTCCTCATCGGCGGGCTCGTCTACCGCGAGCTCGACATCTCCGAGCTCAGGAGCGCGATGCTCGAGGGCGGCATCCAGACCGCCGTCGTCATGCTGCTGGTCGCCGCCTCGGCGCTGCTCGGCGACTACCTGACCGAGCTTCGCGTGCCACAGCGCGTGGCCGCCGGGATCATGGGCGTGACCGACAACCGGTTCGTGATCCTCGCGCTCCTGAACGTGTTCTTCCTCGTGATCGGGCTCTTCCTGCACTCCGCCGCCGCGATCATCCTCGTCGTCCCGATCGTCATGCCGCTCGTGCGCGCCGCCGGCATCGACCCCGTCCACTTCGGGCTCATCGTCACGCTCAACCTGGGGATCGGGCAGCAGACGCCGCCGGTGGCGAGCGTTCTGGTCACGGCGTGCTCGGTGGCGAAGGCGGACATCTGGGAGGTGAGCGTGGTGAACCTGCGGTTCATCGCGGTGCTGCTCTTCGTGCTGCTCCTCGTCACCTACATCCCGATCATCCCGATGGCGCCGGTGGAGTGGCTGTACCGGTAGGGGCGGGGCCCCGGTGTCACGTCCAGCGGCGATACCGAAGCGTGCTGAGCCCGCGCCATGAGCTATCCCGAGTCGCGAGCCAGCGGCGCGGCGCGTAGCCCGCCAGGCGCAGCCGATCGATCACCCCGGGGCCTGCGATCGCAGTGCAGCCTCCGAGACCGATCAGCGGCCAGATTCGGGCGACAAGTGCGAGTTCTCCTCCCGCGACCGCGTCCAGCAGTGCGATAAGCTCGTTCTTCGAGACTTCCTCGGGCTCGTGGCCCGTGGCGAAGCCGGGTCTCCGGTTCCGTACGCGTAGCCTGGTCGCGACCCGATCGCGTGTCTCGAGCCCCACCGCCATCCGACCGTCGGTCGTCACCCAGAGCTCGACCCGCGCGTGGTCCGGGGAATCCCCTTCGATGACCATCTCGTACCTCACGACGTACGAGTCGGCGGGGTCGCGGTCCGGGCGTGCGGACTCGGTCAGTCGCACGTCCGAGAGACTGGCGCTCGCGTACCAGCGCTGAACGGCCCCACGCAGCTCGTCGGCGTCGATGGATCACTCCCGGGACAGTGCGAGCCGATCCCGGCCCCACATCGGCGAGTGCTGCTCGTCCTGGGTGTCGACCCACGCGCCCGACAGCCCCGCCCGGATCTCCGCAGCCCGCCGCGGGTCCCCCTCCGCCTCGGCGGCGGCCGCCAGCCCCATGAGCGCCCGGGCCCGGCGGGGCGTCCGCGCGAGCTGCGTGCCGTACGCCCTCAGCGCATCGGCCGGCCGCCCGGCCGCCAGCAGCGCGTCGCCGAGGGCCTCGCGGGTGGGGAGCGCGATACCGGGGGGACCGAACGCGTACGGCAGCGACGCTTCGAGGTCGGCCGCTTCGGTGAGTATGGCGATCGCGTCGTCGGTCGACCCCCAGCGGAGCTCGATCAGCCCCTCGAGCTCCATCCTGAGCGCGCGCGCCGCGTCGTCGTCGGAACGCGGCATCGCGGCGAGGGCCTCGCGGGCGGCCGCCTCGTCGCCGGTCCGCACGGCCCGGTACCCGTCCAGCCAGACGAGCGCGACGGCCGCACGGCCGGTGACGTCGCGCCGGAACCCGTCGACCGATGCCCAGTCTTCGGTGTCGACGGCGTACATGAGCATCATCGAGCCGTAGTAGCCCATCTCGCCGGGGTCGGGCTCGACGTCGATCCGCGCGGCGCAGTCGGCGAGCACCGCCGCCGCGTCGTCGAACCGGCCCTGCTGGAGGTACCCGTACTCGAGCCACGAGGTGAAGTGGCCGCACACGGCGTCGCGCCGCCCGAGCTCGGCGAGCCGGGCGTTCTGGACGTCGCGCGCGACCTCGTTCGCGCGGATGACGTCGTCCCACATCCCGCGCGCCACGAAGATGTGCGACGTCATGTGCTGCGCGTGCGCGGCGCCGGGGGCGATCCGCGAGTACGCGATGGCCGCGGGGAGCCCGAGCGGCGCGTGCACCGGGTCGTCGAACGAGTGGATCAGCATGTGCGCGGCACCGGGGTGGTCGGGGTTGGCCTCGAACACCGGCTGCGCGACGGAGGCGGCCATCATGTACGTCGTGAAGTCGCGGCCCTCGTGCGCCGTGCCCAGAAGCGCGAGCGAGTAGAAGACCGCCGCCTCGTGGTCGTCGGGATAGCTCTCGTGGAGCCGCCGCATCGCCTCGGCGTGGCGGTCGTCCCGATCTTCCTTCGAGCCCTCGCCGTACAGGATCTCGATCGCGTCGAGGTATGCCTTCTCGCGCTCGGTGGGCGCCTTCGCCCGCCGCTCGGCCGGCGTCGCGCCGAGCCGTCCGAGCGTCTCGAGCGCCGCGTCGCGGTTCTGCTCCATCCAGATCGGGTGGTTGTACGTCATCGCCTCGCCCCAGTAGGCGAGCGCGAAGTCCGGGTCCACCTCCTGCGCCGCGCGAAACGCGGTCGCCGCGTCCTCGTACTCGAACGAGTGCAGCAGCCGGACGCCGTCGAGGAACGCCGCCTGCGCGGCGGGCGCGCCCGAGTTCTCGAAGTCGACCCGTCCGAGATCGGTCCGTTGGGCCGCGACGGCGGCCGGGCCGACCGCGAAAGTCGCGAAGAGGGCGAGGAGGGGGGCGCGCGCGTGCATGTGATGCTCCAGGGCCGCGAGTTTCGCGAGCCCCGCCCCGGGGCCCGTCAGACCGCGCGGGGGCGAGGCTCGCCGGCGTTGCGACGAACCCCTCAAAGATACGCGGTCACGACCACGCCGCGACGGTCTCGGCCACGAAGTCGGCGTACAGACGCGGGGCGTGACCGAGGATATGGCTCATCGTCGCGTAGTCCTCCTCGGTCGCGATCAGACCGTGGTCGAGGAAGTGGGCGAACATCGACCGCAGGTCGTCCACCATCCACCCGGGGAGGACATCGCGGACACCCTCCTCCCACATGTCGAGGTCGTCACCGGTGTATACGACGGTGCCGTCGAGCGCATCGCCCCAGACGTCGACGACCTGCTCGCCGGTGAGCGTCTCGGGGCCCACGATCGGGTACCGGAGCCCTTCGTGTCCGTCGTGGAGCAGCGCGCTCACCGTCGCATCGGCGATGTCGCGCGTGTCGACCCGGGTGATCCCCACCTCGCCGATGGGCAGTGGATAGATCTGCATCTCCATGATGGGCTCGCGAAGCATGAGATCGGTCTGGAAGAAGTTGTTCGGCTCGATCGTGACCCACGGGATCCCCGACCCGATCAGCTCATCCATGATCGCGATCTTGCTCGCGAAGTGGGGCACGTGCGGCGCGTCCTCGACACGGTGCACGGACTGGTACACGATGCGCTCGACGCCGGCCGCCACCGCCGCGTCGACGGCGGCGCGGCCGAGCCCGGCCTCATCGGGGTGCATCGGCGTCACCAGGTGGACGCGCCGCGCTCCCTCGAACGCCGGAGCGAGCGAGGACGGGTCGGCGAGGTCGCCCGCCACGTACGAGATCCCGTCCGCGACCGACCCCGCGAGATCCGCCGACCGCGTCATGCAACGCACGCTCGCGCCCTGCTCCACGAGCGCCCGGGTCACCAGACTGCCTACGTTCCCCGTACCTCCAACGCACAATACATCCATCGGTGCGGTTCCTCCGTGGTTCGAGTCGAAAAGAGCGACGCCCGGCCCGTCAGACCCCGACCGGGTCGGCTATACGCCGGACGGCGGTGTCGAGGTCCGACAGATACGCCTCGAGATCGGCGGCCATGATCGGCGGTCCGTGGATGGGCGCGACCACGTCGGCGGGGTGGCGCTCGAACATCTCGCGCAGGGTGCTCATGATCCGCTCGGGGTCCACGTAGATGAGCCACCTGAGCGTCTGGGCGTGGAATTCGTGGATACCCGCCGCCCGGTTGCCCGCCGGCAGATCGCCCCACAACCGGTCGCACTCCCCCGGCCGGTGCAGCGTCCCGAACCCGTCCGCGACGAACAGCGTCCGCGCCTCCTCGTCGTAGATCCAGCTCGTGTGCGAGCGGTCCGCGAGCGGGGGGTCGAGGAAGGTCAGCCGTCGTCCGAGGACGTCGAGCGAGCCGCCGATCTCGGCCTGCCGCGCATAGGGAAGGCCCTGGATGTCGGCGTTGGCGACCGACGCGACGATTTCGAAGTCGCCCCAGTCGCGGCGGAAGCTCGGGATGTTGCCCGAATGGGGGTAATCGGAGTGCGAGAGGAC
>JAWWCR010000262.1:0-4261 GCA_033720355.1 Gemmatimonadota bacterium
ACCGCCGAGTCCGAGATCTCGGCGGTCTCCTCCTCGGACCGTCTGTACGTCTGAGGGTGGCCCTGCCGTCTCCCCCAGTCGAGCTCTTCGTTGTTCTTGTATCCCCATTCGTCGTGCCGGAAGTCCCACGACTCGAGACGCGGGCCCTGCTCGAGGACGACGACGGAGAACCCCGGGCGGGCCAGCTCCCTGGCCATCACGCCGCCCGCCGCGCCCGATCCCACCACGACGAAATCGACCCGCTCTGTCTGTCGGAACCGGACGCTCCTCAGGTCAGGCTCCCTTCTCCGAGTATTCGGCGTCGTAGTGGCCGAACGGGGGCGGGGCCGGCTGCTGGTCGAATCCGATCAGCTCCCAGCCGATCCGGTTCCGGTTTCCGCCGTGGTCGGGGTGGGAGAACATCCCCGCGACGGTGAGGTATCGGACCGTCTCGAAGAACGACGTGTCCTCGATCGCCTCGAGCACCGCGATCTGGCGCGCCTCGTCGAGGGCGGCGAACGACGCGGCGCCGTACTCGCTTCGAAGGTCACGCCGGAGCTCGGCCAGACTCTCCCTCACCAGGCCGAGGGCCCCCGCCTCGTAGTCGGCCAGCGCGCCATCGATGAAGTGGATGACTCCGGCCTCCCGGGCCCCGGTCGAATCGTCGGAGGGCAGGATCCGCGCGGCGATGGCCTCGAGATCCTCGGCGTCGGGCGCCGACAGGACCCGGAACGGCCTTCCCTCATCTCTCGCCCGGCACGCGGCGGCCGAGGTCGCCAGGATGGCCGGCAGGGTCATGGCGATCCGGGATCCTCCGATCGCTGCACCCGCGCGCGTGAGGAAGGTTCGTCGCTTCATGCGGTGCGGCCCGCAGGCGCCTGATATCGCATCGGCGCATGATATCCCGGCCAGAGCGAGCTCGGCCAGCGTCACGCACGCACGCGAGCGGCCTCGCGCCCATCCGGACGCCTCATCTACACTATCGGGCAGCGGCGTCGTCGAGTCGTGGGGACACCCGGGACGGTCCGGGAGACGAAGGGGAGACCATGCGCCACCTCAGGGTCGCGAGATCTCGCTCGGAAGATGACTGAGGCGGAGTCCCGTTCCGCCACGGACCCCTCCGGGCCCGACGTCGTTTCCGGGCCCGACCCTGCGTCGCCCCGCTCCCGCCGGCTGGTGGACATCGTCCGTGAGGCCGTGGCCGTCCTCGCCGCAATCCTGGTGGCGTTCGGTCTCGACGCCTGGTGGGAGAGCCGGGTCGAGCGGGCGTCCATGCTCGATGCTCTGGAGGCTGTGGCCGTCGAGATCGGGCGCAACGTGACTCAGCTCGATTCCGCGGTCGCGCTCAATCGGCGGCAGATCGAAGTCGCGCAGGCGCTCGCCCGGGCGACCGAGGCGGAGATCGCGGGGCTGACCCCCGAGGAAGTCGGCCGCTATTCGCGCTTTCCCGAACACGAGATCCTCACGCTGGAGAGCGGCGCCCTCACCGCCTTCATCCAGGGAGGATTCCTGCAGGCCATGTCCGATGGTGAGCTTCGCGCCGTCGTCGCGGGCATCGCCACCGTGCAGGACGAGCTTGACGAGGAACGGGAAGGGTTCCACGCGATGGACGTGCGAACGATCGAGGCGGTCCTGATGCGAATCCCGCTCGAGGATCTGCTCGAGCAGGGTGACGTCGACGGCGCGAGGTCGATGCTGCGAGCCATCGTCGCGGACGAAGATGCCCGGCGGCTGATATTCGCCCGCTCCTTCCTGCTGTCGATCTACACGGACGAGATGAGTCGGCTGCGGCGTCGTCTCTCGGAGTCGCTCGAAGCGGTTCGGGCCGGTCTGCGAAGCTGAGTCGAGACCGGGCCCACGAGCGATCGCCCGACAACCTGCATCCCGCCGGAGCCGACCCGGCGTCGGGCGCGATCACCCGGGTTCGCGGCCTCCTCGGGGTGGGTCTCTCCAAGAGGTACCGTGATCCGGCGCGCGGTCGCTACCGCGATGGGATGAGGACCAGCTCCTCCTGTGGTGGGATCAGGTACTCCGCTCCGTCGGGGGTGACGACCGCCATCTCCTCCACGGAGATCGTCTTCGTCGAGCCGTCCTCGCGCTCCCAGCCGTAGAAGCCATCGAAGGCGAACGTCTGGCCGGCACGCAGCGGCCGGGTGGCATCCCCTCGCGCGGGGTCGCCGTTGGCGGACCCCCCGAGCCGCGGTCCGAGATCGTGCGCCCAATAACCGACGGGGTGGCCGGTGCTCCAGATGATCGGGATCGAGCCGTTCTGCTCGAGGAGCGACCGCTGGGCGCGATCGACGTCCCAACCCGTCGCACCCGGACGCATGGCGGCGAACGCCGCGCGGCTTCCGGCCTTCGCCTCCTCCCACCGCCGCTGCATCTCGGGGGGCGGTTCCGTCTCTCCGGGCGGGAGGACGTACGCGAACCGCTGGATGTCGGTCACCCAGCGGTCGTGGACCCTGATGCCGAAGTCGGTCTGGATGATGTCTCCGGCCTGGATAACCTTCTCCGTCGAGTGCGAATGGCCGCGATCCGGACCCGAGTTGACGTTCGGGTTCTGGTCGGGCGCCCAGCCGTCCGTCACGCCGAGCTCGGCCATTCGCCGCTTGAGGAACCGCGCCACGTCGGCGTCGGTGGTCTCACCGGGCAGGACGGTCGCGTAGGCTTCCAGCTCGAGCTGCTCGGTGAGCAAGGCCGCGCGTCGCATGATCTCCACCTCTTCGGGGAGCTTCACCGAGAGCCATTCGACGACCATGTCGGCGGATGGTACGAGGCGGTTCGAAAGCTCCTGCCCCAGCGCGGCTTCGAGCTCGGTTCGCTGCGTCCACGACAGCCCGTCCGCCACGCTGCGCGGTCCGCTGTTCACGCCGATCCGCCCGGGGTCGCGCGATCCGATCTCGTCGGCGATGAGGGCGTAAACGTCCTCCCCGCGGTCGAAGGCGCGCACCGAGTCGAGCGGCGTGACCTCCGCGAGCGCGGTGGCCTCGGTCACGGGCGAGAGAGCCAGCGACTCGAGCGATCCGTCGGAGCGGAGGAAGAAAAGGAAGGCGGCGAGCCCGCCCGCGTTCTCGGCCCCGATGTGCACCGCGAGCGGGTCGTTCGCGTTCTCGCGCGCGAGCACGACCCACGCGTCGAGTCCACCGCGCTCCATCGCCGGTCCGAGCAGCGTGCGGATCCGCTCAGCCCGAATCCGGGGCCACAGCTCCGGGTCTGTGGGGAAGGCGGGCTCTCCCGCATTCGCGGATCTGGCGGCTGGCTCGGCCGCAGAGGCATCGCCCGGGGCTTCGGCGGCCCCACAGCCGATGAGCGTGAGCGACAGGATTGCCGGGGCCGGAATCGCGGCAGGTCTTAGGCGCATGCCCGAACATGCCCGGATGGGGCGAGTCCGCCAAGCGCCGACGTCAGCGTCGCGACCCTTCGCGCTCCTGCGCCCGCGCGCCCCTCATGATGTTCGGGAGCGCGTAGTTCCCCTCGTGGCAGGCATACTCGTAGAGTCGGCCCTCTAGCGGCCTGAACGGCAGCTCGCCGCTCCACGAGCTCGTATACGTCGCGGGGTCCTCGACCGTGAACTGGTAGTTGATCGTGTTCGCATCGGGTCGCGTGAAGCGCTCGGTCACCACCATGCCGCCCGAGCCGCCGGGGAAGATCATCTGCTCTCTCAACTCGCTCGGCCGGATGTTCGTCGTCTCGACGACGAGCGTGTCGCCCGCCCACCGACCCCACGAGTGGCCCATCCACGGATACTCATCGTCAGGAAGCGGTCGGCGCTCGCCCAGCCGGATGATCCGGACATCGTGGATCATCTCCATCATGATCGCGATGTACTCCGGCGTCTGCACGATCGTGTAGTTGTTGTTATAGGCGTAGTTGGGGAGCAGCGGGACATGCGTGCCGTGCGTCATGATGCAGCGGTCGGAGAACGTCAGGTTCTCGGGATTGTCGGCCTCCCCGAATCGGGCGGCGAGCTCCTCCTCGGCTTCCCGCGCGCGCTCGGCCTCGGGCGTCAGCGGGGGGAATCGTCCGTTCGGGGGATCCACCAGGATCGAGCTTCGAGCCTCTCCGTCGAACACGACGACGCGATCCCCGGCGTCCATGTAGAAGTAGTTGTAGCCGCCCACCGCGCCGCTCTCGCCGATGCCTCCCCGGGGCGGTGCCTCGCGGTTCGGATCGCTCGGGCGGGAGAGCGAATCCGCGCGGTGCTGCCGTCGCCCTTCGATCCTGGCGACCTCCTCCGGGGTCAGGACGCGGTCCTGTCCCTCCGGCCGCTGCACGGGCGTGA
>JAWWCR010000263.1:0-4139 GCA_033720355.1 Gemmatimonadota bacterium
CGATGACGGGGATGTCGACGAGCTCTCGCGCGGGCGCGAGCCCGGGATCGCCGAAGCAGCCGATGATCATCGCATCGAAGCCGTCGGCCGCGAGGCGAGGGGCGGCCTGGAGCGTCCCCGGAACCGACAGGTATTCCTCTACGGAGGACTCCACCGAGGCGGGCCCGGTCTCGGTCTCGACGACGCCGACCTCCGTCCCCGGGAACGCGACCTCGGTCAGGTACGCCTCGCGGCGCACCAGCTCGCCGGGGCCGAGTGGTCCCTTCGAAAGAGGGCCGGGGAGGAAATAGGCGATCCGCATGCCGTGAATAGTCGGCGTCCGGCTAGCCGACGCAATCCTCGGTCGTCGACGATGCAATCCGCCATCGACGGTCGCGACGTAGACCGGGTGAAGCAGGAACCCCTCACCCGATGCGACAGGAGACAGACATGACGCGCTTTCACGCCGATGCCGGAAGGTTCGCGGGCATCGCGTCGCTCGCGATCGCGGCCGCCGCCCTCGCAGGGTTCGGGCTCGTGACCGCCGCCGACCACACCGACGGTCCGCTGGCTGCAGGAGACCAGGCTGCGGACATCGCCGACGTGTTCTCCTTCGTGACCGGCGACAACCTCGTGCTCGCCCTCACCATCAGCAACGTGCAGGCCGCGCCGGAGATCCAGCTCGGACAGTCCATCTTCGACCCCGAGGTCCTCTACCAGTTCAAGATCGATGGGGACGGGGATGCGGTGGAGGATCTCGTCATCCAGGCCTTCGTCACGGGGAATCCGTCGAACCAGGTGATGCATTTTCGGGGTCCCGTGGCGCCCGCCGTCGCGGGCGACGAGGCCCGAATCGTCCAGGGGCCCGTCGCGTCCGTCCGCGTGAGCACCGATGCGACCCCGATCACGAACGAGAGACAGGGGATGCGAGTCTTCGCGGGTGTGCGCGACGACCCGTTCTTCTTCGATCTGGCGCAACTGCTCCAGATCCTCGGCGGTCAGGCGAGCGGGTTCGAAGACCCGGGGACCGACACCTTCGCGGGACTCAACGTCTACGCGCTCGTCGTCGAGCTTCCGCTCGCCCTGCTGGGGGACCCGTCGAGCCTGACCGTCTGGGCGACGACGCACCGCCTGTAGCGGCCGCTCCGAACGAACCGCTCGAGAAGAAACCGGAGGAAAGATCAGATGACAGACATCAGGCGAACGCTTCGCACGCTCGTCCTGCTGAGCCTCGGGCTCGGCACCGTCGCGTGCGACGACGAGGGGCTGGGTCCGGAAGATCCCGATCCGATCTCGGAGAGCATCCTGCGCAACGAGGTGCTCGTCCAGGTCGATCGCTTCGGGTTGCCGGGCGTCAACACGGCGTTCACGGACGCCGCCACGATGAAGGACGGGTACAACCGCGGAACCCCGGCGACCGACGAGGCGCGGTTCCTCGCCTCTCTGAGCGCCGTGATCCAGGCGCGCTTCGGTCTCGACCCGGCCGACGCCGACGCCCTCGCCGACTTCGTCCTGCCCGACGTTCAGCCTCTGGGCAACCTGTCGGGCTTCCCCAACGGGCGCCGGCTCGAGGACGACGTGATCGACACGGTCCTCTCGCTCATCTTCGGCGTCTTCGGCCCCGATGTGCCGGCACTCCAGTCGGACAACGTCGATGCGAACGATCGACCGTTCCTGACGGAGTTTCCGTACCTGGCCGATCCGCACGCGCCGTGAGGGTCCGACGAGGTGCCGGGTGGACGGTCGCGGCGGTCCTGGCGACCGTCGCGGCGCTGACCCGGATGGGCGCGGGTGGTACGGCACAACACCGGGGCGACCCCGCGGTCGAGAGCCGCATCCTGGCGGAGACCATCGAGGCGTTCGAGACCCGGTGGGCGGAGGATCCCGGCAACCCGGTGATCGGTGCCGGGCTCATCGATCGGCACCTGATGATGTTCCGGCTCGACGACGACCTCGCACACCTCGACCGGGCAGAGTCGATCGCGGCGCGCCTGGCCCCTCTGTCGCTCGATGGGGCCGGGGCGCACGCACGTCTCTCGGCCGCGAGGCTGGCCCGGCACGACTTCTCCGGGGCCTGGTCTAGCGCCGAGGCCGCGGTCGGAGTCGACGAACGGAGTGCCTCGGCGCTTGGCGCGATGTTCGACGCGGCGCTGGCGACCGGGCGGTATCAGCGCGCCGAAGAGGCCCGGGTCGCCCTGGAGCGACACCATCAGGGCACCCTCTCGCAGCGGGTGCGAACAGCGCGCTGGTTCGACGCGACGGGGGACTCGGAACGCGCCGTCGCGATGCTGGGAGATCTCTGTGACCGCCTCGCGGGGCGTGCCGTCAGGCGTCAGACCGTGGCGTGGTGCGAGGGCCTCCTCGCCGGTATGGAGCTCGGGACCGCGGGAGCGTCGGCGGCGCGCCGGCGCTTCGCGCGGGTGCTCGACATCCAGCCGGGCTACATGGCGGGCATCGAGGGTCTCGCCGATCTCGCTTACGCCGGAGGCGACCGCGAGCGCGCCCTTCGGCTGTATCGCGAGATTCTTTCCGACACGCACCCGGACCTCTACCTGCGAGTCGCCGAAATCGAGCGGGCGCTCGGGAACGACTCGGCCGCGCGGGCGGCAGAAAGCCGATTTCTGAGGCTCGCCACGGGGCCCGACGCGGAACGGCTCAACGCGCACCCGCTGGCGATTCACCTCGCCGGTGACCCGCGGACGCGCGACGAGGCGCTCGCGGTGATCGAGCGGGACCTCGAGCGACGCCCTTCGGTCGAGACGTGGGAGGTCGCCGCCTGGGTGCGGCTGCAGCGGGGGGAGCTCGACGAGGCGCTCGCCGCGTCGGATGCGTCGCGCGGCTGGGGCACCGCGACGGCGACCGGAGACTACATCCGGGGGCGGATCCTCTTGCGCCTCGGCCGGGTCGAGGAAGGCGAGCGGCTCGTCACGGCGGCGTCGGCGCGACGCGCCGAGCTGGCGCACCATGTCCTCCTGGAGATCGGCGTGTAGGTTGCGGCGGAGTCTTCGTGCTGGCCGTGATACCTTCCGCAGATGGAGCTCCACGCTCGAGACCGCGAGATGCTGGGCGGCGAGGCGGGGGAGGGGACCCGCCTCGCCATGTCGATCGTCGCCCGAATGGCGAAGGTCGCCGGGGCCGACGCCCTGCTCGACATCTCCGCCGCCCACATCGACTCGTCCCTGTACCAGGGACCGGCCACCCTCGACTTCGCCGAACGGCTCGCGGATGGCGGGGCGCGAGTACGCGTCCCCTCCACCCTCAACGTATCCGGGGTCGACGTCGCCGGGTGGCGCGACTGGGACGTCCCCGCGGACTGGGCGGAGCCCGCCCGCCGACAGATGGAGGCGTACGAGCGCATGGGGTGCACGCCGACGTGGACGTGCGCTCCGTACCAGACCGAAGCGCGGCCCGCGTTCGGCGAGCAGGTCGCGTGGGGCGAGTCGAGCGCGATCGTGTTCGCCAACTCGGTGCTCGGCGCGCGGACCGAGCGCTACCCCGACCTCCTCGACATCTGCTGCGCGATCACGGGACGCGCCCCGGCGGTCGGGCTCCATCTCGACGAGAACCGCAGGGGGCAGGTTCTCATCGACATGTCACGGATTCCCGAACGCCTCGCATCCGATGCGGCGTTCTACCCGGTGCTCGGACACTGGGTCGGGGGGCGCGTCGGCGAGGCGATTCCGGTGCTCGAGGGACTCGCGGTCCGCCCTGTCGAAGACGACCTGAAGGCACTCGGGGCGGCCATGGCGTCGGCCGGGGCCGTGGCACTCTTCCACTGGGTGGGCGTCACGCCCGAGGCCCCCGACCTCGAGGCGGCCTTTGGCGGGCGAGCCCCGCAGAGCGCGATCCGCGCCGGTCTCCCGGAGCTGCGGGTCGCCCGGACCGATCTGGGCAGCGGGCTCGAGCCCGGCGATCGCCTGGACATGGTCGTTCTGGGAAGCCCCCATTTCTCGCTCGAGGAGCTGGGCGCGTTCGCCGACCTGACGCGAGGGCGCGTGCGACACGACGGCGTTCGGGTGCTGATCACGACCGGGCGCGCCGTTCGGGACATCGCCGAGCGCTCAGGTGTGCTCGAGACCGTGCGCTCGTTCGGCGCGGAGCTCACCGTCGACACGTGCATTCTGACCAGCCCGATGCTTCCGCGCGGGCTCGACCGGCTC
>JAWWCR010000264.1:0-4121 GCA_033720355.1 Gemmatimonadota bacterium
CAGTCGTTGCTCTGACCCGCCGACCCGCTCACGAACGACCGGTCGATCTTCAGCGCGCCTACCGGATACCGGTGCAGGTAGCTGAGGGACGAATACCCGGTCCCGAAGTCGTCCACGGCTATCCGCACGCCGCGTTGCGAGAGCGAGCGGAGGATGCGGCCGGCGGCCGGGCCGTCCTTCATGAACGTCCCCTCGCTCACGTCGAGCCGCACCAGCTTGAAGTCGAGCTGCGTGCTCTCGATCACCTGCACCGTACGCGGGACGAAGTCCTCCGCGAACAGCTGGGCCTCGTCGACGTTGATCGCGATGTTCGGTGGGAAACGCACGTTGTAGCGGTCGATCCACTCGCGCATCTGACGACACGCGCGCTCGGTCACCCAGTAGCCGATCTCCTCGAGCAGGCCCGCCTCCTCGGCGACCGGCAGAAACTCCGAGGGAGGGATCGGGCCCCGCTCGGGGTGATTCCAGCGAAGAAACGCCTCGACGCCGGTGATACGACCGTCGCCGAGCGAGACGACGGGCTGGTACTCGAGGAACAGCTCGCGCGCCTCGAACGCCTTGATCAGGTCGCCCTCGAGCTCGGCGATCGACTGAGCGTAGGCCTTGGTCGCGGCATCGAACACCTGCACGTCGGTCTCATCGCGGCGCGCGCGGCGGAGCGCGATGGCCGAGTCGCGGACGAGCTCTTCTGGGCTCTCGTAGGCGGCGCGGCTGAGGGCGAGCCCGGCCGCGGGGATGAAGGTCACGCTCTCCGCTCCGAGCGGGATAGCCTGCTTGAGGCCGCCGATCACGCGCTCGGAGACCCTCATCGCGTCGTCGAGGTTCTTCACGTCGTCGAGCAGAAGGCCGAACTCGAGATCCTCGAGGTGCGCGACGGTGTCGCCGGGTCGCACCACGTTCGCCATCCGCCGGCCCAACGAGAGGAGAATCTCCTCCGTCGCCTCGGCGCCCACGCGCCTGGACGTCTCACGAAGTCCCTCGAGCGACAGCGACAGTACCGCGAACGATCGGTCGGGGCGGCGACTACGGCGCCGCATGGCCTGCTCGATCCGGTCGAGCAGGAGGGCGTGCGTCGGGAGACCGGTGAGCCGGTGGTACATGAGATCCCGCGCCGTCCGGTCGTCGCGCGCGCGCGAATCGGTCACGTCGATCATGGAGCCCGCCATGCGGGTCGCCCTGTCGTCCTCTCCCCGCTCGGCGACCCCGCGCACCCGGACCCATCGGTACGTGCCGTCGCTGTGCAGGAGACGGTGTTCGCTCTCGAACCGCGGCGCCCGCCAGTCGAGGTGCTCCTGGAGCTCGAGCTCGACCCTGTCCGCGTCGTCGTGGTGGATGCGGTCTCTCCACTCCGATGGGCTGTCGGCGAGGTCGTTCGCCCCGTACCCGAGGAGGGCCTTCCACCGCGGGGAGTAATGGATCCTGTCGGTCTCCAGGTCCCAGTCCCACAGCCCGGTCTCCGCCCCGCGGCACAGGAGAGCGTACCGGCCCTCGAGCTCGTGCAGCCGGGCCCGGCTCGGCTCGACCTGCGCGGCGAGCTTGCGGATGTGCTGGGTAGCCCCGCTGACGGCCTTCTGCGCGCGCTCGCGCGTCACCATTTCGGCGATCAGACGCGTGGCGATCTCGACGCCTCCGCGCCCTTCGGCGCTCTGTGGGGTCTCCTCGGGCCGGAAGAGGACGATCGCGGCGATCACCCCGCCCGCCGCGCGGACCGGGAAGACATCCGCCGCGTCGAGCCCGAGCACGAGCGCGACCCTGGACACCGCCTCGGGTAGAGCGGTCGTCTCGACGGTCCGCGCCTCGGTCAGCGAGAACAGGTTCTCGAGCCCCTGGCTCTCGCCCTCGAGTGCCTCGAGGAGCGCGTCCCTGCCATCGTGTGCGATCGCCCGGGCGGCGGCGACTGCGATGATGGATTCGACGCGGCGGACGGCAAAGCCCGCCTGCCACAGCTCTGCGTCGACCCACGTGTCGAGCACCGAGGCGAGCGAGCTGTCCGCGTCGGACTCGCGGGGCGTGGTCGTGAGGAAACGGACGACCGCGTCGAGACCTCCGTCCGGGGGCGGCGCGGCGCCTGTCTCCGGGTCTGTCGGGTCGTCGGTCGGGCTCACGCCCTCCGCATCGGTGTCGTTCGTCGTTTCCTGACCGTCGGCCGGCGACTTGCCCGGTACGAACAGGAAGGGCGTCTCCCGCCCCTCGACCACCAGCGGGTCGTTTCGCCTCTTCTTCTCTGCCGGCTCCTCTTTCGACCTCGAGCCATCCCCGGACTTTCGCGTCATCGAGCCTGCCTCCCGGCCGTGTCCCCGCTGGTGTGGTGTTTCGCGCACGGCTCCCGTGTTTTGCACCCGGCCGACGCGCGCGCGGCAGGTGACAAACAGGATGCCACGGACCACCGTAAAAGCCTGTAATAAAACATGTTATCGTATTAATAAGGCGGTCCACCCGTGCCCCGTGGAGACGCCCGGGTCACCGCGATACAGGGTGGGTTGCAACGCTGACGCCACGCGCCTCCCTCCCTCGGGCGGGTCTTTCCACCGGGCGGGCCGCGACCGACCTTGGAGGAGTTTCTCGAGCCCGAAACGGAGGAGTCGACGGTGACGCATCGACCTCGCGGCCGGATGCCGCGTCTTCGCAAACTCGTCGTGCAGACGGTCGCGGCCGCGGTCGCGGCGATCACGATCTCGGCGCCCGCGGTCGCGCAGTCGGGTCGGCTCGCCGCGCCTTCCAGAGACGGGATGGTGGTGAGCAGCCACTACCTGGCCTCGGAGGTGGGGAACGAGATCCTGGAACGCGGCGGCAACGCGGTCGACGCCGCGGTCGCGACCGCGTTCGCCCTTGCCGTGACCCTGCCGTCGGCCGGCAACGTGGGGGGCGGCGGTTTCATGGTCGTCCACGGAGTCGATGGCGAGGTCACCACGTTCAACTTCCGCGAGAAGGCGCCGCTCGCCGCCCACGAGCGGATGTATCTCGACGAGAGCGGCGAGGTGCGCGACAACTCGAACCACGACGGCCCGCTGGCGGTCGGCGTTCCCGGGACGGTCGCCGGGATGTGGATGGCTCACCAGAGGCTCGGCAGCCTGCCGTGGGAGGATCTCGTCGAGCCGGCCGTCCGGCTGGCCGCCGACGGGTTCCCGTCGACGTGGGCGATGCAGGGGTGGCTCGAGAACCTCCAGCGGCGCACCGAGCCGATCTACGCCGCCACGAAGGCGGCGTTTCTGAAGGACGGCAGCGGGCTGTACGAACCGGGCGAGACCTTCCGCCAGCCCGATCTCGCCGAGACCCTCCGTCGGATCCAGCGGGATGGGCACGACGGGTTCTACCGGGGTGAGACGGCGCGGCTGCTCGCCGACTTCATGCGCGAGCACGGTGGGATGATCACCGAGGAGGATCTGGCCGCCTACGAGGCCGTCGAACAGCCGGCGATCCACGGGACCTACCGGGGCCACGACGTCTACGGCATGGCGCCGCCGAGCTCGGGCGGCGTCGTGCTGGTCGAGATGCTCAACATCCTCGAAGGGTTCGATCTCGCGGAGATCGGTCAGAACTCCGCGCTCTACCTGCACCTGCTGACCGAGTCGATGCGGCGTGCCTATGCCGATCGCGCGCTCTATCTCGGCGATCCCGACTTCAACCCCGACATGCCGATCGACCGGCTGACCTCGAAGGAGTACGCCGACGAGCTTCGCGAGACGATCGATCTCTTCATGGCCTCGGAGAGCGACTCGGCGGCCTTCAACGGGGCCTACTTCGAGAGCGAGGAGACGACGCACTACTCCGTCGTGGACGCCGAGGGGAACGCCGTGTCGGTCACCTACACGCTCGAGTACGGCTACGGATCGAGCATGGTCGTGCCGGGTGCCGGGTTTCTGCTCAACAACGAGATGGGCGATTTCAACGCGATCCCGGGCCGGACCAATTCACGCGGGACGATCGGCACCCCACCGAACATCGTCGCTCCCGAGAAGCGGATGCTGTCGAGCATGACGCCGACGATCGTCGCGCGTGACGGCAGGCCGGTGCTGGTGATCGGGAGCCCCGGCGGCCGGACGATCATCAACACGGTCCTCCAGGTGGTCCTGAACGTCGTCGACCACGAGATGACCGGGTCGCGGTTCGGGCAGGCGATC
>JAWWCR010000265.1:0-3883 GCA_033720355.1 Gemmatimonadota bacterium
CTCGATCGCCTCGAGCAGCGCCTGGTTGTCGAAGTGGTCGAGAAACGTGTCGAACTCCACGAAGTACCCCTCGGGGTCGTACCCGACGAACGCGCGGTACCGGGGGTTCCCGGTCTCGATCGAGTCCGAGCGCAGCTCGAAGGCACCCGCGCGGGCGTGTTCGAACCACGCATCCAGGTCATCGGTGAGGAACGACAGCGTGACCGCCTTGTCCTCGGTGTACGAGTGCATCCCGCGCGTCTCGTCCACGAGTCCGATGAACCCGGTCCGCGACGTCGGATAGATCTTCGCCAGCCCCTGATCGACGATCATGTCGAGCCCGAGCTCGTTCTCGTAGAACCGCCGCATCCCCGGAATGTCTCTGTAGTACAGCCATAACACGGTGGCCTTGAATCCGAGGTCACCGGGCGCCTCGCCGGCCCGGCCGCCGACCCGAAGGGTGGGGGCCGCGTCGAGCAACGGCGTGAAGCGCTCGTTTTCGGGGTGCGGGTTGAAGCGCTCGAACTCCAGGTAGTAGCCCTCGGGGTCGATGACCACGAAGCCGTGGTGCGGACTCCCCTCCTCCGGCTCGTACCCCGAACGGAGCGGCAGCCCGAGCTCGTCGACGTACTCCCACCAGGCATCGAGCTGGTCGGTCACGAGCGCGAGTGCGACCGTCTTCGGCTCGTCGGCGGAGTGCATCCCGCGCTCCGCATCCACGAGCGTCAGGTACGACGTCGCGCCGATCCGGAGGATCTTCGCGAAGCCGTAATCCGCGGCGATCTCGAGCCCGAGGGTCCCGGTGTAGAACCGGGTCGCGGCGTCGACGTCCGCGTAGTAGAAGAACGCGTTGTTCGCGACGATCCCGCGCGCCGCCGCCGCGGCGCCCCGGGTCGTGGGACTCGCCCGGTCCGTTGGATCTTCGTCGTCCGACGCCGCGCCGGCGCACGCCGTGAACGACGCGAGCAGAACGGCCACGCCCAGCCTCATCGTCCTCCTTCTTCTGTCGGGGGTTCGGACCACCAGCATCGAGGAGACCGCCGCGGGCCGTCTCCGGGGCCGGCTCGCCGGCCTGCGCCGCGCTCGCCGAGCGGGGGTGAACATCGTAGCGTGATCGCCAACCTGCCACCCCCGTCGCGAGATCCGAGACATGAGAAGATCGACCCCACGCCCCCGGCTCGCCCTCGTCGTTCTCGCCGTTCTCGCCGCGTGCGCTCCCGGTGAGCTCGAGACGACCGCGACGCTACCCGACGGCGTGCACGGCCCGGCGCTCCCCATGGGCTCTGCGACCACGGCGGGTCTGGGCGCGCCGGTGCTCGCGGAGATCGTCGCGTCCATGCAGACGCACGTCGACGCCGGCCGGCTGCCCGGCGCGATGACCCTGATCGCGCGCGGGGGCGAGATCGTCCACTGGAGCGCGGTGGGCATGCGCGACATCGAGAGCGGCGATCCGCTCCACCCCGACGACATCTTCCGGATCTACTCGATGACCAAGCCGATCACGAGCGTCGCGGTCATGATGCTCGTCGAGAGCGGCGCCGTCGCGCTCGACGACCCGGTGTCGGACTACATCCCGGGGTTCGCCGATCTCACGGTACTCGAGGAGGACGGGAGCCGGGCCCCGCTCGAGCGGCCGATCACGATCCGGCACCTGCTGACGCACACGAGCGGCCTGACGTACGGGCTGTTCGGCGACACGCCGGCCGATCGGGCCTACATGGCGTCGGATCTGTTCGGCGCGGGCTCCCTCGAGGAGTACATCGGGATCCTGGAGGGTCTGCCGCTGCTCGCCCAACCCGGTGAGCGCTGGAATTACAGCGTATCGACCGACGTCCTCGGGTATGTGGTCCAGGTGGCCTCGGGCCGGCCGTTCGGCGAGTTCCTCGACGAGCGGATCTTCGGGCCGCTCGGGATGGACGACACGGCGTTCTGGGTGCCCGAGGAGAAGCGGGATCGCTTCACCACGCACTACCGGACTTTCGAAGCCGGTCTCGAGGTCGTGGATTCGCCGGCGGGAGGGCGGTACACGCGGCCCCCCGGGGTAGAGTCGGGTGGCGGTGGCCTCGTCTCGACCGCCTCCGACTACGTCCGGTTCGCGCAGATGCTGCTGCAGGAGGGCGAGCTCGACGGTGTCCGCCTCCTCCGGTCCGAGACCGTCCGGACGATGCGGACCAACCAGCTCGCCGACGACCTCACACCGATCGCGGTCGCGGGGTGGATCGCCCCGGCCTACGGCTTCGGTCTCGGGTTCGCGACGCTGCTGGACCAGGACGTGACCCCATGGCCCGACCACGACGGGATGTACCGTTGGGGAGGGCTCGCCAACACGTTCTTCTGGATCGATCCGGTCGCAGGGCTGATCGCCATGGTGTGGACGCAGGTGGACCCGTTTCTGGTCCACGGGCTCGAGCGATCGTTCGAGCAGCAGGTCTACGCGGCCCTCGACCAGGCGGGCACGGCCCGGTGAGCTGGCTCTGGTGGACCCTCGGCGGGGTGCTGACCTTTCTCGTGACCCAGGTCGTCTACCTCGGCGTCGTGCTCGCCGCGACCGATCAGGCGACCAACGGGCTCGGCTATTTCGGGCTCTCCCCCGCCGAGCGGGAGGCGTTTCGCGACCGGCTGCGGCGTCACGCACGGCTCCTGTCGCCGATTCTCGCTCTGATGAGCCGATTCTCGGGGTTCACCTTCGAGAAGGCGGGATTCCGCCAGGACGGCCTCCCCGGACCCCGGGGGACCTGCACCCCGGAGAGCTTCGAGGCCGGACGTGCCTATCGTCCTCGCCCCGAGGACGTCTTCGTCGTGACCCAGATGAAGTGCGGCACGACGTGGATGCAGCAGCTCGTCCACCAGATCGTGACGCGCGGCAGGGGCGATCTGGTGGAAGAGGGCACGACGCTGTACGCCGTCGCGCCATGGCTCGAGGCGGTGAAGAGCGTGTCGGTCGAGAACGCGCCGCTGCTCGGCGATGACCGACCCTCACGGATCATCAAGACGCACTTCCCCGCCCCGGCGTGCCCGCGCTCCGACGACGCGACGTACATCTACGTCGCGCGTCACCCCGCATCGTGCTTCGCGAGCTGCGCCGATTTCATCGCCCAGAACACCGGCCGTCTCGCCCCGCCGCTCGAGTCGGTCGAGACGTGGTTCTGCTCGGAGGACATGTGGTGGGGCCCGTGGACGGACCACGTCGCCGGCTGGTGGGAGGAGGCGGCCGCTCGCGAGAACGTCCTGTTCGTCCACTTCGAGGACATGGTGGCGGACTTCCCCACCGTCGTCCGCGAGGTCGCGCGGCTTCTCGGCGTGGACCCGCTGCACGACGACGAGGTCGCCGAGATCGTGCGAAAATGCTCGTTCGACTACATGAGCGGGCACGCCGGCACGTTCGAGATGCACCCGCCACACCTGCTCGCGACCGACGCCGAGCTCTTCCGCAAGGGCACGGCCGACCGGCACCGCGACGTCCCCGACGAGACCCGGCGCCGCGTGGCCGCCTGGTGCGCCCGCGAGATGGCCGGACGATCGTATCCTCTCGCCGAGCGTTACCCCGACGTCGCCTCCGTCTGAACCCCGGCCCCTCCCGCCTCTACTCGAACCGCAGCGCCTCGATCGGGTCGACCTTCCCCGCACGGTGCGCGGGCCGGTAACAGGCCAGCGCCGCGACGGCGATGAGGAAGGCGCCCGCGAGCGCGAAGCTCACCGGGTCGACGGTGCTGACGCCATACACGAGGCTCGCCAGCAGTCGGGTGAGCGCCAGTGCGCCCACGACGCCGAGCGCGACCGCCGCGAGGACGAGCTTCATCCCCGAGGCTACGACCGCGAAGGCCACCTCGCGGGCGCTCGCGCCGAGCGCGAGCCGCACCCCGAACTCACGGGTTCGCTGGCTCACGTTGTACGACATGACGCC
>JAWWCR010000266.1:0-3811 GCA_033720355.1 Gemmatimonadota bacterium
CCATCGGCATGATGTCGGCCTCGATCCCCATCGTCTCGGCGCCGAACCACTCGCCCGTCCGGCCGAACCCCGTGATCACCTCGTCGCACACGAGAAGCACCTCGTGCTCGCGACAGATCCGCTGCACCCGGGGCCAGTAGTTGTCCGGTGGCACCACGACGCCGCCCGCCCCGATCACCGGCTCGCCGATGAACGCGGCGACGTTCTCGGGCCCGAGCTCGAGGATCTTCTCCTCGATCGCGCGGGCGGCGCGGGCCGCGGTGTCCTCGGGCGTCTCGTCGGGGAGGCCGAACTCGAACCAGTAGGGCGGCATGACGTGCTCGAACCCCGGCAGCGGCAGATCTCCCACCGCGTGCATCTTCGCCATCCCGCCGAGGCTCGCCGCCGCCATCGTGCTGCCGTGGTAGGCGTACGTGCGGCTGATGAAGGTCTTCTTCGTCGGGCGCTCGAGGATGTCCCAGTAGCGGCGAACCAGCCTCACGACCGTGTCGTTCGCCTCCGAGCCGGAGTTGGAGAAGAAGGCGTGGCCGAGCGTGCCGGGGGTGAGCTCGGCCAGCACCTCGGCCAGCTCGATCACGGGCACCGTGGCCGACCGGAAGAAGGTGTTGTAGTAGGGGAGCTCCTCCATCTGCCGGCGGGCCGCCTCGGCCAGCTCGGTGCGGCCGTACCCGATGTTCACGCACCAGAGCCCGGCCATCGCGTCGAGGATCCGCCGCCCATCGGCGTCGACGAGGTGCGAGCCCTGCGCCCCGACAATCACCCGCGTCCCCTTCTCCTCGAGCGCCTGCGGGTCGACGAAGGGGTGGAGGTGGTGGAGCCGGTCGAGCTCCTGGAGGCGGGCAGAGGTCGGGGCTTCGGTCGTTGGCATCTTCGGCCAGTTCGTCGGGGTCCTGTGGCGGTCGCGTGCGACCGGGGCCGTCAACCTGGCCGGGCCCGGCAGGTACGGGCAATCACCCCTCGCCGGCCGGGATGCCCGGTTGACGGCGCGCCGACGCCCGGGGAGCTTGACCCGGTCAGCCCCGACCCCCCGTCACGGAGAGGGCCGATGAGATCACGAGCCGACGAGCTGCGCAGACAGCACCGCAAAGCGCTCGCCTGGGCGCTGGCGGCGGCCGCGGCGCTCCATGTCGTCATCTTCCTCTTCCTGCCGGGTCTTCGCAACGACTCGGAGTGGAGCGCCGACCCCGAGCTGCTGGGCGTCAACGCGAGGGGTGGCACGCTGGTCGATGTGCGTTTCGGGCCCCCGCTCATCACGATCGCCGGGGGCGCCGTCTGGCAGGAGCCGCCGGAGCGAGTCCTCCAGGTCGTACGGATGATGCGGCTGCCCGCGAGCTGCGACGCCCTGCGCGGAACCCCGAACATCGACGGGAGCGTCCGTATCCGCGTCGACCCCGCCGGGTACGCGAAGAGGGTAGAGACCGCGGAGAGCACGGGACACCCGTGCGCCGACCAGGTGATCGAGGAGCTCGCGGGCGACCTCCAGTACCACTGGCTTCCGAGCGAGCGGTTCCCCGCCCCCGTGTTCCTCGTCCAGCCGGTGACGCTCGTGGAGACCGTCGAGCAGTAGCCCGGGGCCGGTGCCAACAGCTGGTCGGCGCTAATGGCCGATCGCGTCGGCTCTCCGGGCGTCGAGCGCCTCGACCGGGTGCCACACGCCCCGCGACATCGTCCCCCTGAGCCGCGCGGCATTCGCGACGTCGGCCAGCGGATCGGCGTCGACGAGGATCAGATCGGCGACGAACCCCTCCTCGACGCGCCCGAGATCGCGGCTTCGCGGGACGTGCCGGCGGAAGAACCGACCGGGCGTCGAGGTCGCCGTCGCGAGCGCCTCTTCCGGCGTCAGCCCCGCGGTCACCAGCTCGCGCAGCTCGAGGTGGATCGCCCGTCCGGGAAACAGCCCCTCGACCCCCGCGTCCGTCCCGGCCAGGACGGGGACGCCGCGTGCGCTCAGCCGGGCCACCAGCTCGCGGTCGAACTCGACCTGGTTTTCGACGGCCCGTCTGCGCAGCTCGCGCTCTCCGCCCACCCGCGCATTCGGGTTGTCGACCTGCCACCGCGCCCGCATCGCCGTGTCGAGGTAACGGAACTCGGGGTCGGCGAGCACGGCGTCCCAATCGTCGTCGTTCGATCGCTCGGTGGCGAGATGGGCCAGATTGGCCGTCACGGCGATCCCCGAGTCGGCGATTCGCTCGACGATGTCGTCGAGGGCGGACATGTCCGGGCGCGTGTCGGCCATGCACTGATACGGGCCATCCGTGCACGACCAGTCGTAGAAGAGCGCGTAGTACAGGACCTCGCTGTGCGCGAGCATCGCCTGTGCGGCGATGGCCTCGTCGGCGGACAGGCCGAGCGGGATATGCCCGACCACGGGGATCGAGGAGGTCGCGACCAGCGTGCGGTACACGTCGTGGGGGGTGGAGTTGTGGACCTTCACGAAGTCGTACCCTGCCGCGAGGTGGTCGCGCAGCACCCGGGGGACATCCTCCGCGCTCGGGATCGCGTAGGCGGTGGTCTGCCGCGCCAGACCGATCCGATCGAACATCGGCCCCGTGAGAAAGAGCCGCGGCCCGATCGTTTCGCCCCGGTCGATCTCGTCGCGCAGCGCGAGGAAATCCGCGATGTCGCCCCGCTGGCCACTCATCTGGAGGACGCTCGTCACCCCGTACCGGAGGTTGGCGAGCAGGTTGGCGTGGCCCGACAGGTGGACGTGCGCATCCACGAGACCGGGCATCAGGTAGCGCCCGCTCGCGTCGATGCGCTCGTAACCGACCGGGACGTCCACCGCGCCCGACGGCCCCACCGCGACGATCGTGTCGCCCCGAACGACGACCGTGTGACGCTCGAGCACCCCGGCGTCGCCCATGGTGACGACCGTGGCGTCCACGAAGGCATAGCCGGGCGCCGGGCCCGGGGGGGCGGCGTCCTGGAGCCCGAACGTCGGTCGCGGGATCAGTGTGGCGAGGCCAATGAGCGGGATCTGCAGACGCGTGACCTTCATGGGTGCTCCGTTCGGATCTCGACCCGGCGGTGCACCCGCAAGCGGCGATGACCGGCCCGGCGACATTCATGCTAATAAATTAGCGATATGCTAATTAACTAGCACCTCTTCGCGCCGGCTGCAAACGGCGGGACGCCATGTGTGGGTCCCCCCTTAACGCCGCCCGCCCGGGAGGGCCACGTCGGGCAGGCGATTGATCCCGCGCTCGGCCTTTTGCGCCTCGACCATCCGCGCGACATCGACGAGCAGCTCGCGCGCATCGTACACGATGCCGTCCTTGATCGTGTAAGTGATCCCGCCGACCCGCTGGAGCCGGCCCGTGTCGTCGTCGAGTCTGAGAGCCCCGGTACCGTACAGGACCTTCAGGTTGGCGATCGGGTCCTCCGGGACGATGACGAGATCGGCGAGGAGCCCGGCGCGCACGACGCCGAACTCGATCGGCCGGCCGGTCGGGGCGAACAGCGTCTCGGCCCCGTGCATGGTGGCCGCACGGATCACCTCGAGCGGGTGGAATCCCGCCTCCTGGAGCAGCTCCATCTCGTGGATCGTCGAGAAGCCGAACGTGTTGTAGATGTACCCCGCGTCCGAGCTCACCGTGACGCGCCCGCCCATGTCCTTGTAGTCGTCGAGAAACCGCATCCAGACGCGGTAGAAGTTCCGCCACGCGACCTCGTCCCAGGTCGTCCAGTCGAAGAAGTAGGACCCGTGGCTCACGCGGCTCGGCCGGTAGAAGTCCCACAGCGACGGCAGCGTGTATCGCTCGTGCCAGTCGGCATTGCGCCTGGCCATGACGTCGCGGCCCGCAACGTAGGC
>JAWWCR010000267.1:0-3793 GCA_033720355.1 Gemmatimonadota bacterium
TCCTCGACCAGCCGGCCCTCGTCCTTCGCGTCGAGCTTCGCGCTGTTGATGCGCTGGACGCAGAAGGTGCACTTGTCCATGACGCCCTTCTCGCGGACGGTCACGTCGGGGTTCAGCTGGAGGTTCAGCGGATACGGGAACTCGTACGTGAACCAGTTGAACCGGCGCACCTTGTAGGGGCAGTTGTTCGAGCAGTACCGCGTGCCCACGCACCGGTTGTAGACCTGGACGTTCAGTCCCTCGGGGCTGTGGTACGTCGCGTAGACCGGGCAGACGGGCTCGCACGGCGCGTCCCCACAGTGCTGACAGAGCATCGGCTGGTGCACCGTCTGGAAGCCGCCCTCTTCGGTGCGCTCATGGAAGGTGTGGACCCGCATCCACGACATCTCGCGGCGCTGCGCGACCAGGGCCTCCCCGACCGTCGGGATGTTGTTCTCGGCGTGGCAGGCGGTGACGCAGGCCCCGCACCCGGTGCATGCGTTCAGGTCGATCACCATCCCCCACCGGTACGGGCTCGCCGGATCGGAGTCGTGCGCCGCCTCGACCATCGCGACGAGGTCGACCTCGTGCTCCTCGATCTCGTGCAGCGCGTCGTCGACGTTGATGATGTCGGCGATCTCGCGGCCGAGGTCGTCGTGGCTGCCCTGCGTGATGACAAGCCGCCCGCGCTCGCCCGTCGCGGTCACGGTGACCGTGGTGCCGGCGAACGCGAGGGCCCCCGAACCCGGGTCGGCGTTCGGCGCGAGCAGATCGAGCGGGTTGGCGCCACGTCCCGCCGCGCTGCGTCCGTAGGCGGTGTGTCCCTGACCGAGCGGGATCGCGACGGTGTCGGCGCGGATCCCCTCGTACAGGTAGGCCGGGGCCTCGATCGCGCCGGCCGGGGATTCCACCCGCACCACGTCGCCCCGCCGCACGCCGAGCGAGGCGGCCATGTCGGGGTGCATCTCGACCCAGGTCGTCCAGACCGCCTTGGTGATCGGGTCGGGGAGCTCCTGCATCCACGACCGGTTCGCCCCGCGGCCGTCGTAATACTGCACGGTCGGGTAGACGACGAGGTGCGTGCCCGACCCGGCGCCCTGGGTGAAGGCGATCGCGCCGCCGGTCGTCGCGGCCGCGGCGGGTGCGGCCGCGGCAGCCCCTGCCCGGGCTCCGCCCGTCGCACTTGCGGCACCGCCGGCGTCGGCGGCGGAAGCGGGCGGCAGACCGGCGACCCCGCCGTGGCGCAGGGCGTCGAGCCACTGGTTCTCACCGCCGCCCATACGGGCGAGCCACGCGTTCCTGAGGTAGGTCGCGTAGTCGGGCGCGCCGAGCGCACCGCCGGCGGCGCCCGCCGCGATCAGCAGCGTGTCCTCGCGCTGGCGGGTGCTGAAGATCGGCGCCATGACCGGCTGAGCGAGCGCGATCGCGCCACCCGTCAGCTCGGCATCGCCCCACGACTCGAGCGCGTGGTTGCTCGGGAGGATCCAGGCCGCGGCCGCTGCCGTCTCGTCCATGTGCGGCGAGAGCGAGATCACGTTCTGCACGCTACCCAGCGCCTCCGCGAACCCCGCCGAGGCCGGGAGCGCGAAGACCGGGTTGCACCCCGAGACGACCAGCGTGCGGACCTGCCCGCCCGTCATCCGTCCGATCAGGGCCCGCATCTCGGCGAACGAGGCGTTCGTGCCGTTCACGGGGCCGGCACCGGGCTCGATCGTGCGGCCGACGGCGCCGAGCGTCTGGTTGAGGAACACCACCGCGCGGTGCGCCGCGGCGGCGTCCGCGCCCTGCGACTCGACACCCGGAGGAATCGCGAGCGGGGACGAGGCGGCCATTAGCTCGTCGGCCAGCGCCCGGATGCGCTCGGCCGACACACCCGTCGCGTCGGCCACCGACTCGGGCGTGTATCCGCCGGCGCCGGCCGGGGGCGTCGCCCCGCGCGCGGCCGCGATGACGTTGGCGACCGCCATGGCCACCTGGCCCTCGGTGCCGGACCGCGCCTCGAGCCACTCGTCGGCGTTCGAGCCCGTGAGGCCGAGACGCGCGCCGACGTAGGTGAACTTCGCGTGCCGGTGGCCGGTGCCGTCGATGTCGCGCGACGCGGCGAACCCGGCGGAGAGATCTGTCGGCGACAGCCAGGTGCCGAGGAAGTCGGCGCCGAAACAGACGATTCGGTCGGCGGCGCCGAGGTCGTAGCGCGGCAGCCCGCCCGAGCCGGCGTCGGTGAGGGCCGCGGAGAACGCCTCGTTCCCGAGGGGCTCCCAGGCGATGTGCTGCGCGCCGACCGCCGCGGCCCACTCCGAGAAAAAGCGCCGCGTCGTTCCGGTCACCGCCCCCGTCAGGAGGACCGTCCCGCCACCGCCGATCGCCGCCGCGAGGGCGCCGTCCGCCTCTTCCCACGTCGCGGCGGCAAACGTGCCGTCACCCGCGGCGCGTTGCGGCCCCGGGATGCGATCGGGGTCGTACAGGTCCTGAAGCGCAGACTGGGCGAGGGCCGTCAGGCCGTTTCCGCCGCCAAGCCGATCGTTCGGCTCGAGCTTCAGGACACGTCCGTCGCGGACCGTGGCGTGGACCGCGAGCGGCTCGGGTCCGGCATCGGGCAGGACCGTCGCGTAGGTCTCGTTGACCCCCGGGACGATCCCCTCCTCCTGTACCAGGTTCGGGATCAGCTTGTCCGCGAAGTCGGGCGGGCCGCAGGCGACCGTGGCCGCCCCCGCGCCTCCGACGCCGATGACCTTGAGGAAGTCGCGGCGAGACGTCCCCGGACCCTCGTCGGCCCGATCGCCGCCGCACGCGCCGCCGCAGCCGCAGCCGGTCGTGGCCTCGGCCGCCTCGTGGCGCTCGTCGATCCTCCCGCTCGAGTCAGGCTTCATCGCTGGCCGGGGCTAGTAGTGACACGCGGCGCAATCGGTCGGACCACGGAACTTCCCGTACTCCGTGTCGATGGCCTTCGGGTAGTAGCTCAGCTCCTGGAGCTCGCCGGGCCCGGCGATCGGCTCGACCGACTGCGCGATGATATGGTCGGTCTGGACGTCGGTTCCGAGCGGTTCGCTGCGGTGACATTCCAGACACCAGCCCATGGTGAACGGGGCCCACTGGTACACACGGTCCATCTGCTCGACGGGGCCGTGGCACTCGGCGCAGTCGATGGCGTTTCGGAGGTGCGGACGGTGGCTGAACTGTACGAACTCGGGGAGCTTGTTCACCCACTCCCACTCGACCGGCTGTCCCGCCGCGTACATCTCGCGGAGACGCTCGATCGGATCCAGCCCGGTCCCGGCCACCTGGTGACACCCCATGCAGACTTCCATGGCGGGGACGACGCCGGAGACGGACCTTTCCGTGCCGGCGTGGCAGTACATGCAGTCGATCTGGAGATCCGTGGCGTGGAACCGGTGGTTGAACGGGATCGGCTGGCGCGGGCCACGCGTGGCGTTGTCGTGGTCGAAGATCGCCTGCCACTGCGCGGGGAGGTCGGCCGCGTTCTGGTCGACCGAGTAGCGCTGCGCCTCGTCGATGGTCTCGCCCTCGCCGAGCGAGGTCGGGTCGCGGGTGTCCACGGGCTCCTCGTGCCCGGCCTCCTGTCCGGCCTCCTGGTGGAGGGCGAGCGCGGCGTCGGTCGTCGCGATCGGGCTCTCCGCGTCGGCGGCTCCCGGGCGAAACGCCACGGAGGCGGTCGCGACGAGGGCGAGGCCGATGACAAAAGCCGCAATGCGGGTTTTTCTGTTCATCCGCCTCTCGGAGGGGGAAGCGAACCGTCTGCCGCTGGCTCCCGCGCCGCTCGACTTGGCGGCGGGCCGCGGACAAGGTATACCGA
>JAWWCR010000268.1:0-3781 GCA_033720355.1 Gemmatimonadota bacterium
CCCGGCGTCTCAGTGCAGAGCACGTCGGTCACGGTCATCACCGACCTCAACGCGTCGACCTTCATCGATCGAACGGTCGAGTCCGACCAGACGTACTACTACCGCGTGTTCGAGCGGGCGACCGATGGCGCATCCGCCGGCAGCAACGAGGTGTCTGCGCTCGTGGGCGCGGCGGTCGAGCTGAACGCCGTGGGGTCCGACATGGCCTTCGATCGGCGACGCGATCGCATGTACGTCTCGATCCCGCTGCTGAACGAGGTGGCGGTCGTGTCACTCAGCACCAACGAGGTGGTCGAACGCGCGTTCGTCGGATCGAAGCCCGAGGGCGTCGATTTGAGCGACGATGGCTCGACCCTCTACGTGGCCTTGAACGGGGCCGGCTCCATAGTCGCTCTCGACACGGATACGTTCGGGCGAACCGAGATCGTGGTCGGAGACTCCCTCGGCCACACGACGGCCTGGGACGTGGCCGTGGGTGCGCCGGGGAAGGTCTTCGTGTCTGCAAACCCCGCTTCGGGAGAGTTCGCATGGATCGTGCGGATCGACCGGAGCGCAGGCGACACGTACCGGCGAGTGGCGAGCCACCGGATCATCCGGGCGGCGCCGGAATTCCTGAAGAGTCCGGATCGCGCCGTCCTGTACGTCGGCGAGGGGTTCTCGCCCAACTCCCTGTACCGACTCGACATTCAGGACGTAAACGCCCCGATCGTCCTCGAAGACGATCACGGCTCCGTCCGCGGCACCTCTCGGCTCGGTATCAACCCGGCGGGAACCCGGATCTACACACGCAGCGGTCAGGTCTTGCGGAGCGGATCCTTCCTGCAGGCCGGGCTCATCGGATCCGGGGTCCCCGCCCCGAGCTCAGACGGGAGCCGCGTGTTTGTCGGCACCTGTCAGAGGCCATTGCTCGCCGACACCTGTGCGCTCGAGGCCTACGATGCGGACACGTTCCTCCTCGTCGGCACGGCTGCGATGGATGGACCGGCGCCCGAACGCGTCATCTCCTTTCCGGACGGCTCGGGCGCATGGGTCCTCTCGGGTGACCTCCTGTACTCCGTCACGATTCCGTAGCCCCTTCAGGGCCCTACCGACGTGGCCGCGCCCTGGGTCAGGATCAGGGAGCATTCACCCGGCTGCGCGACGACGGTCGCCCGCCGCCACACGAGCTCCGTGCAGTCGACCACGTCGCTGTCTCGGACCGGTACCAACATCATTTCGAGCGAGAACCGCTCGACGTCACCGAACAAAGGATCGACGATATTCCCGAAGCCCTTCACGAGGAACCGACCCCTCCCCACCTCGGTGTCGGGTGTCGAGGAGAGTGCAGGCTCGAGGCCGTTCGCATCCCACTCGCCCTCCAGCCCGGTGTTCGTGACGGCCGTGATGGTGAGCGTCCCGTTCCATCTCCGGGACGTGGGCCCCTGCGGGACGGTGGCGGAAAACTCGTATACGCCGACGGAAATCCGATATCCATCGCCGGCTGCGTCCAGCGGAGCCGTGGGGCCGGACGAGCACGCGGCCAGCAACGTGACGAGGGCAAGGCTCGAGAGTCTCATGGCGTTCCTCCGGGGGACGAGGCCGGGCTTCATACCCGACGTCCTTCCGTTTCGAGAAACGCGGTTGGCACCCGGGCCTCGTCATCGGCCGTCGAGGCCGCGCGTGTAGCTCACCAGCGGGGAGGGGATCCGGATCGTCGTGGACTGCTCGGTCTCCTGGTCGAACGCGAGAAGCTCTTCAGCGCAGCCGGGCCAGCCGGGCTCGATACCCTTCGGCCAGCTGTGGATCGCCGAGCATCTCCGATGCCTCCATTCGCAGTCGGAGGCTCTCCGCCACGAAGCCCACGTAGACCACCGGCTGGGGATGGTCGAACGCCGAGGCCGCCTCGACGGCGCCCTCGAAGTCTCCCGTCGCTGTGCTGAGACGCGCCAGGGCCAGTCGTTCCACGGGCAGCGGTTCCCACAGCGACCATTGAAGTGCACTCGGCGGGGACACCGGCGCGAGGGCGGCGAGCCTCTCGATCGCTTCGGTCGTATCCGCTCGGGCCAGGGAGGACCACGCATCAAGGGCGTCGGCGAGCAGTGCGTATATGGCCACGGAATCGGGAGGGGTGGTACGGCTTCTGTCTCTGGCGGTCCGGGCCGCCTGTGCGACCGTCTGCGGCTCGCCGTGGAGCGCGTGCCAGGCTCCGATCATCCAGAGAGCCGTGGCACTCGGCTCCCCCGGCGACTCGAGTCTCGCTACTGCTTCACGAGCTTCCTGTTCCAGGGGCAGACCGGCCATGGAGGCGAGGACCCACAGGTAGTCTCGAGGCCTCTCGAACTGGTCGGCGCCCGAGATCAGCTCATGCACTCGTTCGTGGTGCCCTCTCGCGGCGTGCACGCCCTGGAGTCCGAGGAGGGTCGACCAGGCCATGGCGATCGCCTGGTTGCGGACGCCTCCTCCCTCGAGCTCGCCTCCCCACGAGTGAAGTGCCTCGAACGCGCCGATGGAACAGTCGATAAACGCCCCACCGACCGCGAGGTGTGCCCCCGCGTAGAGCACCGCTTCCCCGCCCTCGTCGCTGCCGGCCGCCCGCGACCACTCCGGCGCCGCGGCGCCCGACCGCACACACGTCGACATCAGGTCGAGCTGCGCGAGGACTGTCCGGTCACCCGTTACGGGAAAGGCGGCGCGCAACGAATCGCCCAGGTCGGCATCGCCCCGTCGGTAGGCGATCTCGGAAAGGTGCACGAGAGGCGGCGTAAATCCGGGGTCGCTCAGGAGCGCCCGTTTGAACGCGTCCTCCGCGCGGACAATGCCCTGGTCGAGTGTCGGGAGGTGGTAGTACACCTCGCCGAGCGCCATCCACGCGTCGCTCCACTCCGGATAGTCGGTGGCGATGCCACGAAGAGTTCGCTCTGCCTCGGCGGCTTCTCCATTCACGTAGCTCTGGATGCCGCTGGCGAGCGCGCGGTTTCGGGCGCTCAGCGAGGCCTCGTTGGCGAGCGCGACCTCGAGCAGCCCGGCCGCGGTGTCGTTCTGGAACAGCCAGCGCGCCGCCTGCGCACCACGGATCGCGGCAAGCGCCATCGTGGAGTCCCGATCCACGGCACTCTGGAATGACGCCAGGGCGGTCTCGAACCGCGACTCCCGGTACTCGCGTTCTCCGTTCAACCAGTCGGCCACCACCTCGGGGGCGAATCCCTCGAACGCGTCGCTCCCCACGGAGCGGCCCGGGTCGATCAGGTTCGGAAGCAGCGCCACGAGCGCCTGTCGTCCGAGCGAGGGGAGCTCCTCCGTGCCTCCCGACAGCAGGCTCGTCTGCACCTGTTCGCCGCTCGCGGCGTCGTGCAGGCGCAGTATTACGCTGACCGAATCGCCCTCGTCCATGATCCGGCCATCGATGACGTAGCCCGCACCACGCTGGCGCGCGATCGCCGCGCCGCTCCGGATCGACCAGGAGGACATGTCGGTTCTCTCGGACGGCGAGAGCCAATCCCACCCATCGATCCACCTGAGTGGCTCGGCGTGCTCGAGCGCGGTCCCGACCATGATCGCGACCTGCTCGCCGACGGCCTGGTCCACACGATTCGCGCGCTGATCCATCAGCGGAAAGACGATCACCTTCCGGGGATCGACCTCCGGCCCCGGCATCAACCAGAACAGGGCCGCCACGGCCGCAGCGGCGGCTCCCCCCCAACCGACGAGCCATCTCTTTCGCGATCGCGTCGCGGGCGCCTCGATCTTCGTGCCCGGTCGGCCCGACAGCCTCTCGACGACCTCTCGCGTGAACTCGTCCGTC
>JAWWCR010000269.1:0-3756 GCA_033720355.1 Gemmatimonadota bacterium
ACGGCGATCGTCGGCGCGACCGTTATCGACGGCACCGGCGGGGCGCCCATCCCGAACGCCACCGTCGTCATCGAGGGGGGACGGATCGCCGCGGTCGGGCCGTCCGCCGACACACCCGTGCCCGACGGCGCCGAGGTCATCGACGGGTCGGGCCGCTGGATGACGCCCGGGTTCGTCGACACCAACGTGCACATCTCGCTGTATGGCGGCGGCGCGAAGGACCGCAAGGAGACCTCGGTCCACTACCGGCTCGCCGGCGAGGCGCTGACGCTCGAGGCGGCACAGATGCACCTCAAGTTCGGCGTCACGCACCTGCGCGACAGCTACGGCGCCCTCCCGGAGCTCAAGACGGTCCGTGATGCGATCGCGTCGGGCCGCGAGGTGGGACCGAGACTTCAGGTTGCCGGTAACATCGTGGGGTGGGGCGGTCCGTACTCCATCACCTTCGCGCTGATTCCCGAGGGCGACCTCTCGCTGTACGAGCAGCAGTTCTCGGATCACATCGCCCAGGGCGCGGGCGAAGAGCTGATGGACATGTATCCCGAGGAGCTTCGGGTCGCGATCAGGGAATATCTCGATCGCGGGGTCGATTTCCTCAAGTATGGCGGCACGAGCCACTGGTCCTTCCCCACCCTCATCGGGTTCTCGCCCGCCGCGCAGCGGGTGATCGTCGAGGAGACGCACGCGCGCGGGCTGGTCGCCGAGACCCATTCGACGAATCCCGAGGGGCTTCGGCTGAGCGTCGAGGCCGGCATCGACCTCATCCAGCACCCCGAAGTGCTCGCCGGCCGCGAGATCTCCGATGAGCTGGTGACGCAGATCCGCGAGCGCGGCATCGTCTGCTCGATGCTGGTGAACACGATCACCGGCCCCGCCTGGGAGCGTCACCTCGAGACCAGGGCCGCCGCGGAGGCCGGACTGTCCAGCGAGGACCCGGGGTGGGGGGCTCTTCGCCGACCCGTGGAGCGCGAGAAGACGTCGTTCGAGCTGCGCCGCGAGCGAAACGAGCTCGGCCACGGCACCGAGATGCGACGGCGCAACGCCGAGAAGCTGATCCGCGGCGGCTGCACGGTGACGGTCGGGACCGACAACTACGCGGGTGTCGCGCCCGAGTTCGCCCGATCGCCCAAGCCGATCTGGCAGGAGCCCGGCGTCGGCACGCTGCTCGCGATCGAAGGGCTCGTCGAGCTCGGGATGACGCCATCGGAAGCGATCGTCGCGGCGACCCGGAACGGAGCGATCGCGGCGGGCGCTCTCGACGAGTTCGGCACGATCGAGCCCGGGAAGCAGGCGGATCTCCTGCTTCTCGACGCCGACCCGCTCGCGGACATCTCGAACATCCGGCGGCAGTCGCTGGTCATGGCGCGCGGTGAGGTCGTCGACGTGGAGATGCTCCCGACGGAACCCGTGATGTTCCGGCGCGCCGTGGGGGAATGGTGACGCTGAAGCTCCTGGCGTTCGATGCCGACGACACGTTGTGGCACAACGAGCGGCTCTTTCTCGACGTGCAGGCTCGCTTTCTCGAGATCGTGCGCCGGCACACGGACTCGGACATCATCGAGCAACGGCTGTACGAGACCGAGGTCGCGAACCTCGGTCACTACGGCTATGGCGTGAAGTCCTTCACGCTCTCGATGGTCGAGACCGCCATCGACCTGACGGACGGCCGCGTCACGGGCGGCGACATCGGCCGCATCCTCGATCTCGGGCGCGAGATGCTGCTCGCCCCCGTGGACGTTCTCGACGGCGTGCGCGACACAGTCACCCGTCTGAGCGAATCGTACGATCTGATGGTGCTCACGAAGGGCGACCTGCTCGATCAGGAGACCAAGATCGCGCGCTCGGGTCTCGGAGATCTGTTCACCCACGTCGAGGTCGTGAGCCGCAAGGACCGATCGACCTACGAGGACGTGCTCGACCGGCACGGTCTCGAGCCACCCGAGTTCGTCATGATCGGGAACTCGTTGCGCTCGGACATCCTGCCCGTGGTGGAGATGGGGGCGCACGCGATCTTCGTCCCCTACGAGAGCACCTGGGAGCACGAGGCTGTCCCCGAGCGCGAGCTCGACCCCGCACGCTTCCACACGGCGGGGACGATCCGCGCGGTCCCCGGCCTCGTGGCGTCGATCGCCTGATGGGGTCGTGCAGCCCGCACGGCCCGGTGTCCGGTACCGGACACCCCATCCCGAAACCGGGCACTTCCGACCCCGGCCTCCGACCGTCTTCTGCCCTCTAAACATCGAAACAGCAACGGGTTAGGTGTCGTACGAATGGATGGCATACCCGTTGCCTCCGTGATGGTATCCGGCCCGCGCTTCGCGGCCGGGCGATCGTGACCGACGATCGAACGCGGAAGACGACGCCGCCCGTGAGCGGGCGGCGGTAGGACTAGACGAGGCATTCGTTGAGCACACCCAGGGAACGACCCAGGAAGAAGGGGTCCCGTGAGCCGCACATCCTTCCCGAAGGGGAGCGGGATCGGCCCGGACGCCGCATCGAGATCGGCGCGGGCGGCGGCCAGGGGATGGACGTCAAGCGCAGCGTCGAGGGGCGCAAGAAGCGCCGGAACATCTACATCGGCGTCGGTGCGCTCGCCCTGATCGCGATCACGGTGTGGCTGTCGCAGCTCGAGCCCGCCGCGCAGAGCGTCGATCGCGACATCCAGCTGTTCGGCACGGTGCAGCGCGGGTCGTTCGTGCGCGAGGTACGCGGCCCGGGCACGCTGGTGCCCGAGCAGATGGTGTTCGTCTCGGCCGTTACGGGTGGTCGGGTCGAGCAGGTGCTCGTCCAGCCGGGGCAGGCGGTCGTGGACACGACGGTGCTCGTGATCCTCTCCAACCCCGACGTGGAGCTCGAGCATCTACAGGCTCAGCAACAGCTGACGCAGGCCCGCGCGGGGCTGCTCGAGCTCGAGCGTACGCTCACGAACTCGATCGCGGGACAGGAAGCCGCTCTGGCCGCGGCCGAGGCGGAGTTGCTCGATGCGCGCCGCGAGGCGGAGGCGTTCGAAGAGCTGGTGGAGAACGGCACCGTGTCGCGGATGGAAGCGAGCCGCGCGCGAGAGCGGCTCGCCACGGCACAGGTGGCGTTCCGGACCGAGCAGACCCGGCACGAGGCGCTCACGAGCACGGTCGAGAACCAGCTCGCCATCCAGCGCGAGCAGGTGAATCGGCTGCAATCGATCGTCGAGTTCCGTCAGCTCCGGGTCAACTCGATGCGGGTGCGGGCGGGGGCGAGCGGCGAGATCCAGGACTTCGATCTGGAGGTCGGCCAGTGGGTGATGCCCGGGACGACGCTCACGCGCGTCGCGCAGCCCGGACAGCTCATGGCGGAGCTCCGGATCCCGGAGACACAGGCCCGCGACGTCCAGGTCGGTCAGCCGGCGATGATCGACACGCGCACCGATTCGATCGCCGGGGCGGTGCGCCGCGTCGATCCGAACGTGCAGAACTCATCCGTGCTCGTGGAGGTGCGGCTCACCGAAGCGCTGCCGCCGGGCGCACGCCCCCAGCTGAGCGTCGATGGGACGATCGAGCTGGAGCGGCTGGAGGACGTGCTCTACGTGGCGCGTCCCACATACGGACAGGCGAATGCGCAGGTAAGCCTGTTCAAGCTCACCGACGACGGAAACGAGGCGGTGCGTGTCACCGTACGTCTTGGCCGAAGCTCGGTGAACGAGATCGAGGTGCTGGAGGGGCTCGAGGAGGGGGATGTGATCATCCTGTCGGATCTGTCCCGCGTGCAGGACGCGGACAG
>JAWWCR010000270.1:0-3744 GCA_033720355.1 Gemmatimonadota bacterium
ACGATCAGGTCCGGGGCGACCCCGCCGCCCGCGCCACCCGGGCTCCCCGCGCCGGGAGCGCACCCGGTCGCGGCGAGGGGGAACGCCGCGGCGGCGGCTCCGGTGGTCACGAACTCGCGTCGGGTCGGCGACATGACTGCTCTCCGTGTGGGGTGTGGGCGGACGCTACTTGAGGCGAATCGTCGCGACGAGCGGACGGTGGTCCGAAATGACCGGCTCGTCGAGGAGACGCTGCTCGGTCACCTCGAGGCCGTCGTCCGGGCGGTAGACGATGTAGTCGATCTCGCGGTCGGGGGCGGACGCGGGGAAGGTGAAGTGGTCGTCGCCCTTGGGGGCGATCGTCCACCCGAGCGCGAGGTACTCCATCACGCCTGTCCCGGGCGTCGAGTTGAAGTCGCCGGCGAGGATGATCGGCGCGGACTCGCCGCGGAGGTGATCGGTGAGCCTCACGGCCTGGGCGAGTCGCTCGTCCTCCGTCCCGTAGAGGTGGATCGAAACGACGACGGCCTCCCGGCCCGACTCCGGCGACCGGACCTTCACCGCGAGCGCCGATCGTGGCTCGGGCCCATCGGGGAGCGTCCAGTTCGTCGCCTCGACCATGGGCCACCGCGACAGCATCGCCATTCCGTAGGCACCGTCCTCGAAGTCCATGAAGCGCCCGAACCCGGCGGACATCCCGGTGAGCTCGGCGAGACGCCGTGTCTGGTCGACCGCCCCCGTCCGCCGCGTCACCGAGTCGACTTCCTGGAGCGCGACGACATCGACGTCGAGTCGCTCGATGAGGTCGGCGATGCGCTGGAGATCGATGACGCTGTCCATCCCCTCGCCGTGGTGGATGTTGTAGGCGAGAAGGCGGAGCGTGTCCCCAGTCTCCGGCGACGGCTCGACGTCCTCGTCCCCTCCGCAGGCGGCGGCGAGCGACAGACACATGAGAACCGCGATGCGGAGCGCACCCCGCGGCGACGATCGCCAGGTCATTCTGGTGGCGGCATCACGCGGCGCCACGTCAGGCGTACGGTGCGCTCGGGCGCCGGCGAGAGGCGGAGACGCTCGCCGTCGAACTCGAAGGACCGCTTTACGGTCGTGCCGCGCTGCGCGGGGTCGAGGTGGCCGACGCGGTGGTGAGAGACGGTCGCCTCGGTGCGGTGGACCTCCCAGGTGCCGTAGTACGCGGCGTTTCCGCCGATGATCTCGGCGTTGTCGGGCGGGGGCGGCGTGGCGGTGAGCTGCACCCGCATCGTCCCGTCGGCGTCGTACACCAGGTACCCCGACGGGTCGCTCCAGCCCGGGGCAGCGACCCACCCTCCGTCCTCCGTCCAACCTTCGACCGACTCGAGCTCGTAGCGACCGACGAGCTGCGATGGATCGCGCAGCACGCGCTCGTAGACGGCGTGCGAGCTCCGTCGCGTCCCGTCTTCCGCGATCCGGATGTATTCGTTCTCGATCGTGTTTCCGTCGTCCGACAGCACGTTGATGATCTCCTGTGAAACCCGGCCGTTCCGCCGGTTGCGGATCCGCGTCGTCCGCTCGTCGACGAACTCGACGGCGGTCTCGGCGTTCTCCTGCCCCGAGACCGGGCGGAACTCCTCGTCGAACATAGTTACGTAGCCCCACTCGTTCGTCTCGCCGTCACCGTTCGTCGACCACACCGTGATCCTCATCCCGCCGTCGCCGTACGGCTCGTAAGTCATGATGTTGACCGCGGGAGGGGGGGCGTCCGAACGGAGCTTCCAGACACCGAACCGGGGGCTCGGGTCCTGGGCGACCGCGGGGTCCGCCGGCACGGCGGACGCGACGACGGCGCTCACAGCGGCGACGAGCGTGCTACGGGAGGGACCGCGGCGAGTGCGGGGGGGAGGTGCGTCGAGCATGGGCCGTCTCCTTTGCCCGGGCGACGCGCCCGGGTCAGATGGGACGGTGCGACGCCGCCCGCCGGCGGGCAAGGCGTTTACGAATCGTAGAAGACCCTACGGACGGATGAAGACGTGCGTCCAGCGGCCCTCGACGAGTCCCACTCCGTGCTGCGTGTACGAGCAGTTCTCGATGTTCGCCCGGTGCCCGGAGCTTCCGAGCCACGCGGAGAGGACGGCCGGAGCCGAGTAGTACCCGTTGGCGATGTTCTCGCCGTAGCTCGACCACCCGACGCCGGCGGCGTTCAGCCGGTCGGCCGGAGACTCGCCGTCCGGGTTCGTGTGGTCGAAGAACGCGCGATCGACCATGTCCTGCGAATGCGCCTGTGCGACCGCGGCGACATCGGTGTTCCAGGCGAGCTCTCCACAGCCGTTCGAGCTGCGGTGCGCGTTCGCCATCTGCACGAACTCCGCGACATCTGCGGCGAGGGCGGGGTCCACCGGCGCCGTGACCGAGTCGTCGCAACCGGCCATGAACACGGCGGTCAGCGCGATCGCCGCGCACCGATTCCCGCGAGTCAGGGTCCTCATGTCGACGATATGAGGGAATCTCCGTGCCGTGAGCCCCCCGCGCGCGGCCCACCGTAGTTCTTCAACAGGCTTCAACCCCTCTGGTCGTACCACAGCTCGAGCCCCTTCCGCTTCCTCACCGATCGGGGGCCGCGGAGGACGATCGATCCGAGCACCCTGAGCACGTGAAAGCTCGAGTGGTCGCGGAGCTTGCGCGCCGACGTGACGACGCGCTGGCGCAACACCACGAAGCGGCCGTGTCGCTTGAGCGCGCGGCTCATCCAGATCTCCTCGGCGGCGTAGAGCCGCTCGTCGAACCCTCCCGCCGCGACGAACGCGGCGCGAGTGCAGAAGAGAAAGCTCCCCGCCGCCCAGTGGACGGTTCCGAAGAGGGTCATCAGGGTCCAGACGAAGATGCGCCACGGAAGCTGCACCGGCTCCTCCCAGTCGACCCGGCACCCGCCGCCCACCGCTCCCCTCTCGATCGCCTCCAGGGCCGCCCGGATGACGGCTTCGTTCACGGTCGTGTCCGCGTCGACGAAGATCAGGATGTCACCGTGCGCCGCCAGCGCTCCGGCGTTGCGGGTGCCCGCGATCTGCCGGTTGGCGCAACGGACGACCCGGGCGCCGAGCGACTCGGCGAGCGCGCCAGTCCCGTCCGTGGATGCGTCATCGGCGACCACGATCTCGTAGACGCGGCCGAGCGGGTCGGCCGAGCGCCGAATCGCCCCGATCGTGGATGCGAGGAAGGCCGACTCGTTGTAGGCGGGCACCACGAAGGAAATCGCCGGGCCGGCGGGCCCGCGGGGCGCGGTCTCAGTCACCGGGAACCTTCGTTCCGCTCACGTAGGCGTTCGGCACGTTGGCCCGCGGCGGGACCGGCCGCCCCGCGGCGGCCAGCAGAACCTCGGCGTTCCCGTAAACGTCCGCAGGGTCGCGGTGGAACTGCGGCAGCAGACCGCACAGCGCGAACGACACGGGTGTCACGTCGTGGACGGTCGTCTCCCACGGGAAACCCACGCCCCACCTCAAGCCCGACACGAGCGGATCCGGCCGGGCGCCCGCGTCGAGCAGGACGTGCATGACCGGGGCGCAGTGGTCGTTGTTCGAGCACACCGTGTGGAATATGGCCGTTTGCCCTCCGAGCCCGTGCTCGTCGACGGCCGCCGTCGCGTCGGGGTCGGCGCCCGCCTCGATCAGCGCGCGGGCGGCCGCGACGTTCCCGAACTCGGCGGCCACGTGGAGGAGCGACGCGCCCCGCAGCAGCACGTACGAGGTGACGAGATCGTGGCCCCGCTCGAGCGCCGACGGGTCGACCGTGACC
>JAWWCR010000271.1:0-3729 GCA_033720355.1 Gemmatimonadota bacterium
GCCTCGCCGAGCTTTCCGAACGTCGCCGAAACGTATCTGGATTCGCCGCTACCGAAGCGGTCGAAGGCGAACGGTGTCAACCGCTCGCGTCTGCGCGTCGTGCTTCGCATCCGTTCCTCCCTCCCGGCCACACGGCCTCCGACACATCGGGACGCCGGGCAGCCTGACTCGTGTTGCCCGGGGAGAGGAAGTCCGCAACGGGTGTTCCCGGTGGCGTCCGGCTGGCTAACTCGTTGCGGGAAAACGCATTGCACGCTCAGGCGCGGCAGGTGATCGGGGATCCACGACGCATCCGATCGGGGAAGAATTCCCGACATGCGCAGTGAGGCCCCGATGGCGCTCGGGCTCGCTCGGAGGCTCCCTTATCGGTCGAGGCGGCGCTACATGTCCTCCGCGAACACCCCGGTCAGGTCGATCGCTCCGACCCGTGCGCTGCCGAACCGGACGGGTAGCGTGTCGACGAACCGCTCGCTGCGGGGCGCCTCGTCGAAACGCCACACATCGACCGCCCCGCCCTCGGTATCGACGATCCAGTACTCGGCGACGCCCTGCCGTTCGTACAGGCGGCGCTTGAGGTCCCGATCGCGGGCCGCCGTGCTCGGCGAGAGGATCTCGACCACCAGGTCCGGCGCGCCCTTGAGCTCGTCGGGCGCCACGATCCCCCGGCGCTCGTTCGACACGAACAGGATGTCGGGCTGCACTCCCTCGCCCGTTGCCGGGAACCGCACGCCCAGCGGGGCGACCCACACCCGACCGTGGCCGGGCTCCGCCAGAAGGCGGACCAGCTCGAGGTTCAAGCGCTGCGAAATCGTCTGGTGTCGGACGGACGGCGCGGGCGTCATGTACAGCGCGCCTTCGATCGCTTCGTAGCGATTCCCGTCTTCGGGGAGTTGCTGGACGTCGTCCCACGTGATCTGCGGCAGCGGCATGCCCACATCATACCTCCGGCGGCGGACGGATTCGAGTCGTCCGTGCACGTTGGGGGGCTGCATCAACCGGCTGTCAGGAAACCAGCTCCGCGGGAGTGCGGGCGGGGATTGGAGAGCCCTCGTAGTCCCGGACGTTGCGTGTCGCGATCACCTCGGCGCCGCACGCGGCCGCGGCGGCGACCTGCATCGCATCCTCGAAGTCGGCGAGCCCGAGTCGCACCGCGTAGCGCAGATCCGCCGTGCTCGTCGGCGCCACGTCGACGAAGGATGTCAGGTCCTCGATGAGTGCCGCGGCATCCGCACCACCCCGCACCGGCGCGACGAGGTAGTAGAAGTTGGACACGGTGTGCCAGGCGATGAACGTGTTGCCAGGCCGTCGCTCGAGAGTGTCGATCAAGCCCCCCGAGGCCTCCACGTGGGGCTCGCGGCCCAGCGCCACGTCGATCAGCACATCGGTGTCGAGAAGGACGATCACAGATACTTCTTCGCGAGCCGACGGTAGCGCTCGTCATCCCGATCGGCCGGGACGAAGGTCCCCGCCCACCGCTCCGAGAACGAGGTCTGCGGGTCGGAGCTCATCTGCCGGAGCGCATCCTCGATCAGACTGCTGAGCGACACGCCCCTCGAGCGTGCATACCGCTTCGCCCGCGGGATCAGTTCGCGATCGATCGTCACGGTCAGCTTCGACTTCCGGGCCATTATCGCCACCTCCGTTATACGTATACGTACTATAATGTACGTATACGTACCGCACAAGCGTCATTGCAGCGGCCCGGGCCGCGCCGTGCAGGCCGCGAAGCCCTACGTTCAGCGGCGATGCTGGACGAACGGACGCGCTCGACGCGGGGCGCCGCTGACCCCGTCGACCCGCGCGATGAGCCGACGGAGGGTGCGTGCAGATTGTGGCCGTGGGGCAGGCTTTCCCCGAGCACCACTACGATCAGGACACCCTGGTCGCGGCGTTCGAGGAGCACTGGGGCGGCCGGTTGTTCAACCCCGATCGGCTGACGCGGCTGCATCGAAACGTCCGGGTCGGGGGGCGCCACCTGGCCCTGCCGATCGAATCGTACCCCGCGCTCAGGTCGTTCACCGAGGCGAACGACGCGTACATCCGCGTCGGGCTCGACGTCGGCGAGCGCGCCGTACGCGACGCACTCGCGATCGCGGGACTCGCCGCGGAGGACGTCGACCACCTGTTCTTCGTCTCTGTCACCGGGGTAGCGACACCGTCGCTCGACGCGGGGCTCGCCAACCGTCTCGACTTCAGGCCCGACCTCAAGCGGACACCGATCTTCGGGCTCGGGTGCGTGGCCGGCGCCGCCGGCGTCGCGCGGGCGGCCGATTACCTGCGGGCGTTCCCGGATCAGATCGCGGTGTTGCTGTCGGTCGAGCTGTGCAGCCTGACCCTCCAGCGCGGCGACCTCTCGATCCCCAACCTGATCGCGAGCGGGCTCTTCGGGGACGGCGCCGCCGCAGTCGTGTTGCTCGGCGCGGATCGCGACGCGACCCGGGGGCGGGACACCGACGGCCCCCTCGTGCCTGACGGCCCCGGCCGGCCGGCCGGTCCGAGAGTCATCGCGACGCGCTCCGTCTTCTACCCTGACACCGAGCACCTGATGGGGTGGAAGATCGGGAGCGACGGCTTCCGGGTCGTACTCTCGGCAGACGTGCCGGTCGTGATCGGCGAGCGGATCCGCCGAGACGTGGACGCCTTCCTCGCCGGGCACGGCCTCTGCCGCGATGACATCGCGGTCTGGGTGAGCCACCCGGGGGGTCCGAGGATCCTCGAGGCCATGGAGGAGGCGCTCGAGCTGCCCGACGAGGCGCTGGCGCGAACGTGGCGATCGCTCGCTGAGATCGGCAACCTCTCGAGCGCCTCGGTGCTCATGGTTCTTCGCGAGACGATGCGGGAGTCGGCCCCCGAGCCCGGTGCCCACGGGCTGTTGCTCGCGATGGGGCCGGGGTTCTGCTCCGAGCTGGTACTTTTGCGGTGGTAGCCAAGGGACGGCCGGCGGCAGGAGACGGGCCGTGGTAGCCGGGCCGGGCGGGGGCTGGGTCATCGCCTACCTCGTCCTCCTCGCGCTGATCGCGGCCGAGCGGGTGTCCGAGCTGGTGCGGAGCCGTCGGAACGCCGCCTGGGCCGTGGCGCACGGCGGGGTCGAGGTCGGCCAGCGCCATTTCCGGGTGATGGCGGCGCTGCATGCGCTCTTCCTTCCGGCCTGCGCGGCGGAGGTGCTGTTTCTCGACCGACCGTTCGTCCCCGCCCTCGGGCTCTCGATGCTGGCGGTCGCGATCTACGCGCAGACCCTGCGCGCGCGGGCGATCGCCGCCCTCGGGCCCCGATGGAACGTCCGCACGATCGTCGTCCCGGGTCTGCCGCCCGTCGAGACGGGGCCGTACCGGTTCGTCCGACACCCCAACTATGTCGCGGTGGTGCTCGAGGGGTTCGCCATCCCGCTCGTCCACACGGCGTGGTGGACCGCGATCGTGTTCTCGGTGTTGAACGCCGCGGTGCTGATGGTGCGGATCCGGTGCGAGGAGGCCTTGCTGGCGAGTCAGTGCGATACGGAGGGACGGCTCGACGCGCTGCCGCGGTTCGTTCCGCGATTCGGCACGCACACACGCGCGTCGAGCAGGGGAGGGCGATGACGGTCGACGGCAGCGACGCGGTGACGGGGGACGGCGACGACGCGGCGACGGCGGGCGACGACGCGGCGACGGCCGCCGGCCGCGCCCCGTCCGACATCCTGGCCGGAATCCGCGGCGTCCTGGCCGAGATGGGAGTCGACGCGACGGTCGA
>JAWWCR010000272.1:0-3596 GCA_033720355.1 Gemmatimonadota bacterium
ACCGATCGCCGAGCCCCACGCGCATGAGGACCTCGTTCGCCCTCTCGCGACGCTCGTCCCTGCCGACACCGGCCGCGGCCAGGGGCAGCTCGACGTTCTCGAACGCGGTGAGCATCGGCAGCAGGTGGAACCGCTGGAACACGAGCCCCACCTCGAGCAGCCGCAGACGCGCCCGCTCCTCGACGGGCATCGCGCCCAGGTCGCGGCCCAGGAAGGTGACCCGGCCGGACGTCGGCACATCGACCCCGCCGAGCAGGTGGAGCAGCGTCGATTTGCCCGATCCGCTCGGCCCCGTGATCGCCAGGAAGTCGCCCCCGGCGACGGCGAGCGTCACCGACCGAAGTGCGTGCACCGGCGCGCCGGTCGAGCGGTAGGTGCGCCCCACGTCCTCCGCGGTCACGATCGGTCGCCCGCGCTCGCTCACGGTTCCTCCGCGTGGAGCAGCGTGACGACCTCCAGACGAGTCGCGCGCCACGCCGGCACGAGACCGGCGAGGGCGCCCACCACGATCAGCAGGCCGTACGCCACGACGAGGCTCCCGGGCCGCAGCACGAAAAACCGCACGGCCTCGGGAAGCCCCGGAAGGTCGGAGAGGATCGACTCGAGGTAGCCCGACATCACGACGCCGAGCGCCAGACCGACCCCGCCACCGATCGCGCACAGGAGGAGGCTCTCGCCGGTCAGCCCCCCGATGATGCTGCGGCGAGGGATTCCGATCGCGCGGAGCGCCGCGATCGTGCCGAGCCGCTCGCTCACCGAGATGGCCATGATCGTACCGACGAGGAGCGAGGCCACGAGGAGGCTCACCGTCCCGAGGATGAGCGCGAGCTGTCGGAAATAGGAGAGCCGCTGGCGCGCCCGATCCACGATGCCCGCGAGCGTGACCACGTCGACACGCGGGGCGGCGGCCGTCACGGCCGCCTCGATCGCCGCCGGGTCCGCGTCCTCCGTGCCACGCAGCATGACGAACGACACCGCGTCGGGACGCCCGACGAGTCGCTGGAGGTCCTCGAGCGGCAACGCGATCGGCGCGTCGCCGCGTGCCGCGAACAGGAACTCGGCGATCCCGACCACCCGGACCCGCGCCGTCCGCGCGACCACTCCGAACCCGCCCGCCGCTCCGATCTCGACGGTGTCTCCGGGCGCGACCGACAGCTCGCGCGCGGTGTCCTCGTCCAGCAACGCCTCGCCACGCGTCGGGAGCGCCCCGTCGATCACCCGCAGGATCCCCTGCTCCGCCGGGTCGATGCCGAGCGCGAACGCCCGCCGCCGGCCGGATGCGAGTGCGCCCCCCGCGCGATCGCCCGATCCCGGGGCCGAAGCGCCGTCGACGTCGATGTTGACCGCCGCCGCAAGCACGGGCGCGACACCCGCCACACCCGGCGTGTCCGCGAGCGTGTCGCGGAGACTCGAGAAACCGGGGATCCGTGCCTCCGTGTCGAACGGCAAGGTCCCCCGCGGCGCGACCCGGAGCTCGTAGCCGCGGGTGGCGAGGAGATCCGAGAAGCTCGACGTGATCCCGCTTCCGAGCATGATCATGTCGACCAGCATGGCCGTCGAGACGGCGACTCCGACGAGCGCCAGCAGCGTACGGAGCGGCCGGTGCGCGACCTCCCTCCACGAGGTCCGGGCGAGCAGCATCAGCGCCCCACCTCTTCCAGCGCGTCGAGCACGAGGAGCCGCCGCGCGGCGAACAGACCCGCCCCGAGCCCCAGCACGACCGCCAGCGCCAGCGCCTGTCCGGTCATCTCGACGGTCACCCGCGAGAAGACGAGCGTCGTGTCGTAAACGTGCTGATAGAACGCGTTGATGAGCGACGAGGCGATCAAACCCAGACCGAGCCCGAGCACCCCCCCGAGCGCCGAGAGGATCGCCGCCTCGGAGACGAGCCAGCCCATCAGCAACCCCCGTCGAACCCCCACCAGACGGGCGGCGGCGATCGGCGCCCGACGCTCCTGGACTTTGAGCACCATGATGCAGGCGAGAAAGACGCCGCCGGCGATCAGCGTGATGAGCCCGATCGCACCGTGGAAGCGATTCACCACCAGGAACGTCGTCGACGAGCGGTCGGCCACGTCCACAGTCGACAGCACCTGCGCACCGGGGAGCAGCGGCTCGAGACGCTCGGCTACGCGCGCGGGGTCGGCGCCGGGCGCAAGCGCGATCGTGAGCTGGTCCACGTCGTTCGGGCGTCCCGCGAGCGCGGCGAGGTGCGGGAGGTGGAACAGCAGGCGCGGTCGGTCGACGTTGAGACGCGAGGGGTCGGGCGGCGGCTCGAAGAGACCCGTGACGACGGCCCGACACGAGACGCCCTCAGGGGCCGACCGGATCTCCAGGGTATCGCCGGGCGCGAGCCTCGCGGACTCGCCCCAGCCGCGTTCGACCAGCACCTCGAGCCCCGACGGGCAGGCGTGGCCGGAGGGCGACACTGCGGAGTCCTGACCTGACGCCGGCCCGGGGTGTACCCCGACCACGATGGCGACGAGCACCGCGAGACTCCACGCGAGACCGGCTCTTTCGGAGTGAATGGTCGAACCGTCCTTCCCGGGTCCGAAGCGAACGCCGCCAGACGGGCGGCGCCGAGCGGCCGGGAAGATCCCGAACCGTCATGTCCGGGAACAGGGTTCGACGATCGAGCCGCTTCGGATCAACCCGCACCGGTGCGTCGGGGTCGGCGCGGGGTCAGCCCCCGGGCTGCTCGCTGAGCCCGTGACTGTCCGCCGCGGTCAGATCGAGCCTGTAGACCTCCCTGAGCTTCGCGATCCGGCGGAGCGTCGTATCCTCGAACGGGGTCTTTCCCTCGAAGGCGTGGAGACAGATCCCTTCGAGCAGCTCACCGAGCGACATGTCGAGCGCCTCGGCCGTCCCCTTGAGCACCTTCACGATCCGCTTCTCGAGCCGAACTCCGGTCTGCACCCGCTCGATTCGTTTCGTCATGGGAGCACGAACACTTTCCGTGCGAGGTCGCTGTCGAGGATCGAAGGGTCGTACCGCTCGAACAGCGCTCCGTCGCGAAACCGCAGGAGATCGGGGTTTCGGGCGGCGAACTCCGGCCACGTCAGCCCGGCTCCCCCGTCCCTGAGCCTCTCGTTCACGAGCACCAGGAACGCCCACGTCACCGTCTCGTGGTACTTCCCGGGCGCACCGCTCGCCTCGGCGAAACGCCGCAGCCCCACCGTGTACACGCGGATCGCGTCGAGAAGGGGCATGCGGTTCAGGTAGACCCACGCCAGACGCACGTGGTCCGCGTGCCGAAAGGCGTCCTCGGTGAGCATCCCGCCTTCGAAGGCCGCGACGAACTCGTCGTCCGTCATCCCCGCCGAACCCGTCGGCGCGCGAAGTGTCGTCTCCATGCAACTAATGTTACCAATGTACCATAGTACGTCAACCTCCGGCCGGGCGGCGTCGGGACGACTTCAGTACGCCACCCGGGTGGAACATCGGGTCACCTCCAGCCTATGACAGACGATCAACGGACGGAGTGATCTTGATCCACGACCGCAAAATGTGTTGCTCGACCTGCTCCTGTAGCTGCTCCCACTCGGGGAGGGGCGGGCGCGCGCATGCACCTCACGCGGACCCGTAGATCGGATCGA
>JAWWCR010000273.1:0-3454 GCA_033720355.1 Gemmatimonadota bacterium
ACCGGACTGACGGCGTCGCGATGCCCGGGTATGTTGTCGTCATGGCAACCTCCGAGGCGGGCGTCATCGACGCGCTTAAGCATCACTTCGCGATTCACCACGACGGCATCGTCGCCGCCTACCTGTTCGGTAGCCACGGGCGGGGGGAAGCCGGCCCCGAGAGTGACGTGGACATAGGCCTCCTGTTTCGTGAAGCGCCCGCGCCGAGCCTCGGCGGGCCCGTCGAAGTCGTCGAGGCCGAACTCGAGCAAGGGCTGGAACGACCCGTGGAAGCGGTCTTGCTGAACACCGCCCCCGCCGATCTGGTCCACCGCGTCCTTCGAGATGGCGTGCTCGTGTTCGAAGGCGATCGGTCGGCGCGAATCCGCTTCGAGATCTCCGCGCGTCGCGAGTACTTCGATTTGCTCCCGGTCCTTCGTCGCTATCGCCGCCCGGCAGCGAGCGCGGGATGACCGATCCGGACCTCATCGAGAAGAAGCTCGCCGAGATCGAGACGCACGTTCGCGAACTCAAGACGCTGGCCGACCTGGAGCGGCTGCGGGCCGACGTCAAGGAAGAGCGGTTCGTGACGCACACGCTCCAGCTCGCCATCCAGGCGGCGCTCGATGCCGCGTCTCACATCGTCTCTGACGAGCGACTCGGCGAGCCGCGCACGTATCGCGAGCTGTTCGCCCTCCTTCGGCGAGCCGGCTGGCTGGAGGACGGGCTCTCCGGACGACTCCAGCAGATGGCGGGCTTCAGGAACCTGCTGGTACACGGCTACGCCGACGTCGAGCTCGACGTGGTGGAGGAGATTCTGTCGGACAGGTTGGACGACTTGAACGAGTTCGTCACCTCCGTGCGAGACCGCCTGCCTGGAAGCGAGCCCTGACGCTCGGCGCGAGAACGAACGGCTGGTGACCCTCCCCGCCCGTCGCGCCGGGACGACCGTCGCGGCGTTGGCCCGGTCGCGCGTCCTCCGAGCCCGAACCATGTTCAGGGTACGCCGCCTGTTCCTTCGCCAGGAGGGTACCGTGAACATCCAGGAGATCCTGCGCTACAAGGGCCACGACGTCGTCACCGCCACCGAGTCGCAGACCGTGCTCGAGGCCGTCCGGATTCTCGTGGAGCACAACATCGGCGGGGTGGTCGTAATGGACGGCGATCGCGTGACGGGCATCCTGACCGAGCGCGACATCCTGCGGCTGACCGCGAGGACACCGGGCGAGCTCGGCTCGATGGAGGTGGGAGCCGCGATGACGCGCGTGTTGATCACGGCGACGTCGGAAGATCGGCTCGAAGACGCGATGAGGGTGATGACGGAGAACAAGATCCGTCATCTCCCGGTCATGGATGGAGACCGTCTCGTCGGGATCGTCTCGATCGGCGACCTCGTGAACGCCTGTCGGCTCGAGGCGGAGCAGGAGAACTCGGACCTTCGTCAGTACATCCAGGGAGGCGGTTAACCGCCCGCCGCCTCCCACTCCGCCTCGGTCGCGTCCGCCGTCTGAAGCTCGAGGAGCTGTAGCCAGACCCCGTCCACCCTGACCAGGGCAGCCTCGAAGTGGGTCAGGACGACGCGTGTGGCCCCGTCCGCTTCGGTGGAGGCGTACCGGAAGATGCCCACCTCATGGGCGGAGTTCTCCCCGTGGATCCGCTCCGTGAACCGGAACTCGACGCTTCGTCGCGCCCGCCCCTCGCGGGTGTCCTCCCACGCCGCCCGGTTGGCCTCGACGTCCTCCGCGACGGTCCGCGTGATCCCTCGCCGCGCCGAGACGAAGATCGCATCGGGGTGGTAAGTGGACAGGTAGAGCTCGGGGTCGCCGACAGCCACGGACTCGGCCACCCGGGCCCACAGGGCGTCGAGCTCGGCGGCGATCTGTGCGTGTGCCGGGATCGGCGCGAGGGCGAGCAGAGCGAGGAAGAGCGGGGTCGATGCGCGTCGGATCATGGTGGGTCCTCTGGTTGATGATCGCCCGGTTGATGATCGCTCGGGGACGATCGCCTCGTCGACAGGGTGCCGCGGGAGTCCTGCGGAGTCCAGGGAAGGTCGCGCGTCCTCCGCGTCCGGACCATCTTCAAGCGGAACGTGATCGTCCAGGGTTCCCCCCCGGAGCGACCGATGACTCCCGACCGAAGGACGTTTCTCAAGCGATCGGCCGCCGTCGTCTCGGCCGCGATGATCGCGGACGGCGAGCGGCTGTCCGGTGCCAAGCCGCCCCTGACGGGCCGGCCGGCGCCGCTCGACCCCGAGCTTCTGCGAGCGGTCGGAGAGGCCGTGCTGCCCGAGTCGCTGGGGGAAGCCGGTCGTGAGCGTGCGATCGTCGCCTTCGAGCGCTGGTGGGACCGGTTCGAGCCCGACGCCGAGCTCATCCACGTGTACGGCGGCTGGGTCATCCCCTACGGCCCGCCCGACCGTGAGCCCGAATGGTCGGCTCAGCTCCGGCAGCTCGATCAGGTCTCGACCGAGCGCTGGGATGCGCCCTTCGGCGACCTGTCTGTCGAGCGGCGGCGCGGTCTGCTGGCCGGGCTGATCACCGACGAGGGGCCGGCGTTCCCCGAGCCGGCCCGGGCCGAGCACGTCGCGGTTGCACTGATGGCGCACTACTTCGGCTCGCCGGAGGCGGTGAACCGGAGCTACGGGGTCGCGATCGACCCCCTCACCTGTCGGACGACGGCCACGGCGGGCGAGATCCCGCCGCCGATCGACTGAGGCGAGCATCGTGTCGGTGATGCGAAGGGTCGAGTCCGACGTCTGCATCATCGGGTCCGGCATCACGGGCATCCTCACCGCCGCACGCCTGACCGAGCTGACCGACGCGGACATCGTGATGGTCGAGGCGGGCGGCCGCACGACGCCGCCGCGCGAGCGTCTGAGCCGCCGACGCCGGTTCATCGACTACGGCGAGAACCCCTGGATCGACGACCACATCGAGGACCAGACGGGCGAGGGCCTCATGTATCGCTCGATGGTCGTCGGCGGTTGCGCGATGCACTGGGAGGGCGCATGCCCTCGCTTCTCGCCCGAGGATTTCCGGCAACGCTCGATGTACGGGGTCGGAACCGACTGGCCGATCTCCTACGAGGATCTGGAGCCGTACTATCACGACTTCGAGCACCGCATCGGAGTCGCCGGCGAGCCGGGTCCCGCGGAGTACGATCCGCGGTCCGGCGACTATCCGATGCCGCCGCTTCCGTTGTCCTACAACCTCGAGCGACTGAAGGGATGGGGCGCCGACGCGGGGATCCCGTTCTGGACGATGCCGTGGGCCAAGGCGACCACCGGCGAGTATGGGCGAAGTATCTGCCGGCGCTGCGATACGTGCGTGATCTGCCCGACCGGGGCGAAGTACACCCCCGACGTCACGCTCGACGCCCTGATCGAGGCCGGACGGGTCCGGCTCCACGAGCGGACCCTCGTGCGACGGCTGGAGCTCGAGGAGGGGTCCGATCGGCTGGCCGCCGCGCGGGCCGT
>JAWWCR010000274.1:0-3390 GCA_033720355.1 Gemmatimonadota bacterium
CTTCAACGAGGGCCGACCGGCTCCCCTCGAGAGCGTGTCGATGGGGCGGTACCAGGCGCTCTCGCAGAAGATCATGGCCGCCGTCGCCGCCGGAGGCCCGCCCGACGTCGCGCAGTGCTACGAGGCCTGGACGGCGAACCTCATCGAGAACGGGTCGCTCGTGCCGCTCTCCCCCCGCGAGACGGGGATAGAGGCGGCGACCGATCTGGGGGTCGAGCGGGTGGTGGCGGATCGCACCCTCTCGCTCGGGACAGGGGTCGCGATTGGCGACGTGGACGGGGACGGATGGGCCGACCTCTACCTGCCCCTGCTGGATGGCGCGAACGTCCTGTACCGAAACCTCGGCGGGTGGCGGTTCGAGGATGTCACCGCGGCCGCGGGGGCGGCGGCCCTGCCCGATCGCATGTCTCGTGGCGCAACCTTCGCCGACGCGGATGGCGACGGCGACCTCGATCTCTTCGTCACCATCCACGCCGGGCCCAACACGCTTCTCCTCAACGATGGGTCCGGTGTCTTCGCCGAAGCCGCGTCCGGCTTCGCGGGCGCCTGGGGGACCACGACGGTCACGCTCGCGGACGTGGATGGCGACGGCGATCTGGACCCCTACTTCGCCAACTACAAGACCGCCATGGCGCAGGACATCTTCCCGCCCGAAGAGCGGACCTCGCGGAACATGGTCGTCGAGGATGAGGACGGGGAGCTGCGGATCCGGCCGCCGTATGACGAGCACTACGCGGTCATCCGGATCGGCGAGAACCGGATGCGGCGGTGGGAGACGGCCGACCCCGACGAGTTCTATCTGAACGACGGCGACGGCGCGTTCATGCCGGTGCCGTTCACCGGGGGAGGGTTCGTTTCGGCCATGGGCGAGCCGCTAGACACGGCGCCGCGCGACTGGGGGCTCGTCGCCCGCTTCTACGACTTCGACGACGACCACCGCCCCGATCTTTACGTGTCGAACGATTTCGGGAGCGCCGACGGGATCTGGGTGAACGCGGGCGGCGTGTTCCGGGCCGTCCCGGGTCTCGCGATCCGAACGACCACGGCGTCGTCGATGGGCGTGGACTTCGCGGACATCGACCGCGACGGCGACACCGACTTCATCACGACGGAGATGCCCGCGTTCGACCCCGTCGAGCGGCGCACCGAGATGGGCTTCGTGTCGATCCCCAGCTTCCCTCCCGGCGCCACGGGCGAGCGCTCGACGGCGCTGCGCAACGTGCTTCAGCTGAACCGCGGAGACGGCACCTTCGCCGAGGTCGCGCGGGCGGCCGGCGTGGCGGCGACGGACTGGACCTGGGCAGCGCTCTTCCTCGACGCCGATCTCGACGGCTACGAGGACCTGTTCGTGACGAACGGGAACGTGTGGAACGCCCTGCACGGCGATACGCACGACGCGCTCCGAACCGGCCGGATCGCGCTCGACTGGCGGCGCGAAGTGAGCGCCTTCCCGCCCATGCCGCAGCGGAATCTCGCGTTCAGGAACCGGGGCGACGGCACCTTCGAAGAGACGTCCGCCGCGTGGGGCTACGGGGGCGAGCCCGACGTGAGCTTCGGGATCGCCACCGGTGACCTCGACCGCGATGGCGATCTCGATGTCGTGATCACGCGGTTCGACGAGCCGCCGCTCGTCCTGCGCAACGACGCCCGGGGGCCCCGCGTGGCGCTCCGGCTGGTCGGGGCGGCCCCCAACACCCGGGCGATCGGCGCACGAGTGACCGTCCAGGGCGACGGGGCGCCCCCGCAGAGCCGCCAGGTGACGGCTGGGGGCATGTACCTCTCCGGGTCCGATCAGCTGCTCGTGTTCGCGGCCGGATCGTCGGGGACGGCCCGGGTCACCGTATCGTGGCCGTCGGGTGCGATGACGACGCTGGATGTCACGCCCGATCGCCTCTACGAGATCCGTGAGCCCGAGGGGACCCGGGGGACCACCGGGGGCGACGCGCGCCCCGGCGGCGGGGTCGAGGGGATCGAGCCGCTCTTCGAGCGGGTCGAGAGCGGCGCGATCCACCGGGAGACGGTGTTCAACGAAGCCATGCGACAGCCGCTCATCCCGCTCGAGCTGTCGAGGCTCGGCCCGGGCGTGACGTGGGAGGATGTCGATCGCGACGGCGATGTCGATCTCGTCACCTCCGCCGCCGCCGGCACGCCGACCGTCGTCGTCCGGACCGAGAACGGCCGTCTGCTCGCGCCGAGCACGGTCGGGCCGCCGGCGCCCGGCGATCTGACGACCGTGTTCGGTGTGCACGCGTCCGACGGGTACGCCCTGGTGGCGGGCGTGAGCAACTGGGAGGGAACGACCCCGGAGGAGCTCCAGCGGATCCCCTCGCTCGTCGACCTCGCGGCAGGCGACGTGCTTCTGCCCGGCCAGTTCAACACGGTGGGGCCGCTGGCCCAGGCGGACATCGATGGCGACGGCGATCTGGATCTGTTCATGGGTGGGCGGGCCGTCCCCGGCGCCTACCCCCTCCCCGCGACCTCGCGGCTCGTGCGGAACGATGGCGACCGATGGGTGGAGGATCCGCAGCAGGCCGAGGTGTTCCGATCGCTGGGGCTCGTCTCCGGCGCCGTCTTCTCGGACGTGGATGCCGACGGCGACCCGGACCTCCTGCTGGCGCTCGACTGGGGGCCGGTGCGTCTGTTTCTGAACGAGGGCGGACGTTTGACCGACGCGACCGACGCGTGGGGGCTCGGCGATCTGCCCGGTCGGTGGAACGGCATCGCGACCGGCGATCTCGACGGCGACGGCCTGCCCGATCTGGTCGCGACCTCGTGGGGCTGGAACACCGGGATCACGGCGACGCCCGAGCGGCCGGCGCTGGTGTTCGCGGGCGATTTCGACGCGAACGGGCAGGTCGACGTGATCGAGGCCTGGACGGACCCGCGCGGACGGGCGATCCCGGTCAGGGACTATACGACCCTCACGCGGGCGCTCCCGTTCATCCGGGCCGACGTCCCGTCGTTCGAGGCGTTCTCGGCGGCCTCGGTCGACGAGCTGGTGGGTGGCCGCGGCTCGGCGGAGTACCGCGCCTCGGCCGAGACCCTGGCCCACACGGTGTTTCTCAACCGTGGCGGTCGCTTCGAGACCGCCGCGCTGCCGCGTCCGGCCCAGCTGGCGCCGGCGTTCGGCGTCGTCGTGGCCGACTTCGACCGCGATGGAAACGAGGACGTCTATATCGCCCAGAACTTCTTCGCGACGCCGCAGGGGATCGAGAGACACGACGCGGGGCGCGGCGCGCTCCTCCTCGGAGACGGAGAGGGCGGGTTCGCGGCGGGGGACGAAGGGGCCCTCGGGGTCACGGTCTACGGGGATGCGCGCGGGGCCGCCGTGGCGGATTACGATGCCGACGGCCGGTGGGATCTGGCCGTCGGTCAGAATGGCGAGGAGAC
>JAWWCR010000275.1:0-3331 GCA_033720355.1 Gemmatimonadota bacterium
AATCCCGAGCGGCCACATCATCCAACCCCCCGCCTCCCAGATCTCGTCCAACCTCAGAGTCTGGCCTTCGCCCAACGTCGGGGTCTGCTGGATCAGCGCCCAAATTGTCGAAGCGATCAAGTGGCCCTCCAGGTCTGGTTCGTCTGGCATCCATCAACGCCCATTCGAGGGCGGTGGAAACCGCGCCTGGGAACGGGCCGGACCAAGCTAGGAGCGGTCTGTGGGAGCGTCAAGTCGCCTTCGGAAGCGTCGGGACCGCGGCCAGAAGCGCCCTGGTATAGGGGTCTCCGGGATTCGCGTACACCTGTTTCGAAGGCCCCACCTCGACCACGCGACCCGCCCGCATGACGGCCACCCTGTCGGCCATCCGGCGAACGACGGCCAGGTCGTGCGAGATGAAGAGGATACCGAGTCCCATGTCGCGACGAAGCTCGCTCAGCAGACCGAGGATCCGGGCCTGGACGGAGACATCGAGCGCCGAGACGGGTTCGTCCGCGACCAGAATGCGGGGCTCTACGGCGAGCGCCCGGGCGATCCCGATGCGCTGACGCTGTCCGCCCGAGAACTCGTGCGGATATCGCCTCGCGGCGCCCTCGTCGAGACCCACTCGATCGAGAAGCGCCGACACCTTCGCGGCCGCCGCGTTGCCGGCGGCGATCTCGTGCACCGCGAGGACTTCGCGAATCGCCGAGCCCACGGTCAAGCGCGGATTCAGCGATGCGTACGGGTCCTGGAAGATGATCTGAACGGCGCGTCGAAAAGTCCGCCGGGCCGGACCCTTCAGCCCGCGTATCGGTGCGCCGGCGTAGGTCACCGCGCCGCCGTCCGGGGGCTCGAGCCCAACCAGCAGGCGACCGAGCGTGCTTTTCCCGCTGCCCGACTCTCCGACGAGAGCGACGGTCTCCTCCGGTCGGATCTCGATAGACACCTCGTCGACGGCCGTGAGATCGCCGTACCGTTTCGTCACCCCGACCGCCGCCAGCGCCGTCATGTCGACACCTCCGCGAAGCCGGTCGTCTCTCCTCGACGACCGGGCTCCTCGGCGAGCCAGCACCGCACACCGTCGGCGAGCCGGGGCTCGTCGCGGCGGCACCTGTCCCACGCGTACGGACAGCGCGGGTGGAACCTGCACCCGGAGGGCCAGTCGGTCGCCGCCGGGACCCGACCCGGGATCATCTTGAGCGCCCGATCGTCGTACATCGTGGGAACCGCACCCAGCAGACCCTCGCCGTACGGGTGACGCGGGGCGGTGAGGACGCTCGCCGTCGGACCGATCTCCACGATCCGGCCGCCGTACATGACGGCGACCCGGTCGGCGACACTCGAGACGACGGCGAGGTCGTGCGAGATGAGAAGGACCGCGAGGTTCTCCTCGCGCTGGAGCGACGACAGCAGGTCGAGGATCTGTGCCTGCACCGTGACATCGAGGGCCGTCGTCGGCTCGTCCGCGAGCAGGATCGACGGGCCGCAGGCGATCGCGATCGCGATCAGCGCGCGCTGACGCATCCCCCCCGAGAGCTGATGGGGGTAGGCCCGGGCGGCGCGCGCCGGATCGGGCAGCCCGACGCGTTCGAGCAACGCGAGCGTGCGGCCGGTCGCCTCCGCGCGCGAGACCGTCTCGTGTGCCCGGATGGCCTCCTCCACCTGCCGCCCCACGCGGTGGACCGGGTCGAGCGAGGTCATGGGCTCCTGGAAGACGAACCCGATCTCGGCGCCGCGTACCTCGCGCAGCCGGCGCGCCGGAGCGCCGACGAGCTCTTCGCCGCGCAGCCGAATGCTCGACCCGGCGAGCGTCACCGCGGGCGGCTCGGCGACGAGCCGGACCAGCGAGAGCGCGGTCATCGACTTCCCGCAACCCGATTCGCCCACCAGGGCGAGCGTCTCGCCCGCGCTCAGATCGAACGACACGCCGTCGACGGCACGCGCGGTCTGTCCGCCCGGGGCGGGGAAGTGCACTCGCAGATCCCTCACGCGGAGGATCGGTCCGGCGGTCACGGGACCCCGACTCCCCGGTCGGTTCGCGGGTCGAGCGCGTCACGCAGACCATCCCCCACGAGGTTGAAGCTCACCACCGTGAGGACGATCGCGAGCCCGGGGAACAGGGCGATCCACGGCGCGTCGAGCATGACGTCCTTCCCCGCCGCGACCATGAGCCCCCAGCTCGGCGCGGGGGGAGGAACGCCCAGACCGAGAAAGCTGAGCGACGCTTCGACGAGGATGGTGTTCCCGATCCCGAGAGTCGCCGCGACGATGATCGACGTCGCCACGTTCGGCAGCACGTGTCTGAGGAGGATCCGGGGCGTCCCGAACCCGAGCGCCCGGGCCGCGAGGACGAACTCCCGCTCGCGTAGCGACAGGACCTCGCCGCGCACCAGACGGGACGTCCCCATCCACCCCGTCAGCCCGAGGACGAGGGTGATCACGAGCACCGATGGTTCGACGAGCGCGACGATCGTGATGAGCAGGACGAGCCGCGGGAAGCTCAGGAGGAGATCGACGGTGCGCATCGAGGCCGCGTCTACCCAGCCGCGCAGATACCCGGCGAGGGCGCCGACGAGCGACCCGATGGTGATCGCGATGAGGATCGCCATTCCGCCGATCCCGAGACTCACCCGGCCGCCGTACAGCACCCGGCTGAACACGTCGCGTCCGAAGCGGTCCGTTCCCATCGGGTGCTGGAGGGAGGGCGACTGGAAGCGGGTGGCGACGATGTCGGCCCCCTGCTCCGCCGGGTCGAACGGGGCGAGGTACGGGGTGAGGAGAGCCGTGAGCGCGAGGGCGCCGACGAGCGCAAGACCGAGCATCGCCGTTCGGTGGCGCCGGAAGACTCGCCACGCCATCGCCCACTGACCGGGGGCGTCGTCGTCCGCAGGATCGCCGGTCGCCGACCGCCGGCCGGCGCGCGCGACGAGCAGAAGGGCGCCGGTCAGCGAGGCGAGGGCGACCCACTCGTCGATCGCTCCCCCACGGAGAGTATCGAGCACGCGGTCGAGGCGCGTGATGGCGAGCGTCCACAGCGCCACCCAGACCGCGAGCGTCAGCGCGCCACGGACGGGTAGGGTCGCGAGCAGACGCGCGCCCGGGAGCAGGAGATCGAGGACCCGACTCATCGGTACCTGATCCGCGGGTCGGCCGCCGCGTACAGGAGATCGGCGATGAGGTTGGCGACGATCACCAGCGACGCGAAGAGGAAGCTGGCGGCCATCACCACCGGATAGTCACGGGCGAGGATCGCGTCGTACATGAGCCGGCCCATCCCCGGCCACGAGAAGATGTACTCCACCACGACGGCGCCGCCGAACAGGATCGGGAGGTAGAGCCCGACGAGGCT
>JAWWCR010000276.1:0-3319 GCA_033720355.1 Gemmatimonadota bacterium
CGCCGCGGGGCTCGAGATGCTGCCGGCCTCGTACTACGAGGGGCTGAGCGACCTCTATCTGGCCAAGCGCGAGCTCTTCTACCCCGCCCTGCTCGAGGCGGGGTTCCGCTGCTCCACCCCGACCGGCGCCTACTACATCCTGTCGGACTTCTCGGATCTGTCGGATCTGCCCGATGACGAGTTCTCGCTCTGGCTGACCCGCGAGGTCGGGGTGACCCCCGTGCCCGGTTCCAGCTTCTTCAGCGACCCCGCGGATGGACGGCGACTCGTGCGCTGGGCCTTCTGCAAGACCGAGGAGCTGCTCGAGCAGGCCGTCGAGCGACTGTTGAAGATCAGGTCGCTGGTATGAGCGAGGCAGACATGGGTCGGGCCGAGGTGACCGAAGCGGTCGACGAGCTCCCCGAGGATCCGCGCGGCGTCGACGAGGACGCCGACGGCCGATTCTCGCTCGAGGAGCGCTTCACCCACCGGGTGGAGATCGCGCTGCCCACCCGGCACAACCCGGTCCTCGCCGAGATCGTCGAGCGCGTGAACGCCCGGGACGACCTGTACGCCCTGTGGGTCGCCGCCAACGTCACGGCCGTCGACCGCCTCGGGATGTCGGACCACGGGCCTGTCCACATGCGCATCGTGGCCAACTCGGCGCTCCGCATCCTCCGGCTCCTCGTCGCGGGCGGTGTCGAGCCGAACGTCGTCACCGACTACGGGCTCGAGGCTGCTCACGCCGAGATCGTCGTGGTTCTGGCCGCCCTCCTCCACGACATCGGGATGTCGATCCACCGGGAGGGCCACGAGGAGTTCTCGCTTTTTCTGGCGGGACCGATCCTCTCCGACCTGCTCGACGGTCTGTACGAGGAGCCCGAGCGGACGATCGTGACCTCGGAGATCCTGCACGCGATCATCTCGCACCGGTCGGGCGGGCATCCCCTCACGGTCGAGGGCGGCGTGCTGCGGGTCGCCGACGCGCTCGACATGGCGCAGGGGCGCTCGCGCATCCCCTTCAAGGCCGGGTCGACCAGCATCCACTCCGTGTCGGCGGCGGCGATCGAGGCGGTCCGGATCGAGGCGGGCGACCACCACCCCGTCCGCATCAGCGTGGAGATGACGAACTCGGCCGGCGTCTTTCAGGTGGACGAGCTCCTCGGACGCAAGCTGCGCGGGTCGGGTCTCGAGGAGTACGTATCCGTCGAGGCGGTCATCGAGGGCGAGACCGAGAAGCGGCTCATCCAGCGATTCCAGCTCTGACCGACTGAGGAAGGAGGAGCCTTGGCGTTGCCCTCGATCCAGCGCGTGATCGACGCGGCCGTCGTGGCCTTCCGCCGCTTCCCACTCGTGGTCGCCTCGGGGGTGCTGACCGCCGTCGCCGGCATTGGGTTCGCCGAAGGCGGCGACGAGGATACCTGGGTACGCATCGGAGCGGCCACCTCGCTCGGCATGCCGCTCTTCACCGCGCTGACCCTGGCGGCCCGACGACGCGGCATGACCCCGACCGGGACGTGGGCACTCCGGGCGGCGGGCGGCGCGCTGCTCTTCGCGTGGTTCATCGTGTGGCCGGGCTGGTCGGACGAGCTGAGGGCCGTCCGCTACTTCCACCTGAGCGCCGGCCTGCACTTCCTCGTCGCGGTCGTCGCCTACGTCGGGCGCCGCGAGGAGAACGGGTTCTGGCAGTTCAACCGCGAGCTGTTCATCCGGTTCCTGACGGCCGCGGTCTACTCGACCGTGCTGTTCGCCGGTCTGGCCATCGCCCTCGCGGGCGTGGACAACCTGCTCGGCGTCGACGTGGACGGCTCGGCCTACGGCGACCTGTTCATGGTGATCGCCTTCGCCTTCAACACCTGGTTCTTCGCTGCCGGCATCCCCCTCGACTTCGACGAGCTCGAACGCGACCGGCACTATCCCCCGGGTCTGCGGGCCTTCAGCCAGTATGTCCTGCTGCCGCTGGTGACCGTGTATCTGGTCATCCTCTCCGCGTACCTGGTGCGGGTGCTCGTCACGCGCGAATGGCCGAGCGGGTGGATCGGCTATCTCGTGTCGGCGCTCGCCACGCTCGGGATCCTCTCGCTACTGCTCGTGCACCCGCTGCGCGATCGGGGGGGGCACGCGTGGATCGACCGGTACGCCCGGTGGTTCTGGATCGCGATCCTCCCGTCCGTCGCCATGCTCCTGATGGCGATCTGGCAGCGGATACACCAGTACGGCGTGACCGAGCGTCGCTACCTGCTCGCCGTCCTCGCCGTGTGGCTCGCGGGCACGGCCGTCTTCTACGCCGTCACCCGCTCACGCGACATCAGGATCATCCCGGCGTCGCTGATGGCCATCGCGTTCGTCACGCTGGTCGGTCCCTGGTCCGCCTACGCCGTCTCTCTGGGCAGCCAGCTGGGGCGGCTGACCGGTTTGCTCGAGCGAAACGGCGCCTTCGCGGACGGACGCGTCTCACCGGCGGTCGCGGACGTCCCGGAAGAGGACCGGCGCGAGATCACGGGAGCGCTCACCTATGTCATCCGCTTCCACGGGACCGGATCGATCGACGGCTGGTTCCCCGGCGGTGTGGCGGCGATCGACACGATCGGCGACGGGACCCGGCCCTCACCCCGGTACATCGCGCTCGAGCGGGCGACGCTGTTGATGCGGCACATGGGGATGGAGCCGGTGAGCGACCGGCTGGCGGCGGCGAGCCCCTTCCGCAGCTATTCGACCGAGTACCCCCGACCCGCGTTCGACGTCGCCGGGTTCGAGTGGGCCTTTCTCGGAGTCTCGCTGGGTGGGGAGACCCACGCCGCCGGCGAAGACCGCATCCGGGTCTCGATCGACGGCGGATCGGATCTCGTCCTGCTCGTAAACGATGAGGAGGTGCTGCGCGGACCGCTCGGTCCATTCCTCGATGGCCTCGAGGGGCACATATCGAGCCCAGAGATCCGGACGGTGCCCGGAGACCTGTTGCGGCTCGACGCGGAGGGAGACGGCTACGCCATTCGGATCTACTTTCGGACCCTCACCGAGGACCGGCGCGAGGGGTCGCCACGCGTCTCCTCGGCGATGGGCGATGTCTTTCTCCGCAGGGTTCCGTGAGCGGCCGCGAGGGCGCTCGACGGCGGCGTGCGAGAGCGGAACCAACCTTTTGACGAGACATACTGTCCTACAGTGCAGAGGCGAAACCGACGTGACGGTCGCCTCGTATTTTCGAGGAAACGTGAACCCTCTACCGAGCGAGTCACGACGTTGAGGAAGCTGATCCGAGTCGCCGCCGTTGCGTTCCTCGTCTGGGCGATCACGACCTTCGCCTGGGCTGCCGTTCACCACGTCACAGGGGTGACGGGCC
>JAWWCR010000277.1:0-3293 GCA_033720355.1 Gemmatimonadota bacterium
CCTGCTCGGCGGGGTCGACGTTCCGACATCGGGCCGGGTGACCTTCCTGGGTCGCGATCTCGGCGCCATGCCGGTCGAGGAGCGCGCGCGTCTGCGTCTGCTCGAAGTGGGGCTCGTCTTCCAGCGGTTCCACCTGTTGCCCATGCTCACGGCGTTCGAGAACGTCGAGCTGCCCCTCGCCGCGGCCGGCGTGGGCAGGGACGAGCGACGCGATAGGGCGCGCGACGTGTTGCGGCGCGTCGGGCTCGGCGAACGGTTGACGCATCGTCCGGGGGAGCTGTCGGGCGGACAGCGCCAGCGGGTCGCGATCGCGCGCGCGCTGGCCAATCGGCCGGCCATCGTGCTGGCCGACGAGCCGACCGGCGAGCTCGACCGGCGCACGTCGGCGGAGGTGCTCGACCTGTTCCGCGAGCTGAACGCCGAGGGGGTGACGCTGGTCGTCGCGACGCACGATCTCGACCTCGCCGCGGGGGCGCGCAGCCGGGTCGAGGTGGTGGACGGGAGGATCGAGCCGTGATCGTCCGTCTCGTGCTCGCCTCGATTCGCCAGCGGCCGGGGCGCAGCCTGCTCCTGCTGATGGGGTACGCGCTCGGCGTCGGCGTCACGATCGCGCTGTTGTCGATCGGGGGGGCGCTCGTGACGCAGGCGCAGGACCGGCGGCTCCTCGGCGGGGGCGATCTGGCGGTCCTTCCCGCCGGGATCGACCTCGAGACCCTGAAGACCGGCGGGGTCAGCTCGATGTACTTCACGATCGATCAGGCGCCCTTCCTGTATCGCGAGGTCCTCGCGAGCCCGCGGTTCGAGGCCGAGATCGCGGCCGTCGCCCCGTGGATCGACGACGAGCTCGTATACGTCGAGCGCGATGGCGAGCTCGTGGCCGCATCGGCCGGGGGACTCGTGCCCTCTGCGGCCAACGCGCTGGGGGCGGCGCCCGAGATCGTCGCCGGGGGATGGGACGACGTGCACGCGGATCGGGTGTGGATGCGTCCCACCGACGCCGAGCTGTACCCGTCGCTCGACGGGCTGCACCTGCCGACCGGCGAGGCCGCGGGCGACTCGACCTGGGCCGAGTGGCACTACTTCAACGTCCTCCTCCCCGACGACGCCGGGTGGCTCTATCTGACGTACATGGTCGCCGGCGCCGTGTCCGATGGACGATGGGGCGGGCGCATGCTCGCGACGCTCGTGCGTCCCGGTCTCCCGGAGCGGGTGTACTCGGCGGACTACGAGGCCGCGGACGTGGGATTCGCCGCCGGCCGACCCGACCTGCGGATCGCGGCGTCGACGGTTCGCATCGATGAGGGCGTCTACCGGCTGTCGGCGATCGTGCCGGCTGCTTCGCCGTCCGCGTCGGCGTCCGTAGGCTCGGCCGGCCCGTCCGGGAGCGGTCCCGCCGCAGGAGGCGACACCCTCCGCGTGGACCTGACGATCGCGGCCGCCTCGCGCCGCTACGTCCCGCCGCTCGATATCGGCGGCGGTGCGTTCCCGTCCGGCTATACGGTGCCTCTGCTTGACGCCCGAGCCACCGGCCGCATCTGCTCGGCCAACGGGTGCACTGAGATCGACGGCACCCGCGCCTATCACGACCACAACTGGGGCGTGTGGGAGCGGGTGACGTGGGACTGGGGGCAGGCCTACCTCGGCGACTACTCGATCCTGTACGGCAGCGTCGCGCGATCCGACGGAGTCGAGGGGTCGCGCTTCCTCTACGTGGCCGATCGCGACGGCTTCGGCGGCGTCTACCCGATCCGCGACATCGGGGTCGAGTGGCCCGGCTCGCCGTCGCCGTCGATGATCACCGTCGTCGCGGGCCGCGACCGGGATTCGCTCCACCTGGCCGTGACCGTGAGGTCCGGACGCGTGACTCCCGTCCCCGTGGCCGGGTCCGACTCCACCGTCTCGTTCCACCAGATGCGGGGTACCGCGGTCCTCACAGGTCGGCTCGGCGGGGCGCCGGTTCGCGCCGAAGGGGACGGCTTCTTCGAGACCTGGAGCGCGGGCCCGCGCCCGGAGTCAATCGGGTCGGACGACCCGTAACCGCTCGACGTAGGGCACGTCCAGCTCGTCGGTTACCACGACATACAGGTGATCCCGGGTCGCCAGAGGCCGCACCCCCGCGAGGTGGATGGAGCGCGGGAACGACATCCGGCCGAGGTACCCGCCGTCCTCGCGAAACACGTCGACCGCGCTTCCCGCCTCGACCCCCTCGACCTCGGGGACCACGTAGATGTGCCCCTCCGAGTCGCCGAACAGCGCACGGATGACCGGTTTCGTCGTCGGGATGTCCTCGGGGTCGTAGCGGAGGATCGAAGGGAGGTCGGCCGTGAGCTCGAGCACCGAGTCGCGTTCGGCCGGGGTGACGGGAGCCGGTATCGCCGGTAGCCCGAACACGCGGAGGGTGTCTCCCTCGAGCGTCCGGCGGTGAATCGCGTACTCGCGGCTTCGCGCGAACCAGACCGATCCCGACCGATCCGGGAACACGGACAGCCCGTCCCCGAACGGGAGACCGAGGATGTGTCCGGAGAGGTACTCGAGACGCGGCAGGGTGTCGACCGTCTCGAAGTCGCCGGACACCCGGATCGGATGAAGATATCCCTCTTCGCGGAACTCCACTCCGGATCCGGACGCGAGGGCGGGGCGCACCGACAGCTCCCGCTCTAGCGCATCCGTGACCCAGTCGTACAGCAGGCCATCGCCTGCGAACGCGGCGGGCCATGGCCGTGGCACGCCGAGCACCCGGCGGGGGTGCTGATCGACGAACGTGCTGTCTCGCTCGAACACCGCGTAGCCGCGTCTCGAGTCGACGACCCACAGCCGACCGTAGGGCCCCCAGATCATCCCGGCCGCCCGTAGCAGCTCGCCCGGGCCCTCACCAGCGCGTCCGATCCGATGTGAGAAGTCGCCCGACTCGTCGAATACCCGGATCTCCTGGGCCTGTCCCTCGAGGACGTAGATGCGCCCCGCGGAGTCGGTCAGGATCGTCGCGATGTCGGCGAACTGCTCGCCGGGACGGCTGTCGTCAACGGTGCCGAGCCGCAGATCCTCCGCGAGCGTCCAGGCGGTCTCCGACGTCCACAGCGGACCGGTGTTCGAAACGCGGACCGTCCCGCCGGGCAGGGTGTCGACGGTCATCGTCGTTGGCGTCGGCGCCCCGTCCCGGCAGGCGACGATCGCGACGAGAAACGCGACGACCGGACGCGCGCCCCCCGCGGTCAGGGGGCGCCTCCGCCCGACGGCCGGTGCTCACGCGCGAGCCGCGCCGCCTCGTGCAGGGCGTGGTCGATCAGGGGACG
>JAWWCR010000278.1:0-3178 GCA_033720355.1 Gemmatimonadota bacterium
GAGGCCGCGGGGGTGGGGTGCGCCGGCGTTCTCGCGGTGGCCGGTGTGCTCGGCAAGCTGTCGCGCGAGGCGCTCGCGAAGGCGCTCGAGGGGACCGCGCTCGTCGCCGCGATGATCTTCGCGATCATCGTGGGCGGCTATCTGATGGCCAGGCTCGTGGCCGTGACCGGCCTCACCGAGCTGCTCGTCGAGCGGATGGTCGCGCTCGACCTCGGCCGTGTCTCCTTCCTCCTCCTGCTGGTGGCCCTGTACATCGTCCTCGGCGCGTTTCTCGACGTGTTCGGGATGCTGGTGCTGACGATCCCCTTCATCATCCCCGTTCTAGCGGAGATCGGGATCGATCTCATCTGGTTCGGCGTGTTCGCGGTCATGATGACCGAGCTCGCGCTCGTCACGCCGCCGATCGGGGCGAACGTCTTCGTGATGCGGCGGGTGGCGCCGGACGTACCGATGGGGGACATCTTCCGCGGGGTGCTGCCGTTCGTCCTCGGCGTGCTCGCCGTTCTCGCGCTGCTCACGGCCTTCCCGGGTCTCGTGATGTGGCTCCCCGACCGGATGTAGACGGGGCCGCCCCGCCATGGCCTCCACCCCGGGTCTCCGGGCGAGAGATCACTCCGCACGGAGCGACTCGAGCGGGTCGATCTTCGTTGCTCGCCGGGCGGGCAGGTAGCACGCGACGAACGCGACGACGGTGAGCGACGCCGCCGCGATCGCCAGTGTCCGCGCATCGGTCGCTGACACATCGTACAGGAGGCTCCCGAGCCACCGCGCGACGACGAACGAGCCGGCGAGGCCGAGAACCACGCCCACGACGGCCCGCCGCATCCCGCGCGCCACCACCAGACGCCGAACGCTGCGCGGGGGCGCACCGAGCGCGACGCGGATCCCGAGCATCTTCCGCTGACGGCTCACGTAGTACGACAGGACGCCGTAGACCCCGATCGCGGCCAGGACCAGACCCAGGGTGGCGAAGAGGGTGAGCAACCGGGTCCAGTACCGCGGCGTCGACAGCGCGTCGGCCAGATTCTCCTCCATGGTCTTGACGTTGGAGAGCGGCAAGTCGGGGTCGAGCGAGGCGATCGCGGCGCGCACGCCGTCCACGATCCCGGCGACCGGCCCTTCGGCCCTCACCAGCAGGTTCACCGACCGGAAGCCCGCCTGCGTGTACGGTTCGTATACCGCCGCGTCGTCGGACGCGTCGAGCCCACCGACCTTCACATCGGCCACCACGCCGACGACGGTCATGGGCGTGGTGTGGTCGCCCCCGGCGTACACCTCCCTGCCGAGGACGGTCTCGTCGGGATAGAACCGGTCGGCCCACGACCGGCTCACGACGATCGCCGGCGGTCCTTCGCCGTCCGTTGACTCGATCAGTCTGCCCTCGAGCAGCGGCACGCCGACCGCCTCGAGAAAGCCCGCCCCGGTCCAGTTCCACGGCGTGACGTGCTCGGCGTCTCCGGGCGTCACGGGTCGGTCGACGAGGTCGAAGTTGTTCGTGCTCGCGTCGAATGCGAGCGGGAGCCCCGTGGAGATGCCCGCCGCCTCCACCCCCGGCACCTCTTCGATGCGACGCCGCGCCTCATCCCAGAAGGCGTAGAGGTCCTCGTTCGCCGGGTAGGTGGAGCTCGGCAGGGCGACCCGCGCCGAGATCAGCCCTTCGGGCGAGAACCCCGGGTCCACCGATCCCAGACGCTCGAGGCTGGTGATCATCAGCCCCGCCCCGGCGAGGATGGGAAGTGCGAGGGCGAACTCCGCGGTGACGAGTGCCGAGCGCATGCGTCCCCAGCCGGGGCTGACCGATCTCGACTCCCCACGGCCGCCCCCGAGGCCGCGATCGTCGCTCGAGAGCGCGTGGACGAGAGGTGCGAGCCCGAACAGGATGCCGGTGCCGACCGAGACGAGCGCGGCGAAGAGCAGCACACCCCCGTCGAGCCCGATCTCGGACACGCGGGGCAGCGATGGATTCGCGAGAACGAGTCCTCTCAGGGTTGCGACCGCGACGACCACCCCCAGCAGTCCACCGGACGCCGACAGCAGGGCGCTCTCGGTGAGGAGCTGTCGCGCGAGCCGCGCCCTCGAAGCCCCGAGCGATGTCCTCAGCGACATCTCGCGATCCCGGCCAGCCGCCCGCACGAGCTGGAGGTTGGCGACGTTCGCCACGCATATGAGCAGGACACCGGCCACCGCGCCCATGAGCAGCCACAGCGCCCTACCCACATCTCCGAGCACGATCTCGCGCACCGGGTACGGTGTCAGCCGCGCGGTCGCGTCGCTGAACCCGTCCGCCCACAGCGGGAAGATCTCGTCGCTGATGCGGGCGAGGTCGCGTCGGCCGTCCTCGATCGTGGCCCGGGCGTCGAGACGCGCGTAGGTGCGAAGGCCGAACGGGCCGCGACGGCCGGGGGTGCCGAGACGCAGGATCGGCCACAGGTCGACGGTCCACCCCGCGATCGACGCGTGCTCCGGACCCAGAATGCCGATCACCGTGTGCGGCTCGCCGTCGATCACGATCGACTCGCCGAGGGCCTCTTCGTCGGAGCCGAAGAGTCGGTCGCGGTACGCGGCCGATAGGACGACCGTGCGCGGCCGTCCCGGGATGTCCTCGTCGAGCGTGAACGCGCGACCCTGCCGGGGCTCGATCCCGAAGGTCCCGAACCAGTCGGCGGTCACCCACCCGGCGAGCACCCTCTCCGGGCGACCCCGGCCCGTGATCGCCGCCGTGCCCCCCCGCATCGCCGCGACCCGCTCGAACACCGTCTCTCGCTCGAGGATCGCCTCGAAGTCCACGACCGAGAGGCTCCAGCGGTTGTCGGGACGATTCTGCTGGAACACCCGGACGAGCTCGTGCGACTCGGGGTACGGGAGCGGATCGAGCAGCACATTGTCGACGATGCTGTAGATCGCGGTCGTCGCGCCGATCCCGAGCCCGAGCGTGAGGACGGACGCGAGCGTGAAGCCCGGCGCGCGACGAAGCCCCCTCGCGGAGATCCGAAGGTCCCGCCACGTCTGCTCGAGCCACCGGAACCCGGCCTCCTCGCGGGCCGTCTCGCGGACCGGCGCGACCGGACCGAACAGACGCAGCGCCTCCCGCCGCGCCTCCTCCCCGGTCATCCCCTCGCGTACCAGCCGCTCGACCTCCATCTCGAGGTGGTGCTGGATCTCCGCGTCGAGCTCCTCC
>JAWWCR010000279.1:0-3115 GCA_033720355.1 Gemmatimonadota bacterium
ATGGCTCCCGCTACCCGCCTGCGCCCAGGAACCCGCCGGGTGGCTGCTGAGCGGTCCGAACGCGGACCGCTACCGTATGCGGCTCGACCGCGATGTCGCGTTCTCGGGCGAGGCCAGCATGCGTCTCGAGGCCCGGGGGAACCGCCGGAACAGCGAGTGGGCCGTCACGGTCCAGATGATCGACGCGACGCCGTACCGCGGCCAACGGATCAGGCTCGCCGGCCATCTGCGGAGCGATGATCTGGGATCCGGCGGGCTCTGGATGCGCGTCGATGGGATCATCGACGGCGAGGCGGCGCAGATCGCGGTCGACAACGCCGAGGATCGGCGGCTCTCCGACGAGACCGACTGGACGAGACAGGAGATCGTCCTCGACGTTCCGCCCGAGAGCGTGACGATCCTGTACGGGGCGATGATCAGCGGCGACGGCGAGCTGTGGCTCGACGGGCTCGTCGTCGAGCCCGCGCCCGACGCGACCCCCACGGCCGCGGTGACGAACACGGTCGTGGGCGGCGTCTACCAGCGGCCCCCGGGGATGCTCGCCACACCGGTGAACCTCGACTTCGAGATCGAGTCGGAGGGTCCGTGATCTTCCTCTTCCTCCACGGGTTCCCCGGAGCGGGGAAGTTCACGGTGGGCCGCGAGCTCGAGCGGCTCACGGGCTACCCTCTGTTCCACAACCACCTGACGGTCGACCTCGTGTCGACGCTGTTCGAGTTCGGCTCCGACGAGTTCGTCGATCTGCGCGAGCACATCTGGCTGGAGGCCTTCGAGCGGTCCGCCCGCGCCGGGCTGGACGGGCTGATCTTCACCTTCGCGGCGGAGCGCACCGTGCCCGAGGGGTTCGTGGCCCGCGCGTGCGAAGCGGTGGAGCGGGCGGGCGGCGAGATGGTGTTCGTGGAGGTGGCCTGCGAGCCCGATGAGATCAGACGCCGGGTCGAGGACCCCGAGCGCCGGAGGTTCGGCAAGCTCGCCTCGGCGGAGCTTCTTGATGCTCTGCTCGACGACGGTACGATCCACCGACTCGAACCGCCCGGTCAGGCGCGCCGGATCGCGGTGGATACGACCGATCTGTCGCCGGAGGCCGCCGCCGAGGAGATCGTGCGGAAGCTGCGTGCGTGACGGGCGGCGATACGGCGGAGCGGTCGCGACGACCCGCACAGACCGATGGAGGTGACATGATCACGGGAGTTCACACCATCCTGTTCAGCCCCGACGCCGAGGCGCTCCGCACGTTCTTCCGCGACACCCTCGGGTTCGCGCACGTCGATGCCGGCGAGGGCTGGCTGATCTTCGCGCTGCCGCCGGGCGAGGTCGCGATGCACCCGGTGATGGACGAGCGGGAGGGCGCGAAGCACGAGATGTACCTCATGTGCGACGATGTCGATGCGGCGATCGAGGAGCTCCGCGGCAAGGGCGTCGAATGCGGCGAGATACAGGACTTCGGGTTCGGACGGCTCACCGCGATCTCGCTGCCCGACGGGTCGGAGATGGGTCTTTACGAGCCGCGTCACCCGAAGGCGCCGGGGATGGACCCGTGAACGCGGCCGATGGGCTCGCGCTCCGGCCGATGCTGCCCGACGACTGGCCCCGCGTCTCGGCCATATACGCCGAGGGGCTCGCGACGGGGAACGCCACGTTCGAGACCGACGTGCCGACCTGGGAGTCGTGGGACGAGCAGCACCTCGATCGCTGCCGGATCGTGGCGGAGGTCGACGGCGAGGTCGCCGGGTGGGCGGCGCTCACGCCGGTGTCGGACCGCTGCGTATACGGCGGGGTCGGCGAGATCAGCGTCTACGTGGCCGACGACGCCAGGGGCCGGGGTGTCGGGACGCGTCTGCTCGACGCCCTGGTGAAGGCCTCCGAGGAAGCCGGGCTGTGGACCCTCCAGGCCGGGGTCTTCGCCGAGAACACGGCCAGCGTCCGCATCCACGAGAAGTGCGGGTTCAGGGTCGTCGGCACGCGTGAGCGGCTCGGGCGACTCGCCGGGCGGTGGCGCGACGTGCTCCTCCTCGAGCGCCGGAGCCGCACCGTCGGCGCGTAGACGGCCGCGGAAGGCGGCGGCTGGCCCGCCGGCAGAGCCCGCGTCTATCATCCCGGCGGCAGCTCGGTGTCACGCAACGCCTCATCTCGGTCGCGGAGGATCCCAGATGCGTCTGTCCCGCACTCGTCGCCTTCCCCCGTACGTCCATGGACTGATCGGCGCGTCGCTGGCCCTGTGCCTCGCGGGGCCGGCCGCGGCGCAGCCGGGTGCGGAGCGGACGCCACTCCAGGTGGAGGATCTGTTCGATCTCGAGACCGTCGCCGATCCGCAGATCTCCCCCGACGGCCGACAGGTGGTCTACGTCCGCCAGCGCGCCGACGTCATGACGGATGGCCGGTTCTCGAACCTGTGGATCGTCGGGACGGACGGGACGGGGCACCGGCCGCTGACGAGCGGCGACCATGGCGACGGATCGCCGCGCTGGTCTCCCGATGGTACCAGGCTGGCGTTCGTGTCCGACCGGGGCGGGACCGCCCAGATCCACGTGCGGTGGATGGACACCGGGGAGACGTCCGAGATCACGAACCTGACCGAGGCGCCGTCGAACATCGCGTGGTCGCCCGACGGGCGGCACATCGCGTTCGGCAAGCTCGTCCCCGCGCCCGCGCCGTCGATCGAGGGGATGCCCGAGCCGCCGCCGGGGGCCGAGTGGGCCGAGCCGGCGCGGGTCGTCGAGCGACTCGTCTACCGGTTCGACCAGATGGGGTATTTGCCGCACGGGTTCCAGCACGTGTTCGTCGTGCCCGCCGAGGGGGGGACGCCGCGGCAGATCACGAGCGGCGACACGCACTGGGGTGGTATCGGGATCGGCGGGGCGGCGTTCTCGTGGAGCCACGACGGCGAGTACCTGCTTCTCTCCCGGGACCCGACGCCGAGCGAGGAGGAGATCTTCGTCGCCGACACGGAGGTGTTCGAGGTGCGCGTGTCCGACGGGGCGGTTCGCCAGCTCACCGACCGCGACGGACCCGACGACGCGCCGGTCGCGTCGCCCGACGGCCGGCACATCGCCTACTTCGGCATGGACGACCGCTTCCAGGGTTACCAGCTCACACATCTGTACGTGATGAACCG
>JAWWCR010000280.1:0-2696 GCA_033720355.1 Gemmatimonadota bacterium
TCGACCCCGAGGAGGACCCGAACACGTCCCGGTTCCGGATCGAGGTCATCGAGGTGCCCGCGAGCGCGCCCGAGCGCGCCGAGATCGTCAGCATGCCGCGGATCTTCGCGAGCGAGGACGGCGACATCGCCGGTCTGTGGGAGGGCGGCGATCACGGCGAGGGCACGCAGGAGACCCGGATCACCGACCGGTGCCACGACATCACCGTGTATCCGGCGCTGGGCCTCGCCGCCGGCGCGTGCTCGGGGAACGGAATCCTGCTCGACATCAGCGACCCCGTGAACCCGGTACGGATCGACGAGGTCAGCGACCCCAACTTCGCGTACTGGCACTCCGCGACGTTCAACAACGACGGCACGTCCGTCATCTTCACCGACGAGTGGGGCGGGGGCGGCGCGCCGCGGTGCCGCGGATCCGACCCGAAGGAGTGGGGCGCGAACGCGCTGTTCCGTCTCGAGAACCGCCGGCTCGAGCTGGCCGGGTACTACAAGCTCCCCGTCCCGCAGACCGATCAGGAGAACTGCGTCGCGCACAACGGCTCGCTCATCCCCGTGCCCGGGCGCGACATCAAGGTTCAGGCGTGGTATCAGGGCGGCGTGTCGATCTTCGATTTCACCGACCCGGCGAACCCGTTCGAGATCGCGTACTTCGACCGCGGCCCCATCGACCCCGTCGAGATGCTGATGGGCGGCTACTGGTCGACCTACTGGCACAACGGCCACATCTACGGCGCCGAGATCGCGCGCGGGATCGACGTCCTCCGGCTCACCCCGAGCGAGCACCTCTCGCAGGCCGAGATCGACGCGGCCATGTCGGTGCGCATGTCTGAGTTCAACGCCCAGCACCAGCCGAAGATCGAGTGGGAGCCGAGCTTCGCCGTCGTGCGGTCGTATCTGATCCAGCTGGAGCGCGGCGACAACATCGAGGCTGGTCAGGCCGAGGCGCTCGAGGCGCTGTTGGAGCGGGCCGAGCAGCAAGCGGCGGGGCCCGACCGGAACGCGACGCTCGCCGAGCTCGACGAGATGGCGGGTGAGATCGAGGCGGCGGGTCGGGCGTCCGGCGCGGGCGACCCGCGGCGGATGGGCCTGCTGGCCGGGGCGATCCGGGATCTGACGGCGTCGCTCAGGTAGGCAAATCGCCCCTGGGATAACCGGGGGCCCGGGACTCGTCCAAGCGGTGGTCGTGGCAGAGGGCCGCCACGGCAGTCACCTCATGGAGGAGGACCGGCATGTCCATCGTTTCGCCCGCTTCAGCAGCCGCGACCGCCCGTCGGGGAGGGCGACCGTCGCATCGCGCAGGATCCCGTCTCGCCCTGGGCGCCGCGCTCGCGGCCATGGCGTCCGTCACCGCGTCCGGCCGGCTCGAGAGCGCACCCCCGAACCAGGTCATCGCGCTCCCCGAGTCGCTCGAGATCGAGCTCGCGCGGAGCGCCCTCCCGCCGTACCTGCGCGACGGGGCGACGGTCTACGTGTACGACGCCGATGGCGGATACCGGGTCGCGGTCGAGGGGACGAACGGCTTCCACGCGCTCGTGGGTCGCGACGACCCCGCCGTCCGCTGGGCGGCCTTCACGTTCGAGGAGTACCCGCGGGACTTCCTCATCCCCGTCGCGTTCGACGACGCGGCGCGGAACGCGCAGCTCAAGGCCTATCTGGATCTTGGCCGCTGGCGGGCCGAGGGCGTCGCCGCCCCCGAGGCGCAGCGCAAGCTGAGAGAGGGGTTCGAGCGCGGCGAGTACGAGACCCCCGCGCGCACGGGTGTCGGCTACATGCTGTCCCCCGTGGTGCGCGCGTTCGTGCGCACCGAGTCGGACGCGACCGTCCGGTCGTTCTCGTTTCCGCACTACATGTTCTTCGCCCCGCACGTCTCGGGCGCCGACGTCGGCGCGGGACCGGACCTTCGCTATCCGGTGATGCGGCCGTCGATGCCCGATCCGCACGGCATGATCGTCGTGGCGGTCGGCGAGCGGGAGCGGGCCGCGTACGCCGAGGAGCACGCCCGGCTGCTCGCGCGTCTGTGCGAGATCCACGAGCCGTGGTGTCTGCGCTGAGGGCGCGCTACCGGTCCGACGGGTCGAGACGCAGCCGAACCCGGGTCCCGCCGATCAGGAGCTCCAGCTCGTCACCCGACTCGAGGACGACCACCGGCTGGCCCGACACCTCGATCCGGACATCGCCCAACCGGCCTTCATAACGCAGGACCGGCTCGGGCGGCGCGACCGGAGCCGGGGCCGGTTGTCCCGCCGGCGGGGGTGTCGGCGAGGCACCCGTTCCGGGGGCCGCAGTCGGCTCGGGGGCGCCGGGAGCCCGCGGCGTGGGGCGGGTCGCGATCGTCACGTCCGCCCGGACCGTCGACCCGTCGCGCTCGACCTCCAGGACGACCCGCTCTCCTGGACGAGCGGAGCCCAGACGGGATCCGCCTTCGCGCGAGGTGATCGACAGCCCGTCGATCGCGGCGATCCGGTCGCCGCGCCGCAGTCCGGCCACGTCGGCGGGTCCGCCCGGCTCCACCGACCGGATGACCGGCGGTTCGCGTGACTCCCAGCGGGCGTTCTCGTCCCCGGCCTCGCGGGCCCACCCGCACCCCGAGCAGGCGAGCGCGAACCCGAACCACCCCGCGGGCCGCGCGCCCGGCGGCTCGGGTACGAGCGTGGCTGCGCCCTGGGGAGGCTCCGGTACCCGGGCGCCGGCGATCGA
>JAWWCR010000281.1:0-2450 GCA_033720355.1 Gemmatimonadota bacterium
AAGCGCTCGCGGCCCTGCTCGCGGAGGAAGACTGGCCGGCCGTGCTCGAGGCGGTCGGGGCGGCTCCCGAGCTTCTGGATGCGCGGTTCGGGTGGGCCGAGCAGACCGTCCTTCACCGGGCCGTCATCGCGGGCGAGCGTCTCGTCGTGGAGGCCCTGCTCGATCTGGGGGCCGATGTGATGGCGCGCGATGGCGCGGACAACGCGACGCCGCTGCACTGGGCCGCCGACCGCGGCGATCTCGGTGTGGCGAAGCTCCTCGTGGAACGGGGCGCGGACCCCGCCGACCGCGACGACCTGCACGGCTGGGGCCCGCTCGGGTGGGCGACGCTCGGTGAGCTGCGTGAAGACGTCGCGCGCTGGCTCCTGCGGTCCGGGGCGCCGCCACGGATCTTCCCCCTGATCGCCCTGGATGACGGTTCGGCGCTGAGCGCCCTCCTCGAGGCGACTCCCGCAGCCATCGACGAGCGGCTGAGCCGGTGGGAGCATTACGAGTGCCCGCTGCACTACGCCGTGGGACAGGGTTCGGTCGAGGCCGTTGAAACGCTGCTCGACGCCGGGGCCGACGCGGAGGCGCTCGACTGGCTGGGTCTCAGCCCCCTCGCCGTCGCTACGTTCCGTGGAAGGCCCGATCTGGTGGCGCGACTCGAGGCCACCGGGGTAGGGGATGATCTGTCGGCCGCGCTGGCGAGAGGCGACCTCGAGGCGGCGGCGGTCGCGCTCGAGGGCGAGCCGGGCGCGCTGGCCCCGAAGGCACGGTACGGACGGCTGCTGATGTACGCGGCGGAGAACGACCATGCCGAGGCGGTGCGCTGGCTTCTCGAGAACGGGGCGAACCCCGATACGGTGCAGGACTGGTGGGACAACCGCCTGACGGCTCTCCACCCCGCGGCGAGCCACGGCGCCCTGAGCGCCGTGGTCGCCCTCGTGGAGGCCGGGGCCGACACGACGGTGCGCGATCATCAGTTCGATGCGACCCCGCTCGAGTGGGCGCGACACTTCGAGTGCGAGGCGGTCGTGGAGTTCCTGAGCGAGGTTACGCCGGCCGACGAGACGGTCGACCTGACGGGGTTGAAGATCCCGCAGTTCGATCTCACCGGGGCCGAGTTCGGAGATGACGAGTCCGATTCGAACGAGGAGTCGGAAGACCAGAACGACGATGCCGGGGAGGGCTAGCCGGCGGGGGAGCGTTTACCGCTTGTCGAAGACGAAGCTGCTGTTCGTATGTGTGGAGAACTCGTGCCGGAGCCAGATGGCCGAGGCGTTCGCCCGAATGCTCGGTTCGGAGGAGGTGGAGGCGTACAGCGCCGGCTCGAGTCCTTCCGGGGTCGTGAACCCGATGGCGACCGAGGCGATGGCCGAGCTCGGGTACGACCTGTCCACCCACCGATCGACCGCGATCGATGACATCCCGGCGGGGCCCTACGCGGCGGTGGTCACGATGGGGTGCGGCGACGCATGTCCGCATGTGCCGGCCGCCCGACGCGAAGACTGGGCGATTCCGGATCCCGCGGATCTGCCGCTCGACGAGATGCGGATCATTCGCGATGAGATCCGCACCCGGGTGGCCCGGCTGATGGCGGAGGCCGCCAGCTCGAGGTGAGCCGCTCGGTGGTCATCCTCGCGGGCGGCCGGTCGAGGCGTCTCGGACGCAGCAAGCCGTGGGTCCGACTGGGCGGAGTGTCCGTCCTCGAACGCGTCATCGCGGCGGGGTGTCGGGCCCTCGACCTCGACGACGGCGGGCTGACCGACGGTGCAGGCGGGGTCATCGTGTGCGTGCGCGACCGGGCGGCGTTCGCCGACCGGGCGACGGCGGAGGCAGTCGTTCTGCCCGACCGCGTGCGGATCGTGGAGGACGACCCCGGGCTGGCGGGGCCCGTGTCGGGGCTGGTCGCCGGGCTCGGCGCCGTCTCCGAAGGGATCGTCGGCGTACTGGCGGCGGATCTTCCGTTCGTCGACCCGGCCCTCATCGTCGGGCTCCTGGAGGCCCTCGGTGCCTCGCCGCAGGTCGACGCCGTGGTGCCGGTCGTCGATGGACGCGATCAATCGCTGTGTGCCGCCTACCGGACGTCCGTGGTCGAGACGGCGCGCCTTCTAGGCGAGCGGCCCCTCGCCCGCGATCCCGACCAGGGGCGGGGTCCGGCGCTCGCCGACCTCCTCGCCGCTCTGTCGGTGCGCCGCGTGTCGTCGGTCGGGGATCTCGGACCCGACCGGCTGGCCGTGATGTGCCGCGGGATAGACACTCCCGAGGATCTGGCGTGGGCCGAATCGCGCGTGCGCGGCGACCCGGGCGAGAAAGGACCGGACTTCGGATGAAGCGAGGCCCGACGGACGCGGAGGCCGTCGGGAGCGAACGCGTCAGGATGCCAGGGTCGCGTTCTGTGGTGCCCCCGCCGACCGAATCCCCACGCCGCCGGGCCTCACACCCGGTAAACGCCGGCGGGGCCGCGG
>JAWWCR010000282.1:0-2159 GCA_033720355.1 Gemmatimonadota bacterium
ACCGCAAAATGTGTTGCTCGACCTGCTCCTGTAGCTGCTCCCACTCGGGGAGGGGCGGGCGCGCGCATGCACCTCACGCGGACCCGTAGATCGGATCGAGAACTCGCGGAAGACGCTTTCGAATCGGCCCTCTCCCCAAAAAGGAGAGGGCTTTTTTCATCCCCCGCCGCGACGCGGGGGAGAGAGGAGAGATGTCGCCATGCACCTCGTCAGCCATGAAGCGCGGGGTCGATGGCCCGAGTCTCCGCGAGAGAGTACGCGGCTCAGGCTACGGGTCGATCTGTGGGGCCGGGTGTCACGCTGGGCCCGCTCGGGCTACCCGAGCGAGGTCTGTGGCATCCTCATCGGCGAGCAGCTGCCGGAGGAGGTCGTCGTCACGGAGGTCAGGCAGGCGGCGAACCTCGAGGTCGAGCGCGCGGCGGATCGCTACGAGCTCGACCCGCAGGCGTTCATGGAGGCCGATCGCGACGCGCGCGCGGCCGGGCTCGAGATCGTGGGGTTCTGGCACTCGCACCCCGATTCGCCGGCCGTCCCGTCCGAGACCGATCGCAGCCGTGCGTGGCCGGGCTACGCGTATCTGATCGTCTCGGTATCCGGGAGCGTCGTCGCCGCGATGCGGGCGTGGAGGTTCGATGATGGTGAATTCAGGGAAGAGGAGATGATCTCATGAGCGGTGTCGGTGCGGGTGCGAAGGACGTCTCGGTCGTGGTGCGGATCCCCACCCCGCTCAGAGCGTTCGTGGGCGGCGAGGCGGAGGTCCGTGTGCGGGGCACCACGGTTCGCGGGGTCCTCGAGGGGCTTGCCGATCGGTACGAGGGGATCCGCGGCTCGATACTGGACGCCGACGGAAGCCGGCGCCGGTTCGTGAACGTCTTTCTCGGCGAGCGCAGCCTGCGGACCGACGAGGACCTCGACGCGCGGGTCGCGGAGGGCGACGTCATCGCCGTCCTCCCGGCCGTAGCGGGTGGCCGAGCCGCGAAGGACCGCCGACTCGCCGAGCTGCGCGCCGAGATCCCGGAGGTCACGCCGGAGGAGGCGCTCGCGCTCCAGAGGGCCGGCGCTCTCCTGGTGGACGTGCGCGAAGCGGACGAGGTCGCGGCCGGCACGCCGCTCGGCGCGCGCTGGCTCGTACGCGGCTATCTGGAGCTCCGCATCGAGGAGCACGCGGAGGACTTCGACACCCCGCTCGTCCTCATGTGCGCGGGCGGGGTGCGGTCGCTCCTCGCCGCAGACGACCTGCGCCGCCTCGGCTACACCGACGTGCGGTCGATGGAGGGCGGGTTCGCCCGCTGGAAGAGCGACGGTCTGCCGGTCGAGGTCCCCGAGACGCTCGGGGCGAGCGAGCGCGAGCGGTACGGCCGCCACGTCTTGATCCCCGAGGTCGGGGAGGCGGGCCAGCTCGCCCTGCGGCGAAGCCGCGTCCTCATGATCGGTGCGGGGGGACTCGGCTCGCCGGCCGCGTTCTATCTGGCCGCGGCGGGTGTCGGCACGCTCGGCATCATCGACGACGATGTCGTGGATCGCAGCAACCTCCAGCGACAGATCCTCCACACCGACGACCGCGTGGGGACTCCGAAGGTCGACTCGGCCCGCGAGCGGCTGCTGGCGCTCAACCCCGACATCGAGGTGAACACGTTCGCCGAGCGGCTGACGAGCGAGAACGCCGAACGGCTGATGGCGGGATACGACGTGATCGTCGACGGGAGCGACAACTTCGCCACGCGGTACCTGGTGAACGACGTGTCGGTGCGCTTCGGGACCCCGAACGTCCACGGCAGCATCTACCGGTTCGAGGGCCAGGTGTCGGTGTTCTGGCCGGGCGCCGAATCGCCGGGCCCGTGCTACCGGTGCCTCTACCCCGAGCCGCCCCCGCCGGAGCTCGCGCCGTCGTGCGCAGAGGCCGGCGTGCTGGGCGTCCTGCCCGGGGTGATCGGGACGCTCGAGGCGGTCGAGACGGTCAAGCTCCTGCTCGGCGTCGGCGAGCCGCTCGTGGGGAAGCTGCTCCACTACGACGCGCTCACCGCGTCGTTCAGCACGTTCCGGGTGGAGCGCGACCCCGCGTGCGACTGGTGCGGCGACCATGTCGCGTCCGCCCCGGCGCTGATCGACTACGAGGCGTTCTGCGCCGTCGGCGCGGCATGGGTGGGGCGGTCTCGCCG
>JAWWCR010000283.1:0-2064 GCA_033720355.1 Gemmatimonadota bacterium
CTCATCCTCGAGCCCGAGGCCGAGCGCAAGGAAGCGTAGCGGGCTGCTCGACGCAGTCTCGCGGGCCCGCCCCGCGCCCCGGTCATGAGTCGTCGCCCTCCCGTCGGATCCGCCGAGTTCGTGGGCGCCATCGCCGCACCCGGACAGCCGTCCCCGGCACGGCTTCCCCAGATCGCCATCGCCGGACGCTCGAACGTCGGCAAGTCGACCCTTCTCAACCGGCTCGTCGGCCGCAAGAGCCTCGCCCGTACGTCCAAGAAGCCCGGACGAACCCAGGAGATCAATTTCTTCAGGATCGACGACCGCTTTCTGCTCGTCGATCTGCCGGGCTACGGCTTCGCGAAGGCCCCGCGGTCGGTCCGCGAGCGCTGGGGGCCGCTCATCGAGTCCTACCTCTCCGACACGCCCGAGTTGCTCGGCATCGTCCTGCTCATCGACGCCCGACGCGGCGTGACGGCGGATGACGAGCGGATGATCGAGTACCTGGCCGAGACCGGCACCCCCACCCTCTTCGCAATGACCAAGTCGGACAAGCTGAACCGCTCGGGACGGCGCCGGGCGGTGGGGGCGCTACGCGACCGCCTCGGGATCGACGACGAGCAGGTGCTCGCCACGAGCGGGCGAACGGGCGAGGGCGTCGACACGCTGTGGGACAGCCTCCAGGGGCTCCTCGACGACGGCTAGCGCAGCGTTCCACGTCCGGCGGCTGCCCAACGCACGGCGGTTCGCCATGTTCCGGGCATGGATCTTCGTACGAAGCTCGTGTTCGCGCTCGTCGGCATCTCGCTCGGCTCGATGGCGGCGCTCGGGACGTTCGGGTACCGGCAGGCGGGTGCGCTGCTCATGGAGACCGAGCTCGAGAAGCTCGACGCGGTCGCCGAGAGCCGGCGCCAGGACCTCGAGAACGTCGTCCAGGCGTGGTCCGACCGGGTGCAGCTGATTGCGAGCCGCACGCAGCTCCGCCTGAGCCTCGCGGCCTGGGCGCGCACGGGTAACGGCGCCGAGCGCGAGACGATGAATCGCATCCTCGACGATGCGCGCGCCGCCGTGAGATCGGTCGACTACCTCGCACTCTTCGATGCCTCGGGCGCCCCCGTGGCGGCGAGCTGGACCGATCCCACCGAGGGCTCGGCGAACGGGCTTACGCTCCCGGATGAGGCGACCGGGCGGGCCGACGCCGCGACCGGTCCCGTGCTGCTCGGTCTGGAGACGACGGAGGACGGGCGGCGGCAGGTGCGCTATCTGGCCCCCATGCACGACGCCGACTCGGGGCGCGTCGGCTGGCTCGTCGCCCGGTTGAGCGCCGCGGAGCTGCTCGCCCTGAAGGATGATGTGACGGGGCTCGGTCAGACGGGAGAGACCATGATCGTGCAGCGAACGCCCGACGGGGCGCGGGTACTCCACCCGGTGCGTCACCCGGGACTGCCTGCGGGATCGGTGATCACGGAGCCCGACCGTGGTGGCGATCCGGCGTTGATCGCCGCGGACGGACGCGACATCCGCACATCGGAGGGTCTGTTCGATTACCGGGGCGAGCGGGTGTGGGCCGCGACGCGGCACCTCCCGGGTCCGGGCTGGGGGATCGTCGTGAAGGTCGACGCCGAGGAGGAGGAACGCCCGATCCACGATCTCCGCACCGGCATCATCCGGCTGGCGCTCTCGCTCTCGGCGTTCGGCATCCTGGGCGGCATCCTGCTCGGTCTGCACCTGACCCGTCCCATCCACGAGCTGGTGGACGTCGCCAACCGCATCGTCGGGGGCGAGACCGCGGCGCGCGCCCGGGTGCGGACCCGCGATGAGGTCGGCGTCCTGGCCCGCGTGTTCAACCGCATGGCGGATGCGCTCACGGTAAGAGACGTCTCGATCTCGGACGATGATCTGGTCGCCGACGTGGAGGCCGCTCGCAAGGCGCTCGACCGTCAGGAGATCGCCGTGCCGGGAGCCGGGCCGCCCTCGCGCCCGAGTGACGGGGGGACAGAGGGCTGACGTGGCGCTCACCTACCTCTACCTGTTCGCCGGGTTCGTATACCTGCTGATGGGCGGCGACATCCTGGTGCGGGGAGC
>JAWWCR010000284.1:0-1793 GCA_033720355.1 Gemmatimonadota bacterium
CGGTGTAGATCTCCTTGCCGGTCGATTTGCGGAGGCCCTCGACCCGGCGGGCTCGACGGCCGAGCGCCGTGAACTCTCGCTCGGCGAGCTCTTCGAGGGCGTCGGGGCTCTCGGCGGACTCGGCCTGCTTCGGGATCAGCTCGTTCGGGTGCATGCATGGAATCTAGGGACGCGTCTGTGCTCTGCCCAAGACACGTGGCCCATGGGGCGCAGGAGAGCCATCGTGCGGCCTCTCCTCGCGAGCGACGGCCGAGAGGCCCCGCTACGATCATGCGGACCTTGACATCGACTGCGAACGGTTGGGCCGAGCCGTCATGGCCTCCCTCTACCAGCGCCTCAGCGAGCGAAAGATCTTCCAGTGGGCCGTGGCCTACCTGGCGGGGGCGTGGCTCGTGCTTCAGGTGCTCGACGTCTTCGGCGATCGCTGGGGGCTCACCGTCGCCGTGGCCCGCACGATCGACGTGGCCCTCGTCGTCGGCTTCGTCGCGACGATGCTCCTGGCCTGGTACCACGGCGAGCGTGGTCGCCAGCGCGTGAGCGGCATGGAGATCGTCATCCTGGCGGCTCTGCTCGCCGTCGGCGGAGGAGTCGTGGCGCTCGTCGGTGAGCGGTCGTCCGGCGATTCGTCCACGGCGGGATCCCCGGACGTGGAGTCCGCGGAGGGAGTTCTTCCGGTCACCGACGACAGGCTCTCCATCGCGGTCCTTCCGTTCGAGAACATGAGCGCGGACCCGGCGAACCAGTACTTCAGCGACGGCGTGTCGGAGGAGATCCTCAACGCGCTCGCGGGCATCCCGGGTCTCCGCGTCCCGTCGCGTACCTCGGCGTTCACGTTTCGGGGTGGGGATACGCCGATCTCGGAGATCGGACGCCGGCTTCAGGCGGATCTGGTGCTGGAGGGCAGCGTCCGGAAAGTGGGCAACCGCGTGCGGATCACGGCTCAGTTGATCGACGTCGACACCGATTCGCACGTCTGGTCCGAGACATACGAGCGCGAGCTCGAGGACATCTTCGCGATCCAGGAGGGAATCGCATCGTCGATCGTGCAGGCGCTGCCGGGGGCGGCAGGCCTGGACCAGCCGGGGCTCGGGCACCGCGAGCGCCCCACCGATGACCTCGAGGCGTACGAGCTGTTCCTGCAGGGCCTGTATCAGTTTCACAACTCGCGCGACGTGCCGCTCGCCGTCGAGCTGCTCGAGGCGGCCGTCGAGCGGGATCCCGAGTTCGCCCGTGCATGGGCCGCACTCTCGTGGGCGTACGTGCAGAGGGACATCCAGTCGGCGGGGGCCTCTCCCGAGCTACTGGCTCTGGCAGAAGAAGCAGCCGATCGAGCACTCGAGATCGATCCACAGCTACCCGCGGCCCACGGAGCTCTGGGGTGGCTGCGGACCGTGCAGACGCGGTGGGCCGAGGGCGAGCGCAGTCTTATCCGGGCCATCGAGGCGGGGGCGGGCGACGCGCTCCCGTACCTGCGCTACGGGACGCTCCTCACCGACGTGGGGCGCACCCGCGCCGCGAACGAGGTGCTGCTGCGGGCGGCCGAGCTCGACCCTCTCGATGGGGCGGTCGCACACTGGCTCTCCGATTCCTACCGCAACCTCGGCCAGTGGGAGGAGAGCCGACTCCATGGCCAGCGAACGCTCGACCTCGGTCTCCACGGGGCCGGGATCGGTGTGTATCTCTACCACCTTCACGAGGGCGACGACGAACAGGCCATCGAGACGCTCGAGCGGTACGAGGCGATGGCCGGTGTCGACCCCGCGTACGTGCGACCCCTCGTGGACGCGATCCGC